>DAIQOA010000127.1:3720-13109 GCA_036788095.1 bacterium | reverse complement strand
CCACGGCCTGCTCTTCGGCGAAAAAGGACTCATCCGCGGCATCCGCTTGCTGCGCCTCTTCCTCGGTGAACGACGGACCGCCGGCCAGCACTTCATCCAGAGTCGCCTCTGCCAGCGGAGCGGCCTCGGTCTCCGATTCCGACGCCGCGTCCGGGTCGGGAAGCGTGATCTCTTCCGCCGGCGTTTCGCTGCGCAGAAACTCGGCGTCGGACGACTCGGACGGCTCCAGCAGTCCGGGCTCGTCGATCTCCTGCTCCCGTTCCTGTTCCACCGCCGCCTGCTCCAATTCGCCCATGATGCGCGCCGCTTCACCGGCGGCCAGCAGCTCTTCGATCTCTTTGGGTTTGGGCAGATCGGCGAGATCATTGATGCTGAAATACTGCAGGAACTCGGGCGTGGTGTTGAACAGCAGGGCGCGGCCCTGCCCTTCACCACGGCCGCTGATGGTGATCAGCTTGCGTTCCAGCAGTCCTTTGATAACGCCATCGGAGTTGACGCCGCGGATCGCCGACACCTCCACACGGGAGATGGGTTGTTTGAACGCAATGATCGCCAGGGTCTCCAGCGCCGCCCGCGTGAGCCGGTTGCGCTGTTTGCCCTGATACATTTTTTTGATCCATCGGCTGTACTCGGGCCGCGAGGCAAACTGATAGCCGCCGCCCACCTTTTTCAGCGTAAACGCTCGGCCGGTCAACTCTTCCTGGATCCGGCCCAGCGCCTCTTCGATGTCCGTCTTTTCAAAATTTTCTAGAACCGAGACCATCTGATGGATGGTCAACGGCGTATCGGAGGCGAAAACCATGGCCTCCAGCACTGATTGTAGTTGCTCTTTATTCATCCGCTTTTGTCAAATAGATTTCAGCAAACGGTTCATCCTGCCGCGCCACCACGGTACGGCTGCGAATCAGCTCTAAAATCGCGATAAAGGTGACGATCCAGACGATCTTGTCTTCGCCGGGCAGAAACAATTCATGAAATTTCACTTCCACGCGTTCAAAAACGATCCGCTCGACATACTCGATCCGCTCCTCCAGAGTGACGGAGATCAGCTGCACCTCATGGACCGTGACCTTGGGCGCGCGCTCGGAGAGAGAACGGAACGCGGCCACGAGATCGAACAGCGTTACCTCAGAGCTGGCGAGAAACTCGTCGTCCCAGCCTTCCTCAAATTTAAAACTGCCGCGCGGATAGATTTTGGCGGCGATATCCTCCTTGACGCTGAGATCCTCCGCCACCTCCTTGAATCGTTTATACTCGAGCAGGCGGTGAACCAACTCCTGACGCGGATCGCCGAATTCCTCCACCTCTTCGCCTTCGGTCATGCGCGGCAGCAGCAACTGCGCCTTGATGCGCATCAACGTCGCGGCCATCAGAATAAAATCACTGGCCGCTTCCAAATCCAGCAGCTGGATGATTTCCACATAGGCGAGGAACTGCTCGGTGATCCTGGCGATCGGGATGTCGTAGATATCGATCTCTTCCTTCTTGATCAGAAACAACAACAGATCAAGAGGTCCCTCGAAGGATTCTAATTTAATTTTGTAGGGCATATTATAACACAGGGAGGGCCGTTTGCAGCACGGCCCTCCATGAATTCCACGAATGATTGCGGCGCATGAATTTTAATTCATAAACAGATACGGCTTCCACCCCTCCTCCTGGATGCCGATGAAATGCTGAATGAAGAAGAGGTGACTGGGCCGCCGCGGTTGCTTGGCCATGCGCAGATTGGCTTGCTCCGGCGTCCGATTGCCCTTGCGGCTGTTGCACTCCACGCACGCACAGACCAGATTTTCCCAGGTGTCGCTCCCGCCCCGTGTTTTGGGCACTACATGGTCGATGGTGAACGGCCCCTTGGTCGAATTGCAGTACTGACAGCGATAACCATCCCGGCGCAGAATATTGCGACGCGTCAACTCGACCCGCTTATGCGGTATATGAATGAAACGGCGCAGGCGTACGATGCTGGGCACCGGATAACGCAGGTGCTGGGAATGAACCCACCGATCGCGCCGTTCCACAACCTCCACCTTTTCAGCGAACTCGAGAACGATCGCCTTCCGGGCGGTCACCACGGTCAAGGGCTCATAATTCTGATTGAGCAATAAGACCTTGGCATTGAGCATAGGAAAACCGTTTGTTTACAAGATGGTTTATCGAGTAATATAGAAGGAATTTGCCAAAGAAGCAAGGCTTTTCTCCGCCGGAACCTAGGGGTCCCACAATGATCCACACCTATTTAAACCAATTAAAACAGGCTGTTAGAACGAAGAAAGGGATGCGGCTGATGATGTGCGGCAGGCAACGATCCCCCTGGGCCTAGAGGGGCAGTTTTTTGGCCTCATCGATCAACATGATCGGAATGTCCTCCTCCACCCGGTACTCCAGTCCGACTGGGGCAGTGGTGGTTTTACCGCATTCGGCGTCCGTGCAGGCGCCCTTTTCATCCACCGGCATGCCGCAATGCGGGCAGTGCTTGGCCCTGCAGGTGAGCGTGTCTTTTTCCGCATCGTAGTTCAAATCGCCTTTGCAGGAGGGACAGGCTAAAATCTCGAGAAGCTCTTTGCTGACCATCAGGATCTCCCATCATTTAAGGTCGAAAGGCCGACGGCAGCCCGCCAAGCCGGTTTCACATCCACCGGCAGCGAGTTTATCCATTGCACGCAGCCTGGCAGCGATACAAAATAGTGAAAAAAGCGCAGACACTCAATAAAAAAATTCTTCCGCACTCTACTGCAGACCGGAGCGCCTTGAACGGATCCAGCGTTCGATCCAGGGCAGCGGTCTTCAGCCCGGTTTCACTCCGAATAAACACCCATGCGGCTTAATTTTTCCATACGCTGTTTCACCAGCCGGGTGGCGGAGATTCTGCGCAGGCTGGCCAGTTCCTGCAGCAAGGCCTGTTTGAGCAACTGCGCCGCGGCATCGGGATGCGCGTGCGCGCCGCCGTCCGGTTCTTTGATAATCTTATCGATGATCCCCATCTGCAGCAGATCCTCGGGCGTGACCCGCATGGCCTCTGCCGCCTGCGGTGCGTTGGCCGCATCGCGGTAAAGAATAGCGGCGCAGCCTTCCGGGGTGATGACCGAATACCAGGTGTTTTCCATCATCAAAATCCGGTCGCCGACGCCGATGCCGAGCGCACCGCCGCTGGCCCCTTCGCCGATCACCGCCACGATGATCGGTGTGGGCAAATGCGCCATTTCAAAGAGATTTCGCGCAATGGCCTCGGCCTGGCCGCGCTCCTCAGCGCCGATGCCCGGATACGCGCCCGGCGTGTCGATCAGACAGATCACCGGCCGTTTAAACCGGGCGGCCAGTTTCATCAGCCGCAGCGCTTTGCGATAGCCCTCCGGATGCGGCATGCCAAAGTTGCGGCGAAGCTTTTCCTTGGTCTCACGCGCCTTTTGATGACCGATCACCACCACGGGCTGCTGCCCCAAGCGGCCGATGCCGGCGACGATGGCCGGGTCATCGCCGAAGAAACGGTCGCCATGCAGTTCGATGAAATCGGTGATCATAGCCTCGATGTAGTCCAGCGTGTACGGCCGGTTGGGGTGACGGGCCAACTGCACCCTCTGCCAGCGCGTTAATTTGGCGTAGATCTGCGCGCGCAAGCGCACGACCTGCGCTTCGAGCTTTTTAATCTCTTTTGCGGCCATGGCGTCCTCCGGCTTGCCGGCGTCGCGCAGTTCGGCGATACGGTTTTCAAGCTCCCGGATGGGCTTTTCAAAGTCCAACACATACTGGTTCATATTACCTCTTCAGAGCGTGCAGCACGGTTTGAAAGATAATCTCCAGGTCCAACCACACGGAATAGTTTTTCATATAATACAACTGAAGCCGTTCGCGGTCGCTGCCGGCAAGGCCGTCCTCCTGCTGCAGCCGTTCCAGGCCGGTCCATCCGGGCTTGAGCAACGGCGGCTGCGTGGAGGGCGTCGGTGCCGCCGGCAGAGCGCAGCCCACCATGCTCATATCCCCTTTGAACACAGACCACCACAGCAGAGAAGGCCCCGACCGGCGGTGCTCCGGCGCGTCGGAGAAACGCCAGAGCATGAAAGGCCGGCCCTGTACGCCGGCATAGACATCCGCTTCGAGCCGCCGCTTTTCCACCAGCCGGCCCCACGCATACCGGGGGCTTGAAAACAGCAGCAGCAGAGAGGAGAGCACGATGTCCAGACCGCGCTTTAGCCAGCGGTTGCCTGCCTCATGAAGCCGGTACTCGATGTCGAGAAACGGCAGATCGTCCACATAATCCACTGACGCCTTGCCGATGATCACGTCCATGGCCGGAGGAATCCATTTATAGGTCACCGGCCGTCCGTGGTCAGCGGAGATGATGGACAGGATCTCAAAGTTGGCGATCCGTTCGGTGGCAAAGATCACCTGCTGGATCTTTTTTTGCCGAATCACCTCCGCAATCTGGTCGATGGCGCCCAGCACCGGAACGCCGCTGATCCGCCGGGTTTGCACCGTATCGCCGGCCAGGATGATGCCGGTCACCCTGTAGCGGTTTTCCAGGCGCCCTTGCAATCGGCGCAGCAGTTCCTCGGCGCCGTCCGCATCCATCACCAGCAGTGTTTGCGGATGAAGAAAGCGGCTGCCCCATGCTCCCTGCAGATAATGGACGTTGATATGGGCCATCACTTTAAACAGCAGCCGCCAGCCCGGCAGGGCCACCAGATTCAGCAATCCGGCATAGAGGACCACCAGGCGAGAAAATCCGATGTCTTTGAAAAAAAAGGTCAAGGCGCTGTTGGCGATCCAGCCGAGGACCACGGCGGAGCCGGCTTTCACATAGCTGAAGGGATGCCGTTGATAGACCTCGTGCCGGGCCAGCAGCAACAGCCAGATCAGGCTGTACAGCACATGGACGATGATAAAGCTCTTCCATGGGAACAGCGGTTGAAAACGGCCATAGATGGCCAGTGCCAGGTTGACCGTCATGAAAGCCAGATCCACGGCGGGTAAGGCGATCATGCGCGCCAGCGCAGAGAGATGGGAGAGCAGGGACCGCACGCGAATGGCCACCAGCAGAATCCACATGGGGATCAGAGCGAGGCCTTTGCCCAGATGTTTGTGGACAAAAAGCCGCATGGCCTGATAAAAGAGGCTGCGCTGTTCGAACGGGCTCTTTTTCGAGCTCTCCCCCTTGAAATGGATGATCCGCGTGTCCGGAACATAATAGATCTTCCATCCCTTTTCGCGGATGCGAAAACAATAGTCGAGATCCTCGCCGTACATGAAAAAGGATTCATCGAGAAATCCGACCTGCTCGAAGGCCGCGCGCCGGAACATCATGAACGAGCCGGAAATGGCCTCGACCTCGGCCGTCAGGTCCGGATCGAGATAGGTCAGGTTGTAGCGTCCAAATCGCCGGCTTTTAGGAAAAAGCGCAGCCAGGCCGGAGATCTTGCCAAACGCCACCCAAGGGGTGGGGAAACTGCGGCGGCAGGCCAGCTGCAGAGAGCCGTCGGGATTTAGAACCTTACAGCCCGCGGCGCCGGCCTCTGGATGGCGGTCAAAAAACTCCACCATGGACGAAAACGTTTTTTCTTCAACAATGGTGTCCGGATTGAGCAGACAGATGAAATCGCCGCGGCACTGCGCCAGCGCCTGATTGTTGGCCTTGGCAAATCCGACGTTGGAACGATTGACCAGCAGATGGACCTGTGGAAACAGGGTACGGATCAAGTCCACGCTGCCGTCGGTCGAAGCGTTATCTACGACCCAGACCTCATGCCGCAAACCGGAAAGCGCGCTGAGGGTAGATTTGATCGCCTGCTCAAGAAATTCGCGAACATTATAGTTGACAATGACGACGCTGAGGGTAATCGACTGGCTCATTCCATTGCAATTTTTTTAGACCGTCGTTTCAGCGGACAGCGCATCCGCCGATGGAACGCGCATGATCCAAGCGCTACGACCGCTCCGTCGCGCACGTCCCGGAAATCGGCCGCCCTTTGGGTTCCGCCCTCGCTTCGCTCGGGCGGAATGCGGCGCTAAGCGGGCGCCGCATTCACGATGAAGAGACGCCGTATCAACGCAACCACTGATCCAGGTTCTGTTCGATAAAATCGTCGTCGTTCAAATCCGGATACAGCCGGTACACCCGTTCGATCTCTTTGCGCTGGCCCTCGTCCAGGGTGAGCGCCTTGTGCAGCGTCCAGATGGCGTCCAGCAGTCCCTGGCGCTTGAGCACATAGTGCAGGCCGATGATGCAGCCGCGAAAATCGTTGAGTACATCGAAAAAAGCGCCGTTGCAGTCCGTCACCCGCGGCGCCAGGGTGAGCAGCTCCTGCGTCAGCCGGGTCTCGCCGCTGCGCCATTTTTTGATTTTATCCAGCAGGCGCACCGCCTGCCGGGTCCAGACCGCCCAGTGACCGAGCAGTCCGCCGGCCATCTGCAGCGTCACCACGCCGGAGGCGGTCGGAATTTTAAACGGAGTCATCAAATCCTGTACGATGTGATCGTCGTTGCCGGTGTACAGCGCGATCTCTTTCGCCCGGCCGGATTGGGCGACGCCATGGAGCACATACAGGGTGCGATACTGATTGAACGGCGCGATTTTGATGGCGACCACATTCTCAATTTCGGCAAAAGTACGCCAGAAATCCCGATCCAGCACGCGTCCACCGACCGAAGGTTGCAGGTAAAACCCCATCAGAGGAATGATCTTGGCAATCTGCTGGCAATGGCTCAGCAGGCTCTTGTTGTCCACATATTGAAACGCCGACAGGCTCAACAGCGCTGCATGGTATCCCAGGCCCGCCGCCCATTCCGCCTCACGGACCGCATGATTGGTCAGACCGATGACGCCGGCGATTTTTATGATCGGTTTTCTTTTCGCCTTGACAAAGGCATCCACCTCTTCAGCCGCCAACTCGAGGACCGGCCGGTACAAACCGATCTGGCGTTTGCGGATCTCGAACTGGGTGGTGTGCACGCCGATGGCGATGCCGCCGGCGCCGGCGTTGAGATAGTACCGGGTCAGAGCACGCTGATGGCGCTCATCGAACTGTCGCGCAGCATTCAAAGCCAACGGATGGGCCGGTATGACCTGTCCTTCCTGCAGGGCTTTGTGCACTGCACTTGGAACTTGTGGCAGTTGTGCCATAGGAGTACCTTACCTTTGCTTGTCCTGGAATAGAGTATACTTTCAAACGCTCTCGCGCGGGGCCGGGCCGCCGTGGGGACGCCCCCAAAGGGAGGAGGTTCAGTCCGCCCCCCCTGGGCGATCGGCTAGTACTTGCCCCCCCGTTCTTCAAAGTGGGTCGGCTTGTTCAACAGGGTTCCCCCCTGCTTCAGCCAGTCGGCCACCCAGGGGATCATCTGCTTCACACTGACTTCGGGTTCACCGAAATGCGCCATCGCGGCGGCGGGATTGCTCAGCAGGGCCGATTGCGACTCTTTGCCGGTAAAGACCGGTTGGACGTCGAACTGGGCGGCGAACTGCTCCGCCAGCCAGCGGATGGATACGATCTCCGGACCGGTCACATTGAGCAGGCGCGCAGGCACTTCTGCCAATAACAGAGAACGCAGCGCCATGTTGTTGGCATCGCCCTGCCAGATGACGTTGAAATGGCCCATGGTGAGGTCGATCGCCTCCCGGTTGAACACGCGGGTGGCCACGTCCACGATGACGCCGTAGCGAAGTTCTGAAGCGTAATTCAGACGGAACAGCGTCACGGCCGTGCGGTTCTTTAAACTGTAATACTGGAACATGCGTTCACGTCCGAGACACGACTGTGCGTATTCGCCCACAGGTCCCGGCGGATCACTTTCCACGCAGCCGCCGGAGGCGACGGGGACAAAGGGATAGACGTTGCCGGTGGAGAAAGCGACGATGCGGCTGTTGGCAAAACGCTGGGCCACCTTGGCCGGCAGCAGCACGTTCATCGCCCAGGTCTCGGCGGGATTTTCCGTTGAGCCGAATTTGAGCCCTGCCATATAGACGATATTGGCGCTGTCCGGCAACTGTTTGAGAAAGGCCTCGTCGAGCAGATCGCCGCTGATGGTCTCAACGCCCTGCGCCTCGAGGTCGCGCTGCACCTGATCAGCGCCGAACAGGGAAACAGCGAACACCCGTTGAGCGGCCGGCAGAGCCCGGCGCGCCATGATCGACAACGTCGGTCCCATTTTTCCGCCGGCGCCCAGCACCAGGAGATCGCCGCGAAGGGATTGAAAATCTTTTAACAAACCTGAAGAGGGCCGGGAAAGCCTTTCATCCAATTCTGCAACTGTTCTCATGATCTAATCCAGAAATCGTAGCGTGATAATTTTTTTCGCCGGCACCGGAAAGGAGATCTTGCCGTCCGACAGGGGTTGTGGTTGTGTCTGAGGAGCACTTTCCAAATCGACGAATTGAAACCGCGAAGGCGCCGGCCACGCAGCGGGCCGATCGGTGGTCAGCACCGAGGCCATGATCGTATGCGTTTCGGGATTGAACAGACGCATTTCGATATACGCGCCGTCGCGGCGCAGGCTGGTGAGCACCGCCTGGCCTTCCAGCTGAAAAGCGCCGGCGTGATCCGGCAACGGCCGGTCGGTCCGCCAACGCAGCCGGTCTTCCTCGGACAGCTGCACGCAAGCGATGCCGGCTGCCAGCCGCTGGCCCAGCTCGAAACAGGCGCGCCGATCCGGAGCGCCGGACAACGGTTGAATCCAGTAGTTGAAACAGAGCCGCTGATGGAGTTGCCCGAGCGGCTGCCCGTCGGTGAACACCGTCCGGCGGGTGGCACGGAACAACGTCAGCGCGATGGGCCGCCCCGGCAGATCCTGTACCGTGGATTCGAGCAGACCGCTGCTGATCACCGCCAACCCGCTGTCGGCATCATGCACCGCGGTCCAGGTTTGCTGGGATCGCGTCTCGACCTCCATCTCGCGGTACTCGTGCCGATCCGGCTGCAAAGCGATGGCGCGTTGGACCACATCAAAGGGCGAATCGCAGAGATAGGTGTTCGCCGCACATCCGCTGGGAAAAAGCACGCGCAAACGATGGTCGTCCACGCGATTGTCCACAATGGTTCGAACGTTTACCACATCGCTGTCCTTGTGCAAAGTCACCAGCGAATCGATGGGCATCTCCACCCATCGGTCGCTGCGCACCATGCGATCGAATTGAAACGCCTCCGGCACCTGCATGAGCGTGCGGATTCGCAGCGTGGCCCGCAGAGGGCCGTTGTGGATCACCGCCACCTGGGCGGCCGCTGCCGCGGAAGAAAAAATCTGGTCATTCACCGCGTCGCCGTGATACCAGCCGTCGCCGATGTCCGCGCTGTCTTCAAAGGTCAGCAGCCGGTCATACCTGCGCTGGGTTCGTTTGTCGGTCAATGTGAGGCTGCCGTTCTCCTGTACCTGCACGCGGATCCATTCGTTCTCCATCGTGC
>DAIQOA010000127.1:1983-3620 GCA_036788095.1 bacterium | reverse complement strand
GTGAGGCTGCCGTTCTCCTGTACCTGCACGCGGATCCATTCGTTCTCCATCGTGCGGTCTGAGACCATCAGGCCTGGAGTGGCGGGATAGCGCGTGGGCATCTTTTCCTGGCCGCTGCGAACGATCAGGTGGGTGTAGCCCAGACTGGGGATCTGCAGCGAGAGCGAGACAGCGACGTCGTTGGTGCGATACGGCTGGGGAAAGTGCTGGGCAGAGTGGGTGAATTTGTTCCGCGCCATCTTTTGTTGCAGCCGCTGATAGGGGACTTCGCGGCCGGTGGCAGCCTCATAGATGCGAAATCCGGGCTTGGGTTCAAAACCGAAAAACTCGTTGAACACCGGCCAGGAATCCGGCAGGCTTAGCTGCACATCGACTACGCCCGACACGGGTCGAGGCAGAGGATTGAACACCGCCACCCGCAATTCGTTATCTTGGATCTCTCCTTCGATGGATGCGGCCATTTTCTGCCGGGCCTCCAGGGCGAGGCGTTCGCCGATCTGACGGCACTGGCTGAAGCGGTATTTCATATCCTCGTGCACCTGGTCTATACTGCACCCGCAGATCGAATCATGGGGATGATTCTGCAGCAGCCACTTCCAGGCGATCTCCAGATAGCGCTCCGGATACTCTTCCTGAAGTGCACCGGCGGTGAAGGTACTCAGCGGTTCCGCCCATTGGCAGAGCAATGATTCGCAGGCGGCGTTCTCCTGCTTGATCCACACCCGGCTGGAGAGAACGCCGGGGATCAACCAGGACTGATCCACGTCAACAGGCCAACGTCCGGGCTCGCGCAGCTCGCCGTCCGCGCTTTCGGAGATGGCTTTACCCTCTTTGATCACTGCAGCGAGAAATTCATCCAGACTGGTGTGCGACAGCGTGTACCCGGCACGGGGGGCCTTGCTCTGTTCGAGATACACGGCATAGTGATCCGGATTCCATTCCAAATGATCGCCGCCGTCAAAGACCAGGATGGCATTGGTCTTCGTCGCCTTGGCCTCGTTTTCAATAAACGCCCACAGGTCCGTTGCGCCGGCCTCGGCATCGAACGCGCGTTTCGGCTGATCGGCATGCCGCACCTTGAAAGCGTAATCGCAATAGCCGATTTGACCAAAGCGATAGACGATCATCTCCGTGCCGTCGGCCGCGCGCCAGCGGAGTAATCTCTTATCCGGCTGATTGATCCCACGCCAGAGCAGGCCGGCGTGAATGCCAAAGCCGGCAAAAATCTGCGGCATCTGGCTGTTATGTCCAAAAATATCGCAGATGAAACCGGCCTGAGAGGGGCGGCCGCCCAAATGCCGGACCAGGCTGCGACCCATGCGCAGATTGCGCACCAGCGATTCGCCGGAAACCAGAAACTCGTCCGGCATGACATACCAGGGGCCCATGACCAGCCGGCCCGATTTGGCCAGGCTTTCTATTTCAGCCCGCTTTTCCGGCCTGGCCTCGAGATAATCCTCAACCAGAATCGTCTGTCCGTCTGTCTGAAAGGGGCCTTGCAGCCTGCCATCCTGCCAACCCTGCAACAGATGATCCATCAGCTGCACCAGACGATAGCGAAAATTTTGAAAACTCTGGTACCACTCACGGTCCCAGTGGGTGCTCAATACATAATGAACCTGACGTGACGACATGAT
>DAIQOA010000127.1:0-1883 GCA_036788095.1 bacterium | reverse complement strand
ACTCACGGTCCCAGTGGGTGCTCAATACATAATGAACCTGACGTGACGACATGATGCTCCTCAGCTAATAAATTCAGGTGCTGTTTAACAGAGTAAAGTAGGTATAATTAAAATGAAAATAAAGAAAAAATGTTCTTGGATATAAAGTCAGTCCTTTGTAAAATGCTGATAAACTAGAAATCCGGATATAAGGAGTTTATCATGCCTCGTAAGTTGATATTGCCGCTGTGGCTGGTGCTGCTGCTGGCTGCGTGCCAGACCACTCTAGCACCGGATCAGATCGCGGGTTTAAAGCCGGCAAAACCCAAGGCCGGTGAAAAAATCACCATCACCTATCAACCTGCGGCCAAGGACGCACAGCTGAAAGAGGCTGAGGCCGTCACGGCTCTTATTCTCATCGGCTATGAAAAGGAACAGCCCCGTCTGCTGGAACTGGCCATGCAAAAAAATAAAAAGCTCTGGCAGGCTGATTTCACCCTGCCCGGAGAAAAACCGCTGCTGCTGCTCTATCGATTTGCCGCCGGAAATAAAATAGACGATCGCAGCGGCAACAGCTGGCACTCGCTGGTGTATGCAGACGGCAAACCGGTCCAGGGGAGCCATTTGACCCTCGCGACCCTCCTACGCCAACAGGAATATGTCAATTTCAAGATCGCCGGCACTCCGGAACAATCCCGCGAAGAGCTGGAGAAAGAGCTGGCGATCTATCCAAACAACGCCCAGGCCAACAGCCTGCTCTGGCGATTGCAGCTGCGCGAAAAACCCGGTGATTCGACCAGATCCGCCATCAAGACAACCCTGGAACGGGTGTACGACGCCAACAAGGACAACGAGGAGGCGGTCGCCGTGCTGCTGAACTGGTTCGCTCAGACTGATCAAGCAGCCCGCGCGGAATCGATCAGAAATGAGTGGGTGGTAAAAAATCCTAAGGGCGAACTGGCCCTCTATCAGGCGATGATGAAAATGGGTCAGCAGGGCGATCCTGTGCAGCGCATCGCTGAGATCGAACAACTGCTCGACAACGATGCACTGCCTGAGGAGGACCGGGAGTCTCTGCAAAATCTGCTCATCGAAGAATATGCCCGCAACGACCGGATCGACCAAGCGGGTGCTTTTTTGGCTAAATTGGACAAGCCCAACGCCCATCTCTACAACACCCTGGCCTGGCCGCTGATTGAAAACAACCGTCACCTGTCCCAGGCCGTAGAGCTGGCTCGAAAGGGCGTCGAGCTGGCGCGCCGCGCCGGCTCAGACAGCAAGCCCTCCTATCTTTCACAGGCCGACTGGGACAATATACAAAAAGACGCGCTGGCCAGCATTCTTGATACCTATGGATTGGGATTGTTTAAAACCGGCAAAACCGCAGAGGCCGAGGCGGCCTACGCAGAGGCCTATGCCATCAACCAGGGAGAGAGCACAGATATCAACGCCAGATTAGTGGAAAGCTATGTAAAAAACGGCAAAACCGACAAGGCGATCGAGGTGGCGGAAGCCTGTTTGAGCGCAGCCAAAGCGGATATAAACCTGATCCAACATTATCGAGCTGCGTGGATCAAGCAGAACCGCAACGCTGCCGGATTTGAGGCTCAGCTGAAAAAATTGCAGGATCTCGGCAGAAAGCAGGCTTTCACCAAGCTCACGGAAAGTCGCATCAACAAACCGGCGCCTGATTTCACCCTGCCGGCTCTGGCCGGCGGGATGGTCATCCTCTCCGAACAAAAGGGCAAAGTGGTGGTGGTGGATTTCTGGGCCACCTGGTGCGGACCCTGTAAAATGTCCTTTCCGTTTCTGCAGCAGGTGTACGAGCGTTATCAGAAAAATCCCAACGTCCTTATCCTGGCCCTGAACACCTGGGAACGGGAAAAGGGCCCACAGCGGGAGCA
>DAIQOA010000126.1:0-13128 GCA_036788095.1 bacterium | reverse complement strand
AAAAGAGCTTCATGCTGGCCTCAGGCCTGGCTATTTCGTGTTTTGCAATTTCATCACGCTTTTTCATTCCCGCGGCGTTGCTTTGCGCTTTCTCATAAATGGTCCGGCGACCGGCCCTCCACCAGATAAGCCAGGTTCTCGCCGAACCCCTTGATCTCAAAGGGCCCGATGCGCCGCGCCATCACCTTGCCGGTGAGCGCTACATAGGTGGCCTCACTGATGATGATCTGATCGGGCTTGGCCAGATTTTGCAGCCGCGCGGCAAAGTTCATGTTGGCGCCGATGGCGGTGTAATCCTTGCGGTCAAAGCTGCCGATCTGCCCCAGCACCACTTCTCCGGTGTGCACGCCCACGCCGATGGAGATCAGGGGTCTGCCGGTGATCTCCCACTCTTTATTCAGCCGCGCCAGTTCCGCCTGAATCTCCAATGCGGTCTCCACCGCCAACAGTTGATGCACGCCCTGGCTGGTGTTTTTAGTAAACAGGGCCACCAGTTCGTCGCCCACATACTTGTCGACGATGCCGTCGTGGCTGGTGACGATGGGCGTGATGGCGTTATAATAATCGTTTAGCATGCGCACCGCGGTGGTGGGATCCATCTCGCGCGTGATCCGGCTATAATCGCGGATATCGGCGAACAGCATGGTGATCTCCATGCGCTGACCGCGGGCGGTGTCGGGCCGCTGCATGATCAGCGCCTCCTCCACATCGCGCGTGGCTTCGCGTCCCACCAGCATCATCAACCGTCTGAATTTCTCTTCCTGAAAAATAAAGCTGTCGATGATGCCGGCCACGGACTCTACCAGCCGTTGATCCGCTTCATCGAAGAGGCCCTGTTCCTTGTTGATCACCACCACGGCGCCGAGGAAAAGGCCGGAGATGAACATCGGCGCGATGATCACTGAATCGATCTCGCTGTCGGCCAGTTTATGCCGCATCACGGTTTTATGATGCAGCTTGGCCTCCCGCACCAGATCGCCGACCAGCCGATAATCCTCCTGGCTCATGGGTCTGCGGCCGCGCAGCACCTTGCCGCCGGGCAGGTGACGATCCTTTTCCGCATCGTAGAGAGTGATGAATCCGATCTGCGCCTTCACCGAGTCCAGAATCGTGGCGATCATCTGATCCAGCGCTTCGCCCTGATCCGTGGTCTCGTCGCGGATTTTGTCCAGCTCCTTGATCACCCGGTTCTCGGTGGAGATGCGGCGCTGTTCCTGCAACCGCAACCACTCATCGATGGCGTCATCCATGCGCGCTTCCACCAGGGTGACCACCATGTGGTCATAGTCGCCAAAGGCGCCGGCCGATTTGTTGGCCAGAATAAAGGAGCCGAGAACGCGCGCGTGCTTGATGATGGGCATGATCAGCGCACTGGTCAGGTTCTCCTCCGGCTCTTGCAGGGACAGGATCGACCGTGCGGCCGTCGCCTGCTGCGCAATCCGGCTCAACTGTTCGTTGGCGATTAGCGCCCGTCCGCGATCGTAACGGCTCAGCACCCGCTGATGCAGCTGGCTGTCGTTAATGGTGACGGCAACGGACTGTACGTCCAGCAGCTGCGCCAACTGATGCAGCAGGTTGGGAAGAAACTCCACCACATCACCCTCATGATCGCAGATCTCATCGATGCGCAGGAACAGTTTGAGCAGCGCGGCCGCTTCGGGCGATTTAGCGATTTGGTTCCATTTGTCGTTCATCATCCGGGCTCATGGAAATAGATCGTGCGGTTCATTCAATATCTTCTTACGACATAGGAGAGCTGATCGTTTTGAAACTTGGCCAATTCCTCGGCAGCCGGCAAACGCTGACGCCAGCGCGCCAACGCCCGTTGCGTGTCAGCGAGGATCTCCTGTTCGATTTTAATCTGCCGTCGCGTAAAGGAGCGATCGCCCACCAGTCTGCGGGAATCGAGATAATCCGGATTTTTCTTGTCATGATACAGCCGGGCGTGTTTGCGTTGAAAGGTGCGGTTCAGAGCCGAGTGGTGTTTGCCGTCGAGCGCCTTGTCGACCGGTCCGGCGCCGGCCCACAGCGGCACAGCGATGCTGCATAGCGGTTCGCCCAAGAGACACCACAGAGTGGTGAGCAGCGGCGGCTCGCCCGGCTTGACGCCGTGAAAGATCGCACAGGAGACTGTACGGTGCCGGTTGATGCTGTTCTGGGTGCACACCCAGCCCGACGGCGCCCCGTCCATGGAACCGGTGAACGGCAGCGGATAGGGGTTCACCTCCTCGGTGACCAGATCCCGGCAGACGGTCTGCAAAAGATATTCAAAAGACAGTACCCTCTGGCCGGCCGGCTTTTGCAGCAAGGTGCGGGCGCGCTGATACCGCCAGGGCCCCTGGCCCTTGCGGTCCTGCCGGCCGGTCATGGAAAAATTGGCGCGCACCAGAAACCCATCCGGCGCAATCAGGGGATCGTTGACGTCGAAACAGACAAAGGAGCGGTTGCCGGTCTCGTAGAGCGCAGCGCCGCCGAAGGCATCGATGCAGCCGAAATTGGCGCGGGTGCCGCGACCTAACAGGTTGGTCTGCCGCAGCAGCGTCTCCACATCCTGCAACCGGCCGCATTCGGCCAGCACCTGCTTCATGAAAAAGCCCTCGGTGTCAGCGCTGTCGCCCGGCTGGTCCATGGACTCGGCATTCATGATCGCCAGCCCGGCGGTGTTGACGCCCATCCAGACCTGGGTGGTATCCCCCGCATTGATGACGCCGAGAAAATCGTGGCGCACGCCGCGGAAAAAAGCCACCTCGTTTTCGCGAAAACTGCTGTCGCGGTTTTTCCACAACAAAGGCCGGCCATCCACCGTCGCTTGAGCCGAGATCACCGCCACGGTGCAGCCCTCATACCCCTGGACAACGGAAGCAAGGATTCCCAGAAAAAGCAGCCCGTGTTTCACCATCAGTGATTCTCCGTCGCTGCCGCCAACCGCCGCTGACGGGATTCCACCGCCGCCACGATGGTGAGACCCTGCAGCAATTTGGCCCGCAGGTCCTCTTCGGTCAGATCATACTGCAACTCGCCGGCGATGGCCAGGGATACCCGGCCGGTCTCCTCCGAGACCACGATCACCATGGCGTCGGTCTCTTCCGACAAACCCAGGGCCGCACGGTGGCGGGTGCCGAGGTTTTTCGCCGCCTGCGCGTGCTCGATCAGCGGCAGAATGCATCGCGCCGATTCGATCACATCGTTCTGAATGACAATGGCGCCGTCATGCAGCGGCGACCGAGGATTAAAAATGGATAAAATCAACTCGGAGGAAACTTCCGCCTGCAAACGAACGCCGGATTCGATCACACTCTTGAGTCCGGTCTCCCGCGCCAGCACGATGAGCGCGCCATAGCCCTTGGCGCGCAGAGAGAACACCGCTTCGAGCACTTCTTCGATCATCTTGTTGCCGCTAACCTTGACGAAAAAGCGGATGACCCGGTTTTGTCCGATGTGGATCAGCATGCGCCGCAATTCCGGCTGAAACAGGATGACAAACGCCACCAGCCAGACGGTGCGCAGATTGTTCAAAATCCAGCTGATGCCGCGCAGATGCGCCAAGGGCGCGATCACCGACAGGATCAAAATGACGATCAATCCTGCCAGCATCTGCGCCGCACGCGAGCCGCGGATAAAATTATAGGTCTTGAAAATCACAAAGGACATGATCAGGATATCGATGATGTCCATCACGGTGACGGGCAGAAAACCAATTTTAAACAGAGTGGATGACATGAAATCAACTATCCCGCTTTTAAGAGGCCATCCCTGCATCGGCGCAGAGCCTCTGCCACTGCGACGGCCTGTTTCATCTCCTTGACATCATGAACGCGCACCACTTCGGCGCCCTGGAGCACCGCGGCGGTCACCGCGGCGGCGGTGCCCTGCAATCGCTCTTCCGGCGGCAGGTTCAAAATGGCGCCGATGAAGGACTTGCGCGAGGGCCCCACCAGAATGGGCGATCCCAGGTGCAGCTGATCCAACCGGCAAAGGAGCGTCAAATTATCCTGCTGCCGTTTGCCAAAGCCGATGCCGGGATCCACCACGATGCGGTCTTCCAGGATGCCCGCGGCCAGGGCAGCCTGTTTTTGACCGAGTAAAAACGCCCGCACCTCCTGCACCACATCGGTATAATACGGCTCGAGCTGCATGTCGCGCGGCCTGCCCTTCATGTGCATGATGACCAGTCCGGCCTGAGCCTGCGCAATCACCTCCGCCATCCGCGGATCAAAAGTCAGGCCGCTGATATCATTGACCACACAAGCGCCTTCAGCCAGCGCCTGCCGGGCAATACCGGACTTGTAGGTGTCCACCGACAGAGGAACAGCCGTTTGCCGGCTGAGCTCGCGGATGACCGGCACCACGCGCCGAGCCTCCTCCTTTTCATCCACCGGCAAAGAGCCGGGGCGAGTGGATTCGCCGCCGATATCGAGAAGGTCGGCCCCCTCTTCGATCAGGCGCAACCCCTGCTCCACAGCCCGATCGATCTGCAGGTACCGGCCGCCGTCGCTGAAAGAGTCCGGCGTGACGTTGAGGATGCCCATGATCAACGTATGATCCAGGCTCAGGCCGCGATCGCGGCACCACCACTTTTTCGTCTCCTCAGCGCACATAGGGCTTAAGCACCGTTGAATCAGGCCGGGTGAGTTCGAACAACCGCGCGCGTGCCACATCGGCAAAGCGATCCTCTAAGCCCTTTTTATGGCGAATGCGCAACCGGTACTCCTCAATCGCCTTGTCGAC
The DNA here is from genome assembly GCA_036788095.1 of bacterium. Lineage (GTDB taxonomy): Bacteria > Zhuqueibacterota > Zhuqueibacteria > Residuimicrobiales > Residuimicrobiaceae > Anaerohabitans. The sequence goes on along the minus strand of DAIQOA010000126.1, from coordinate 8,400 downwards.
CTCGCCCCGGCGTTCGTAAATCTGCCCGAGGTAGAGATGGCTGTCCGTGTGGTTGTTCAATCGCACTGCGCGATTGAACAATTTTTCCGCGTTATCCAAATCCTCCGACTGATAATAATAGATGCCGAGGTTGTAATACGCGTCCGCATTGTGTGGATCAATGGTAAAAATTCGATCGTAAATCTCCGCCAGCTTGGCAAACTCCCTGTCGGTGGCCGCCAATTTGCCCAGAAACATGAGCCCATCGATGGAACGGGGATGAATGGTCAACAAGGCCCGCGCCTCCCGTTCCGCCGCTTTTTGATCATTGCGGGAGAAATACCATTCGGCCAGCCGCAGGCGGGCGCTCTCATCGCACGGATTCAGCTGCAGCACATGCCGGAGCATCTCTTCATCACCCCGCAACCCGATCTCCTTGAACCGCGAAGCGTTCAGATAGGCGTACAGGGAGTACGCTTCGGCGTCATCCGGATCCAGCGCCACCGATTTGCGCAGATGCCGGCCGGCCTGGGCCCATTGCTTTTCCGCCAGATAATAGGCGCCCAGACATCGATAGGTAGCCGCGTTTGCCTGATGATGGCGGATGGTGTTTTCACACACGCGCAAAGCGCGAAGACGCCCCACCGTATCGTTCCAGCCCTCTTTCTCGCGCCGAAGCGATTGTTGCAACAGCGCGGCGGCGTAGAGATTGCGGACCGGCGTCAGAAGCGAGTCCTTGTCAAAGGCCGCTTCAGCGGCAAGGACCGCCTCATCGAACCCGGACTGCGCCAAGTAGGCGGACGCCCGGCTGCTGAGCATCACGACCTGCGGATCTGCCGGCGCGGCAGCAGGGGGATCCAACGTTTGATTGAGGCATCGAGCCGCTTCGATCGCCAGCTGACGGCCCAGATCAGAAGCCCGCTCCCGCGGCACCGTGATCTGCGATTTCCTGATCAGGTTCGGCGATTGAACGCGGACAAAGATATAATCCAGCGTGACCGACTGCCCGTCGCTGCTGAGCGCGGGGAGCACCGCCCAGTCCAAACCGATGCGTTCGGCGTAACGCTGCAGGTAGGCGATCTCGTTCAACGAATCGGCCTCCACGCTCATCCACAGCCAGGAGGCCCGATAAACCAGATACTCTTTGGCCAAACCGCGGCGCAGATGGTCGCCGGCCTGTTCCGCGATGTGCCAGGCCAACCAGGAGCGTTCCGCAGTGAACAGTTCCTCCTGAACCGGCAGCACAGCGACGCGAATGCGCGGCCGGGCCGGCCGGTTGAACCAATAGCCGGCCACAGCCGATAAAATAAAAAGGGCAATGATCCCAAATAGAAATTGGCCGAATCTTGCCCTGGTCATATACTCGGAGGTTTTGCGCAGATAGAGCAACACCAGCAGAACGAAACCAAACGCGCCGAGCAGAATGTAAAAAAAGGGTGTCATGGGACTTGTCATGGCATCGGTTTGCTCTTGGCCTTAGGGGAAATGGGCGCCGGGCCTTTGCCGTCTGCGGCTGTTATTTGGCTGATCGTCGTTTCTCGTTGCGCTTGCCCGCTGAAGCCGGCGCGTTCAGAATTTCCTCGATCGCCTGTCCATCGAGCATCTCTTTCTCCAGCAGCGCCTGAGCGACGGCGTGCAGATGGCCGAGATGATCGTGCATCATTTTGATCACATCCTCCAGCGCGTCGGTGATCAGCGACCTGATCTCCTGATCGATGACCTGCGCTGTTTTTTCGCTATAGTCCCGATGCTGAGCGATCTCACGGCCCAAAAAAATCTCTTCGTGTTTTTCGCCGAAGGTCATGGGGCCCAGCGCCTCGCTCATGCCCCACTCACAAACCATTTTGCGCGCCAACTCGGTGGCGCGTTTAATGTCATCGCCCGCTCCGGTGGACAGCTCATTGAACACGATGGTCTCGGCCGCGCGACCGCCCAGCAACCGGCGCAGCGAACCGAGACAATAGGTCTTGCTGTAATTGTGCTTCTCGTCGATGGGCAGCGTCTGGGTGAGACCCAGTGCCCGGCCGCGTGGGATGATGGTCACCTTGTGCACCGGATCAGAGCCCGGGGTGAATTTGGACACCAGAACGTGACCAGCTTCGTGATACGCGGTGATCCGTTTTTCCTCATCAGAGAGGATCAGGCTTTTGCGCTCGGTGCCCATCAGCACCTTGTCCTTGGCCTCTTCGAGATCGCGGCCGTCCACCTGGTTTTTATTCTTGCGCGCGGCCAGCAGCGCGGCCTCATTGACCATGTTGGCCAGATCGGCGCCGGAAAAGCCCGGCGTGCCTTTCGCCAGAATGGACAGGTCCACATCTTTGGCCATGGGGATCTTGCGCGTGTGCACTTTGAGGATGCCTTCGCGGCCGCGCACATCCGGAGAGTCGACCACGATCTGGCGATCGAAACGGCCGGGACGCAGCAACGCCGAATCGAGCACGTCCGGCCGGTTGGTGGCTGCCACCAGGATCACGCCCTCGTTGAACTCAAAACCGTCCATCTCCACTAGCAGCTGGTTCAGCGTCTGTTCCCGTTCGTCATGGCCGCCTCCCAGTCCGGCGCCGCGGTGACGGCCTACGGCGTCCAGCTCATCGATAAAGATGATGCAGGGCGCATTGCGTTTGCCCTGATCGAAGAGATCGCGCACGCGGGAGGCGCCCACGCCGACGAACATTTCAACGAAATCCGCGCCGGACATGCTGAAAAACGGCACGCCCGCCTCGCCGGCCACCGCCTTGGCCAGCAGCGTTTTGCCGGTGCCCGGAGGGCCCAGCAGCAGCGCGCCTTTGGGGATCTTGCCGCCCAGGCGCTGAAATTTTTCCGGCTCTTTCAAGAACTCGATGATCTCGCGCAGCTCGGTCTTGGCCTCATCGGCGCCGGCGACATCGTCAAAAGTGACTTTGGGGAAATTTTCCGTCCACATGCGGGCGCGCGATTTGCCGAAGGAGAAAATATTTTTATTGCCTCCGCCGCCGCCCTGCATCCGGCGAAGGAAAAACATCCAGACGCCAAAGATCACCACCCAGGGGATGATGGTCCAGAACACGCTCCAGAAGCTGATGGTGTCTTCCTTGAAGCGCAGGTTGACGTTGTATTCGTTCCGCCATTTTTCAATGGTGGCGAAATCCGGCTTGGTCGGCAGCGTCAGCTTGAAGGTCGTGACGCCGGATTCCGCGATCGACTCCGAGGCCTTGCCGCGCGCGGTCTGTTCCTGCACCAGCAGGTCGACCACTTTGCCTTCCTGCATCAACATCATGAAACGGTTATAATCGATCAGCAGTTCTTTTTGTTTGACGTCGGAAAATTTCTGCGATGCAAGCAAGGCGACGAGAAATAAACCCAACCACAAAAAAAACGTCCGCGAGGCCTTGCCCCATTGCGGCGGCTCTGGCCGCCGAGGCGCGTTTTTCTTCGGCAGCCGGTCCCGGTCCGCCGGCCGTTGCTCCCGCGCAAATCCGGTCTTCTTCTTGTCCTGATCCTGTAAAGCGTTCACGGTCCTTATCCTCACCCGGGTCACTCGCTCACTGAGCGGCGCAGAACCCGGCGCTTGATGAATCGTTTCCTGAACCCCCTCGCCGGCCGATTAATCCATCACAAAGACGGCCGGCAGGTTCCGCAATATCTGCTTATAGTCTAAACCATAGCCGATGACGAACTCATCCGGAATCTCGAATCCCACATAGTCCAGCTGGACCTCCACGCGCACATTCTGCTTTTTGTATAACAGCGTGGCAAAGCGCAACGAGGCCGGCGCCAGCTGGCTGAATTTTTCTCGTAAAAACTGGATCGACAGCCCGGTGTCGACGATGTCTTCGACCACCAGTATGTGGCGGCCTTTGATCTCCGCATTGATGTCCTTGAGCATCATCACCTTTCCGGAAGAGAGCTTTTCATCGCCGTAACTCGAGATCTTGATGAAATCCACTTCCAGGTCCAGTTCGATGTGACGGATCAGGTCCGCCATGAACAGAAACGCGCCGTTGAGCACTCCGATGATGATGGGCTGTTTGCCGCTATACTCCTTGGTGATCTGCCGGCCCATCTCCACGACACGCCGGTTCAGCGTCTCCCGATCGATCAGCGTGCGAAATTCGCCCTCATAAACGGCTTTTTCAAATTCCGATTTCGGATTCACACTGTTCCGCCAAAATCAATTCATAGATCCGCTTTGTCTCCGCCGTCACCTTGAAACGGTCATCCAACCGACGGCCGCACACCCAGACCACCTGGTCGCCGCTCCATAGAATGGGAACACGCCGGCGCAGATGGCGCGGGACTTTCTCGTCGATAAAAAAATCGGACAGCGATTTGCTGCCCGCCAAATGCAGCGGCCGGAAACGGTCGGCATCGCGCATGGGTCGCAGAGTCAAGGGCAGCGCCAGTTTGTCGCCATCGACCCACACGCGCTTCTGATCCTGATTGCGGCGGATGGAAGACAGCGGCTCGTTTACAGCCAGGATTCGCAGGCGCCAGCCATCCCACAACGGAAAAGAGCCCTGCAGCTGATCGATCCGCACCTCGGTGCACGGAAGGGGTCTGCGGCCGATGATGAGGACCTTCCCGGCTTTTTCGATAAACACCCGGTTGCCCAGAAGCGCATAAGCCTGACCGCCTGTCCCGGATACCATCGACAACGCCCGGTCATACAGCGCATGATCGAAAAAGGATTCGCCGGCAACCAGCTTGCTTAAACACAAGCGTAACAGGTATTTCTTAAGAATGATAAAATACGCTAAAAACTGCTGACAATCAAGGATAATTTTGCCCTCTTCCGCCTGGAGGCAACACTCTCGAAACGCCTTTTCCGCCATGGCGGTCAGATACTCGTCCACTTCAGCCATGTTGCCGGAAAGACGAGTCAGGGTGCGATGAATCCGCGGATTATACTGCTGCAGATAGGGTAAAAGGTCATGCCTGAGCCGATTGCGTCGATAGACCTGGTCCTCATTGCTGGAATCGCGGCGAAAGGGCACAGCGTGCTGCTCGGCAAAAGCAGTGATCCAATGCCGGTCGGCGAACAACAATGGCCGGATGATGCGATCCCTGCGGCGCGGCATGCCGCACAGACCGGTCACCCCTGAACCGCGAAGAAAATGGTCGAGCACGGTCTCAGCCTGATCGTCCGCATTATGGCCGGTGGCCACGCGATCAAAACCCATTTTCTCCGCCAGGTCAAGAAGAAATCGATAGCGCAGAATTCTGGCGCCGGTCTCCACGCTCTGCCCATGCTCTTCACTCCAACTCGCCACATCGGCGCCGCCCGAATGCACGGTCAGACCCCATTCAGCACCCATCCGCAGCACAAACTGCTCGTCCTCATCAGACTCGTCGCCGCGCAGATGATGATTGAAATGAGCCAGGGCCAGCCTGAGCGCCATGGGGCCTGCCAGCTCGCGCAGCAGGGAGCAGAGGACCATCGAGTCCACGCCGCCGGACACCGCTGCCAGCACACTCTGCCCAGGCTGCACCAGCTCGTGCACCTGCATATGGTTGCGGCAAGCCTGCAAAAGATCAATACGGCTTTTTTTCATTTGGTTTTCTTGCTGTTAACCGAATAAAGATAGCCCGCCGGCAGTTAAAATGCAACAGGAATGTAGCCTTTCCGGTGCGGGCGGCCGAATGGGCCAAGTTCCGCACATTCGACAGGCCTGCTGCCATAAGAATGAAATAGGGACTTGCACGACAGAAAAAAACTTGCTACATTTGCCCATGGAAAATAAGGACTTTTTCATCCCATTCAACCGCAGTCCCATCGCGATCGTCGGCGACCTGTACGTGGACGAGTTCATCTATGGCGAGGCGCATACCATCGCGGAAGATGGTCTAGTGCCCATTGTGCACAGCGTGAGCCGATCCTGGCAGCCCGCCGCGGCAGGGTATACCGCTCTGCTGCTGGCTGGTCTCGGCGGACGGATTCACCTGCTGGGCCGCACCGGGCCGGATGTACCGGGACAGGTGGTAAGAAATCATCTCACGGAACACGGTATCGATTGCACCGGACTGGTCGTCGATCCCTCCTTTTCCACACCCACCCGTCTGCGCATCAACGCCGGCGGGCCTCGCCATGCGGACCGGGAAATGGTGCGCGTGCTGAGCGAACATCGGCAGCAAGCCGGCGCAGCCACTGCCGCGCTGTTAAAAAAACGGCTCCGGCGAATTCTACCCCGCTGTCGTGCGGTGGTGCTGATGGATAAAGATACAGGCTTGATCGATCAGGAGCTGGTGGCTTTCATCCGCACGATCGCTCCGGAGGCGATTTTGATCGGTGACTCAGAAAAAAATCCGGCACTGCTGAGCCGCTTTGACGTGGTCATCGCCAATGAGAGCGAAACAGCCGCCGCTCTGGCAGAACCGGCATACACCGCGGACAGCGGCGACCGGCTGCGCCGGCGTCTGAAAACCGGTCTGCTTTTTATCAGCCACGGCGCCGACGGCATCAGCGTGCATCAAGCGAAAGAACCGGCACGGCTGGTTTCCACAGAGCGACGGCAGGTCTATGATCGTGTGGGCGCCGGCGAAGCGGTGGTGGCAGCGATCACCGCGGCCCTTGTCGCCGGTCAGTCGCCGGACCAAACCGCCGAGTTCGCCAACCTCACCGCCGGAGTCGCCATCGCCAAGCCGGGTCTGGCTGAAATCACCCGCGAAGAGCTGCTCCGATTGCAGGAACAGAGAAACGCACGGCTGGAAGCGCATAAAATTGTCTCCATGTCCGAATTGCGCGCCGTGGTCGCTGATATAAAGCAATCAGGCCGGCGCATCGTCTGGACCAACGGGTGTTTCGACATTATGCATGTCGGCCATATTCTGTATCTGGAAAAAGCGCGTTCACTGGGGGATCTGCTGGTGGTGGGATTGAACAGCGATGCTTCCGTGCGGTCTTTCAAGGGACCCGATCGCCCCATCGTTGAAGAAAAACAGCGCGCCAAACTGCTGTCCGCCTTATCCTGTGTGGATTATGTCATCATCTTTGAAGACACGTCTCCGATCGAACTGATCGCCGATTTGCAGCCGGACATCTATGCCAAGGGCGGCGATTATCATATGGGATCCATCAATCAGGAGGAACGCCGGCTGGTGGAGACCTATGGCGGCCGCATCGTTTTGCTGCCGGGCGTGCCGGGCATGTCCACCAGCCATCTGATTGAAAAGATCGTCAAAACCTATCGATGAGGATCAAGCGCCATCCATGAACCGCGATGAATTAGCAACCGTGCGCACCCATCTGGCCAACGAGCGGACGCTGCTCGCCTATGTCCGCACTGGACTGGCTTTTCTCGCCGGCGGCATCGGCATGATCCACCTGACCTCGTTTCATTCTTATCTGACCATCGGCTGGAGTTTAATCAGCGGCGGGGCTGCGATCATCGTTCTGGGCGCCTTGCGGTTCTGGGTCTGCCGGCGCCGCATCCGCAATTCTCCCTCCCCATCGGCCGCGGAAAATGAAGAAAGAACTTTGTGAGCGCAAGCCGGCCGCAACGCTACGATCCGCAGCGCCAGCCGTGAATCACGGCGTCGTTTTCATCCTCCGAATTCTCCCCTGGCCCCATCGTCCGCCGGCCCGTGCCGGCGGTGCACCACCTCGCCGTTGATCACTGTGGCGTACACGGAAAAATCGTCATTCCACACCACCAGATCCGCATCATAGCCGGGGCGAATAGCGCCCTTGCGATCCGCCAGCCCAAGCACGCGAGCGGGATTCAAACTCGCGCATTGCAGCGCAACCTCCAGCGAACAGCCGGTATAGCTACGGAAACGCAGCGCGATCTCGATCAATGGGAGGGTGGAGCCGATCAGCGTGCCGTCCAGATAGCGCGCCGTGCCGTTGCGGGTCTCGTACTCTTTGCCGGCGTACAGATAACGTCCGTCCGGCAATCCAGATGCCTGCATGCCGTCGGTGATCAGCACACAGCGCTCCGCGCCCAGCAGGCGGTAGGCGAGGTTGACGATCTCTGCGTGCACATGCACGCCGTCGCTGATGATTTGCGCCGTGACCTCGGGATGGTTAAAAACAGCAGCCACGCAGCCGGGCGTCCGATGCAGAATCGGCGGCATGGCGTTGAACAGGTGAGTGGCGTGCCGAATACCGGCATCAAAGCCCGCAGCCGCCTGTGCGTAGGAAGCGTCGGTGTGACCGAGAGAGGGGATCACCCGGCGCCGTAACAGCGGTTCGATGAGCTTCAGATGGCCGGGAAGCTCCGGCGCCAGAGTCATCATTCTCAGACCGCCGGCGCAGATCTCCAGCAGTTCGTCCAGGCTTTGAGTGGCGGGCGAATCGATGCTTGCCGGATCGATCCCACCCCGCCGCTTGACGCTGATGTACGGTCCTTCCAGATGGATGCCGAGACAGCGGGCGCCGCCTGGGCTCTGCCGGCTGATGAAATCCCCGGCATTGCGCAGATGCGCATGGCCGGTTGGTCTGTG
>DAIQOA010000125.1:0-13142 GCA_036788095.1 bacterium | reverse complement strand
TGCGGAATAGTTTTCAATGATTTATGTCATTCGTTTTGCAACAGAAACTAGTTAACGACAGAGGCGGAAAAATAGTTTCAAAAAAAATGTCACTAAATCGGCCTTAACCTCTAGGGTAGGTGAAAGTACAAAGGAGAGTGCATGAATATGAAGACGAAACAAAAAAACCTCTATCTACTGATCGGAGCTTTTCTGCTCCTGGTCGCGCTGCTGTCAAGTTGCGTGGATGTGCCTACCACAGGCCCAACCCCGCCTGCCTTGAAAGCAGAGTATCGATTCATCAACGCCGCCACGGACATGGGGGATGTGTCGGTAACCGTCGATGGAGCGGCAGCAGGGAATCTGCCCTTCAAGGGCGTGATCCCGCATGCCGAATTCACCTCTGGAACCAAAACCGTCAAATTGTCCAACGGCGAAACCGTGCTGCTGTCCATGAGCACCGATTACCGCGGGACCTTTATCTTTTTGGACAAAGTGGGCGAGGATCGCACTTTTCTGAAAATTCAGGAACGGCGCGTGTTCGATGCCCCTGCCAACAAAGATTCGCTCACGGTTCGTGTGGCGAACTGCTCGCCCGATGCCGGCCCGCTCGACCTTACGTTGGCGGGTACGGCTGGAACCGCCAGTTGGACCAGTTTGGCGTACAGAGGGATCGGCGCCTACAAAAAGATGCCGGCAGGCGCCTACACGCTGACCGTGAAGGCCGCGGGCGGCGCCGATGCGCTGACGACCACCGAGGTCAACGTCGGTGCGGTCACCGAACGCAACACCATTTTCGTGCTGGGCTCTAAAGCCGGCGGCTCGTTGTCGACTTTGGGCGTAAAAGACAATTAACGATCGAAATACGATGTTCCCCATCGTAGTAAAGACGGAGGCTATTCTATGAAATTTAAATTCGCATTCGCCCTCATCTGCACCCTGCTTTTGCCTGCTTTGTTGTTCGGAGCAGACACCGGTAAAATTACCGGCAAGGTAGTCGATAAGGAGACCGGCGAAGGATTACCCGGCGCGAACATTCTGATTGTCGGCACTTCCATGGGTGCGGCCACTGATATCAACGGCGGCTACCTGATGCTCAACGTTCCGCCTGGAATCTATGCGCTTCGCGCTTCATTTGTCGGTTACAGCTCGGTGACCATCGAAAACATTCGCGTCAGCGCCGACTTGACCACAGACACGAATTTTAAACTCCCCAGCCAGGCCCTGGATGCCGGCGATGTCACCATCATTGCCGAACGTCCGCTGGTGAATAAAAACGCCACCAATGCGGTGCGTATCGCGCGGTTGGAGGATTACAAAAACATTCCGACGCGCAGCGTCAATTCCATCATCTCCCTGCAGCCCGGCGTGCTGGTGAAAGACGGCCAGATCTACATCCGCGGCGGCCGTGCGGAGGAGATCGGCTACATACTGGAAGGCGCCAGCACCCGAGACGTCATCGGCGGCTCGAACCTGGTGACCATCATTCCGGAAGCCCTGGAAGAGTTCCAGGTGCAGGCCGGAGGTTATAACGCCGAATTCGGCGGCGCCAACGCCGGCATCATCCGCTCCACCCTGCGTTCCGGCACTGAAAAGCTTAATTTCACCATTCAGGGCGAGACCGATAATTTCGCCAAGCCGGGTGAGACGTTCCTCGGCACCAGCTCCTGGCAGTACAGCGATTATACCGCCACCCTCTCCGGAACGGTGCCCATGACCAACAACAAACTGAAATTTTTCCTGGCCGGCCAGAACACCTTCTGGGGAGATGATGATCCCCGGTTCTGGAAAGGCTTTGAATTCAACAATGCCGACGCCATTGTCAATGAGACCACTTTTCCGTTGCTCACCACCACCTATAACGAAGTCTATCCTCAGTTGAAAACCCTTGACAATTGGGTGGATGAGAACAACAGAAACACCTATAACGGCGCCGGAACCCTGGTCTATGACGCGTCCAAGTTTCGCCTGCGTCTGGCCGCCAACCTTTCCTACAGCAAAGCGCAGAACGGCGCCTATGTTGCGGACATTCTCAACAAGGATCGTATCGGCCTCAATGAGACCAGCAGCGGCCTTTACACCGCCAAGGTGACCCATATCATCAATCCGCGCACCTATCATGAGATCAGCTTTGACTTTTTTGATCGTCGTTACAAAGAGTATGACCGGGTGTTCGGCGAGAATTTTCACGCCTACTTTGACAGCACCGCAAATGCCGCGGCCGGCTACGATTTTCTAAAATGGGCCACCGGCAATGTCACCAACACCGTCGATATCTACGGCTTTGGTTTCACCGACCCCGGAACTCCGGCCGGATACGCCAAATCCAAGCGCAATTATGTCGGCGGCAAGTATGATTTCACCACCCAGTGGAGAAATCATGAGCTCAAATTAGGCGCCGATGCCCAACGCTGGACCTATCGCACCTTTTCAGCGGGCGAATTGGGCATGTTCACCAATCGCCTGAACAATCCGGACGTGTATTCCGGTGCTCTTGCGGGCGACCTGGCTGATTACGGCGCTCTGGCTGTAGCCACCAGCACCGGCATGATCGGCTATGACATTTGGGGCAATGAGATCGACGACAACCTCAACGGCGTCGATGGCCCGAAACATCCGACCTATGGCGCGGCCTACATTCAGGACAAATTCGAAGCCAAACAGCTGGTGATCAACGCCGGCGTGCGCTTTGATTACATCGACAACGACGATTTCACCTTTGCCGATATGGCCAATCCGGCCTGGGATCAGAACAACAAAACCCTGATCGCCGATCAAGTGGTCGAGATGGATCCCAAGATCTATGTCAGCCCGCGTTTGGGTTTGGCCTTCCCGGCCACTGACCGTACGGTCTTTCATGTCCAGTACGGCAAGTTCGTCCAGGCGCCCAAGCTGGATCAGGTTTATCCCTCCATGTATTGGATGAACAATGTTTTTGAGGGCGGTAATTTTTTCACCACGACCTATGGGTTTGGTCTGAAACCGATGATCACCACCCAGTATGAGGTCGGTTTCAACCAGCAGTTCGCTGAAGCCGCCTCCTTTGATGTTACGGTATTTTACAAAGACATTCAGGACTGGATCACCACCAGCCGCATCCAGGGTGGACCCAACGATGCCATCTCTTACTATAATATTCTCGAAAACGGCGATTTCGCCACTACCAAAGGCGTCGAGCTGTCGCTGACCCTGCGCCGCACCAACCGCGTCGCCGCTCAGGTCAACTATACCTACTCTTCGGCCTTGGGCACCGGTTCTGTCACCGGCTCTTCTCTGGCCGGCACGGAACAGGGCGTGGCGGTTCCGACCATCATCAGCCCGTTGGATTTCAGCCGTCCGCACGTCGGCTCGGTCAACGTGGACTATCGTTTCGGCAAGAACGACGGCGGCATCATTCTCAGCCAACTGGGTTTGAACCTGCTGTTCCAGTTCCAGAGCGGCCATCCCTACACCCTGCGCGAAGGCGCTTTCGGCCAGCAGGATGAGAGCACTGGCGGTGAAATCAGCGATTCGAGAAACCGCAACCCGCTGGAATCGGTCAACAGCTCCATGACGCCATGGAATTATACCATCGATCTGCGCGTGGACAAAACCGTCGATTTCGGTCCGTTCGATGCGAATTTCTACGTCTATGCTATGAATCTGACCAACAAACGCAATGTCACCAACGTCTATATGCGCACCGGCAATGCTTGGGATGATGGGTTTAGAGCCGATACGCAGACCAGCGCCTCCATCGCGGCCGCACACGGCGGCGATCTGTTCTGGGCCTTGTACGATGCCATCAATCTCTCCGGAAACGGCACCAACACCAATTCCGGACGTCTGTTTGGTGTGCCGCGCCAGGTCCGCGCGGGTATTCGTCTGGAATTTTAATTTCCCTTGTGCAACGTGGGAAGTGAAATTCGGGCCGAAAGCCCTTCGAGTGGGTCCAGTACCCACTCGAAAGACAAGATTGATTCGAAGCGGATTAGACCCATCAAAAGAAATCGTACTTACGGAGGTCACGAATGAAAAAATTAGTAATCCTTCTTCTCATCCTCAGCGTGTGCTGGTTTGTTCAGACAACACCCAGCTATGCGAAGATCGAGGGGAGAAGCTTGCCGGCTACCAAGTTGAGCAAAACGAACGCTGACCAATTTACCAGAACGCTGGTGAACATCGGCAACGTTGCCCTGTGGATTTGGGCGGACGGCACCTCGGCCAATCAGCCCAACGGCAATTCAGGCCTGTTCTTTCCACGCGGCAGCAGCCCTTCCACCGCCGTTATCTTTCAGGATGGTTTTATCTTTGGCGGCGTTGTCAACGACGGCATTGAGCCGGCCATTCGCATCGGCGGCCAGTGCTATGACATCGGCACAGTCCCAGGCGCCATCCTTTCCAAAGGCGTTGCTGAAGACATCAATGACAAGTCCAAAGTCAATCGCATCTGGCGTATTCGCAAAGATTTCGCCACCCTGACCGACGACGCTCTGCGCCTCGATGCGGCTGAAGTCAACAGCATCAGCGCGGCCAGTGTGACCGCCGGCGACATAGCGCAGTTGCGGGCGGTTTACAAGGCGGACTGGATGGAGTGGCCAGCCTACAAGGGCGCCCCGTTCTATGATGCCAACGGCGACGGCGTGTACACGCCCCAGTTCAATGCGGACGGCACGCCCATGCTCTATCCGGATGCGGATGAGCCCGGCTATGCCAACGGCGACCAGGTGGTCTGGCTCTGCGTCAATGATCTGGATGTATCGCAAGCCGCCAACTTTTACGGCAGCGTGCCCACAGGTATCGAGCTTCAGGCCACCCTCTGGGCGTACAAGCGCGCCGATGCCATGGGAAATATCATTTTTAAACAGTTCCGTATGATCTATAAAGGCCGGGCTGAAACGCCGGCCAACGCCACCATCGATGACCTCTATGTCTGCCAGTGGGCTGATCCTGATCTCGGCGAAGCAGGCGATGATTTCTGCGGCTGCGATACGCTCTTGAGCCTTGGCTATGTATATAACTCTTCCTCTTCGGATATCACCTATGCGGCAGCCGGTTATCCTCCGGCCGCGGGCGGTTATGACTTTTTCGCCGGCCCCTTGGTCCCTGAGGAAGGCAGCGAAGGTATCTTCGGTCTGAAGAAACGTGCCGGATATAAGAACCTCGGCATGACCTCGTTCGCGTTTTTTGCGGCAGGCCAAACCGATTCGGATCCCGACCAGCACACCTATAACGGCACCATGCAGTGGTGGAACCTGCTGCGCGGTTTCAAACCGCGTCCGCAGCATCCGGAAGGCACCCCTTGGACCAATCCACACACCGGTGAGACCACCATGTTCCGCGTTCCCGGCGATCCGGTCACCGGTGACGGGTGGATCGATGAGGCCACCGGCGACCGTCGTATCCTGATGGTCTCCGGCCCCACCACCATCGCACTGGGCGACAGTGTTGAAACCGTTGTGGCCGTAGCCGGCGCCATGGGCTCCGACCGCCTCTCTTCGGTTTCAGTACTCAAGTTTTACGACCGTTTCGCGCAAAACGCCTTTGACGTTCTCTTCGAACTGCCCACGGCGCCACCGGCTCCGCTGATGACTGCCACTGAGCTGGACGGCAAGGTTTTTCTCAATTGGGGCGGCGATGCCACGGCGGTACAAAAGGTGGAAAGATTCGACAGCAAGGGCTATGCCTTTGAGGGATACAATATCTATCAGCTGCCCAACGCGGGCGCAACGGCTGAACAGGGCATCAAGTTGGCCACTTATGACTTGAACAACGAAGTGACCACCATCGTGCAGGAATCTTTTGACGCCGCCTCCGGCTTGGTGTTGTCTAAACCGGCTCAGATCGGCAAAAACTCGGGCATCAAACGGACGCTGACCATTACCAACGACCGCTTCCGCGATCTGCCGCTGGCCAACGGCCGCGCCTATTATTTCGGAATTTCTTCCTACAGCTATAACGGTACGCCGGGATTGACCACCACCACCCTGGAAAGCCCGTTGACTATCGTCCAGGTGGTTCCGCAGACCCCCAAGCCGGGTGTACGGCTAACCACTGAGAATGGCGCCATGCTGGACGTGACCCACTCCAGTGGAGTGAGCGAGGGCGTCGTAACCGCTCAGGTCCTGGACAATACCCGCTTAACCGGGCACAGCTACAAGGTTTCCTTCCGTGACGTTGAGGACGGATCCGTTTGGGATCTGACGGATGTTACCACTGGTACGGTCAAACTCTCCGGCCAGACTAATCAGAGCGGCGACGATGACTATCTGGTCGTCGACGGCGTTCAGGTCAAAGTCGCCGGTCCCACGGACAAAGGTCTTAAGGATAACGGCTATAACTATGTGCCGTCCGGCAACCGTTTTCTCACTGCCTTTAACGATGCCGGAGGCACTGGTCCGCTATGGCCCATGGAAGGCTGGTCGAGTTTGTTTGGCTGGGCTGAAAATTTCTTCGGCACCGGCCTGCCGGCCACGGGCTGCAAGAACGTAGAGATTCGTTTTGCCGCGTGCGATGAGTTCGGCGTACCGACGGACATGAACGATCCCAACGTCTCCATGGCGTACCGCTATATGCGCGGTGTCGGCGCCACCTCGACTCCGGCCAAGCCGGAATTCGAACCCTTCATCATCAATAAGGCGGGTGGATATCCGTATCAGGACATGCGGCCGGTCTGTTTTGCCGCCTATGATATGGAAAGCACTCCGCCGCGTCGTCTCAACGTCGGTTTCAACGAAAATAACACCACGTCCGGTCTGGTCAACGGCGCCTGGATGCCGGGCCGTTATGACACCGAGGGTGGTATGAATGCCACGCGCGAGTTCATGTTTATCTTCGCCAGCGATTATTCTACCACACCTCAGGAGATGTACACGGCCAACGACATGCTGAACGGCGTGTACAATACCGATCTGATGTACGTCGGCGTGCCCAGCCGCCGCGGCGCCCGGCTTCCTGTGGCCGGCGACAAGGTCATTCTCGAAGCCAACCATTTCAACACGCCGGCGGATGAATTTACCTTCAGCACCGCGGCGCCGACGAATCAATTGGCCGATGCCTTGGTGGATGTGGAAAAGATCAACGTTTTCCCGAATCCCTATTATGGGTTCAACATTGTCGAAAAGAATCAGTTCAGCCGTTTCGTCACCTTTAACCATCTGCCGGCCGCGGCGACCATCCGCATCTTTACCCTGTCCGGTATTCTGGTGCGAACGCTGGAAAAGAGCGACGCAAGCCAATTCACCACGTGGGACCTGCTCAATGAAGCGGGCCTGCCCGTTGCCAGCGGCGTGTACATCATCTACATCGACATGCCGGAGTTGAGCAAGACCAAGACGCTGAAACTGGCCGTGGTGCGAGAACAGCAGTTCCTGACCATCTACTGATTGCCAACCATGCGGCGGCTTGACGGCTGCCGCATGGGCAGTGTTCACAATGGCTGATTATCAACGTGAAACATCTCTGCAAAACACTGATAGGAGATAGAGTATGAAAGCTTTTTTGGATAAGGTGTTAATTGTGAGCCTGGCAATCCTGACGGTCCTGACTGTTCAGGCTTTTGCGGGCGCCTCCAATCGGGCTGGAACCAATGCGGCTTCTGAGCTGTTGATTCCGGTTGGAGCGCGATACATCGGCATGGGAGGCGCCTCGGCTGCCAGCGTGGCCGGCATCGACGCCATCTACTGGAACCCGGCGGGATTGGATCGCACCTCTTTTCGCGCCACCGCCCAGTTCTCGCAGATGCAGTACATCGCCGACATTAATGTAAGTTATGCGGCCGTGGCGGCGCAGTTCGGCCGCCTGGGCAGTATCGGTCTTTCTTTCAAGACCCTGTCTTTGGGCGACATCCCCATCACCACCGAGGATGCCCCGGACGGCACCGGCGCTCTGTTTTCGCCCTCGTTCATGACCATCGGCCTGACCTATTCACGCGCTTTGACTGAACGCGTGTCCGTCGGCGCCTCGGCGAAACTGATCTCCGAAACCTTGGATCGCGTCGGCGCCACCGGCCTGGCGTTTGATATCGGCGTGCAGTATCAGAACCTCGGCGATATCGAGGGCCTCGGCATCGGCGTCGCGCTGAAAAACCTCGGGCCCGGCATGAAGATGAACGGCAACGGCCTGCTGCTCAAGGCGGACCCGCTCGATGTCAGCCGCTCCACCAGCTTTTATCAAGTGGTGGCCGGCAAGGATGAACTGCCCTCCACTCTGGACATCGGTCTGAGCTACAAACTGACCGTGGCTGAAAAGAACACTCTTAATCTGCAGGCTACGCTCGTCAACAACAACTATGACGACGATTACGCCAATGTGGGCGCCGAGTACTCTTTTGCCGACATGGTCTTTTTGCGCGGCGGTTATGGCATTCCCCTGGGTCAACAAAATGATCCCACGGGCGCAGATGCGCATATCTATGGTTTTTGCGCCGGCGGTGGTTTTCACAAAAGCTTCAGCGGCCTGACGATTATGCTGGATTACGCCTATCGCTCGGTCGACTATTTTAATGCGAACAACGTCTTTACCCTGTCGTTCGGCTTTTAATTGAATAGCCTTCTACGAAGGTTCTTGCGCGAAGCCCGTTTCGTCGAACTTTTGCCTTCGTAAGAGCTATCGGCAGCTTCCCCGCAAGCCGGATAACCTCGCAACCATCCGGTGGGAGTGGAGTGGTTCATCTCCGATGAACCCCTTTTTCTCTACAATGGGCCTGGGAATCATCATCCCAGGCCCATTTGATTTATAATAATCCTTGTTATTTTCCCTTCGGCGCTGTATATTTTTGCAAAACCATAACCTTTCAAGTCAAGCAAAGAAAAATCGCATGAAAAAATGGCGCTGGACTCTGCTTCTGCTGTTGTGCGGCCTCATCGCCCCCGCACTGCAAGCGGCCAAAATCTCGTTGAGCATGGATGTGGCCCAATTCCGCAATCCGGACGGGCAGAGTTATATGGAAATTTATTACTCTCTGCCGGAAAACGGTCCTCAATACGTTCTGGTGGACGGCCGTCTGCGCTGCGAGGTGCTGTTGAGTCTGGAGATCGTTCATGACGACACCCTCTGGGCCAATAAAACCTGGCGCGTGACCAACACGGTTCTGGATACCGCGCAACACCAAGATGATAAGCAACTGGTCGATCTTTTACGCTATCCCATCCTGGCCGGACAGACTTACCACCTCAAGCTCTTTGCCCGCGATATGAAACGGCAGAGCCTCGACAGCCTGCAGCTCGAGTTTACCTCGCACGCCTATCCTGCGGAGGTGCCGCTGCTCAGCGATGTGCAACTGGCCAACGCCATCACCCCGTTCGACAGCAGCTGCGCGGAATCTTTTCACAAACGCTACTATTGCATCATACCCAATCCGGAGATGACCTTCGGCGAACAAAACAAAGACTTGTTTTTCTATTATGAGGCCTATGACCTGCAGGCTACCATCCCTGCAAACCGGTTCAAGGTCAAAGCGAGAATTCTGGATGTTCAGGGCAAGCCCTATGAAGCATCGTCGGCCATCATCCATGATCGCGAACTGCGACACAATATGATTCGCGAGATCGGTCAATTCTCGGTTCAGGATCTGCCCAGCGGCGTGTACCGTCTCGAATACAGCATCACCGATTCGGCCGACGTCGTACTGAACAGCAACAGTAAAGTTTTTCTGGTGCAAAACCCAGGGGTCAGGCCCCCGGCAGCCGGCTCTGGGCCAACAACCCTTACCTTGCATTTTCTCGACGGATTTGATTTAAAAAAACTCGATGAAGAGTTCGACAAGCTCTATGCCGTGACCAAAAAAGAGGATCGGGAAATCTATCGCAGTCTCAAGGAGGAGGGCCGGCGCACCTTTATCTATAATCTATGGCTTGCGCATCTGCCGACCGGCGCAGCGAGCGCCGAGGACTTTCGCCTTCAGTATTTGCAAGAGTGCGATTATGTCCAAACGCATTACAGCCGTTCCGGCAAGCCGGGATGGCGCACCGATCGCGGCATGATCCATTTGCGCTACGGCAAGCCTTCGGACATTGAGCGTCACACCGTGGGCAAGGATACCAAGCCCTATGAGGTCTGGCATTATGAGCATATTGAGAACGGCGTCATTTTTGTTTTCGTCGATCGGTCGGGATTTAATCAGTACGAGTTAATCCACTCCACCAAACGAGGCGAACTCTACGATCCCAATTATGGACGGCTGTTGCAGCCCACCGGCAGTGACTTTAAAATGTGAGAATAACCTTGCGCACAGGGAAACCGGTTTTTTTCATTTTTCTTCCATTGTTTTTGTTCGTTGCCTGCGGCAAGCGGCAGGACATCCCCACCCCGATGCTGTTGCCGTTGGTCGAGAAAAGCGAGATCAAGTATGTATCGTATGTGACCGACAGCCTGAAACAGATTCAACATCAGCTTGAATATTTTCCGCGCTATTTCAGCCGTACGGATTCATCCGGCAGGGAAAAGGTTCACTACTATATCGAGAACAATAGGCTGAACTCTTATCGAGAGGATGCGGAGGGCACTCTGACCGCTCGCGTGAACCTGGATTTGGCCGGCTTTGCGCTCGCCGCCGGGTTTCCCTATCGCGAGCCGATCCCGTTCTCCTATCAGAGGGTCATCTTTAAAAAACAGCAACGCTTCCGCACCACCTGGTCGGTTCACGCCGACACCTCCTTTATCGCTTTGGACGCAGCAGGACAACCGCACACTTTGGCATTCGGCCATCGCGGCGTCGCCCGCCTTAAAGGGTGGGTGGAGGTGACGGTGCCCGCCTCGCATAACGAAAAACTCAAGACGCTCAATGTCCAGTGGCCCCGCCTGTACAATTACCTGTACGATCGCACCGCGGGCGATACGCTCTGGTCGCAGAACGGCGAGGGCAACGAGTACTTTGAACCGCGCTTCGGACTGGCGCGGGCAGCCGGCAATTATACTGTTCGCAAAAAAGGGGCGGCGCCGGTCTATCGCATGAGCACCATGGATCTTTATCTGATGATTATCCCGGGCCAATAAAAGAGCTCCCCTTTCTTAAAACCTCCCTGGATTGTTTTAGGGAGGTTTTGTCGTATTAGCGGGATTCACAAAAGCCGTTCTTGCAAGGGTCGCCATGGAATCTTTTCAATGGAATAGAATGATTCATCGAATTTGCAGCCTTCTTTTATGCTGGGCGGTCGTTTCCCTGAGTGGAACCCTTTCACCGGGTCTCCACCGGGTTCTGCACCGTCAACAAACCGCTCTGGCCAAAGGAGGAGCCTTTGGGACGCCGCCGGCGATGACTGCGCTTCTGACCATGCGCGGATCAGCCACTCTGCCCCTGTCCACAGGCGCCATTGTGCGGTTTCGCCGGAGCTCGTTGCTCATCGCTGAGATCCCTGTGACCGATCTGGCGAGGATAAGCGTTCTGCCTGATGTGATTTCTGTGGACGAGGATAGCTACGCCTATCCCTGCCTGGACCAGAGCGCGGCCGATGTCGGCGTTGCCTCAGCCCGCCAGCGATTTGCGGTGACCGGCAAAGGCGTATTGGTGGCGATCATCGATTCCGGCATCGATTGGCGCCATCAGAATTTTCGCACCGCTGAGGGTAAAACCCGGATAAAATATATTCTCGATCTGAGCCTGGCAGGCGCCTATTACGGCGGCCGCATCATCACCGAGGCGGAGATCAATCAGGCGCTGGAGAGCAGCGGCGATATCGGCCATCACGATTACGCCGGTCACGGCACCCATGTTGCCGGCATCGCCGCGGGCGATGGCAGCGGTGAGGGCGGTTACGGCCTTTATTGCGGCATGGCGCCAGAAGCGGATCTGCTGATCGTCAAAGCCACGCGGCAAACCAGCACTTCCAGCTTTAAATCCAGCGATCAGATCATAGCGTTGTCGTTCATCGATTCCGTTGCCGCGGTGCTGAATCAGCCCTATGTCGCCAACCTCAGCTTTGGCGGTCATGCCGGCGCACACGACGGCACTTCGCCGGTGGAACGCTTCATCGATCAACTGGCGGGCGTCAACAAACCCGGCAAGGTGATCGTCACCGTGGCCGGCAATGACGCCGAAAACGCCATTCACGCTTTCGCTCCGGCCGCCGGCAGCGGTTCCAAGATGGAGGTCAACATACCGCCCTATACCGCCAATCCCGGCAGCGACAACGATCGGGTGCAGATCGACGGCTGGTACAGCGGCGCGAAAAAGATCTCCCTCACCGTGGTGTCGCCCACCGGCCTCACCTATGGCCCGGTTCCCGCCGGTCAATATATCGATAAGAGCGGCGCGGACGGCAGCGTCTATGTCTGGAACGGCTTTTACGCCGAGACCAACGGATATGTGGTCGGCGTCAATCCCTTTAACGGCGACCGCGAATTTTATGTCGACATCAGCGATGCCGGCGGTGTGGCGCCCAAGCAGGGCATCTGGACCGTCCGACTCACCGGCGATGCGGTGGATGTGCACGCCTGGATCGCGCACACCAGTTTCGACGCGGTGTTCGCCGCCGGCAACGCCAACACCCATAAAGTGGCGATTCCCGGCACCTCCAAGAATGCGCTCTGCGTGGCCGCCTACACCACCAAGGAGACCTGGGACGATGCCGATGGCCATCATCTGACCATCGATTCCAGAGGAACGATCAAGATCGGCGCCATCGCCTCGTTCTCCAGCCCGGGGCCGGCGCGGTACAGCACACCGGTCAAACCGGACCTCGCTGCGCCGGGTCAGATCATCGCCAGCGCGCTTTCCCAATTCGCCGGACTGGACAGCCCGTCCAGCATTTTTACCTCGGGCAACGCCGAATACCCCCGCGCTTTTCTGCTCAACGACGGGCTGCATGCCATGAGCAGCGGCACCAGCATGGCGGCGCCGCACGTGGCCGGCGCGGTTGCTCTGGTCCTGCAAAAACACCCGAGGGCCACTGCGACGCAGGTTCGCGCCATGCTGGCAGCCAGCGCCAGGACCGCGGCTAATCAGGACGCGCTACGCTGGGGATCGGGCAAGTTGGACGTCGCCGCCTTGTTACAGGCTGATCCGGCTGAAGAGATCGTCCCGTCTTTTTCCCTGGCGCCCGCTTTTCCCAATCCCTTTAACCAGATCACCTGTTTTACTTTTCAACTGCCCATCGATCACAGCGGCGGTATGCGCACGGCGGTGACCATTTATAACGCGCTGGGGCAGAAGGTTAAATCCCTGCTGGAAGAAAAGCGCTCGGCCG
>DAIQOA010000124.1:0-13259 GCA_036788095.1 bacterium | reverse complement strand
CGGTATGCTGAGCTTTTTCGTGCGCATTCAGAACCTGCTGGATGCCCTCAATGAGATCAATGTCTACAACGATACCGGCCGGGCGGGCTATACCACGGATTTGCAGACGGCGCAGAAATCCAATCCTCCGGAAATATACAACAGCCTGGCGGAATGGTACACCAATGCAACGCATTACTCCGAACCGAGAAGAATCGAGGCGGGGGTGAATTATGTATTTTAACTTGGAGCATTCGATCATGCGCATCAAGAGTCGAACCTGGGTGACGACGTGCCTGCTTTTTGTCCTGACTGGCTCGCTGATCGCGCAGAGCGGCCGTGAAAGTCGCCGCGCTTCGATCATGCGGGGCAATCTGGTCAAAACGGTGTTTGGCAACTGGGGCGTCATCGGTCAGCCGGCCAACAAAGGCGCACGCGGCGCCTGGATCTATGAGAACAACGGCTACATCGGCGATGTCAGTTTGCTCGTAGGCGCCGAGGTGGAAAGCGGCGGCAAGACGTTTCATTCGGTCGTGGTCTGCCCTGTGGATCGCCCCACCCGCCAGCATGAGACCTCCCCTTCCGGCAAGTACTGGAGTTTTGAACCGGTGACAGGCTATTTCAATTCCAATCAAGAAGGGATCGCTCTCTTCAGTGATCCGAATTCCTGGCCAACCCTGTGGCCGGACAAGCTCCAGGATCCGGATGATCCGGGCTGGGGCGGTTCCTGGAATGGTTTTTTCGGCAAAACCACCACGGCGAGCGAGGAATCCTTTTTTATAATGGACGATAACAATGATGAAGAATTCAATTTTGCCAATAACAACAAGTGGGGCGTAGCCTTCAAGCCGGATGCCGCCAATCCGCTGCGCAACGGCCTGGGATTGCAGGTCAAAGTGCGCGGCATGCAGTGGTCCGATTTTCTCGCCCAGGATTGCATCTTCTGGCTGTACGAAATCACCAACACCAGCACCACGGATTATTCCAAGGTGACTTTCGGCATGTTGGTGGGAACCTATGTCGGCGTCACCGGCAGCGAAGGCACCCATCACGAGTATGACGACGACTATTCATTTTTTGATGTTGAAAAAGATCTCACCTATACGGGCGATTTCGATGCCAATGCGTCCAGTAACCCCCGCTGGACGGGGGATGTCGGCATCGTCGGCTATGCTTTCTTGGAGAGCCCGGGGAATTTGGTGGACGGCATCGACAACGACGGCGATTCGCGGGATACCTTTGGCGTCATCAGCACCGCGCCTCTCTTTGTCGCGGAGGATTTTAATCCGCACGTCATCGCCGCGGGCGGTTCCATCGTACTCATCGATCAGAACTATAACCGCAGCGTCATGACGGTGCCTGCCACTGACTTGACGGTCACCACACGCGGGGCCACCCTCACCATCAAACCGGGCGTCACCGAACTGGCGGAGGGCAATGTCATTCTCCGCGACGGCCGGGAAACGGTCAACCCCAACGCCTATGACGGCATCGACAACGATCTGGATGGACTGATCGACGAAAATTTCTATCTGCACTATCGTCAGCTGCGACGCGATCAAACCGGCAAGGTCTTGATCGACAGGCTGGCGCCGGTGGCCTATAAGGACTATGTGAGCGGCGCCGGTTTGAACGACCCGATGATCGACGAAAGCCGCAATGATGGCATCGATAACGACAACGACTGGAATGCGGAATTCGATGATGTCGGCGTCGACGGCGTCGAAGGCACCAACGATCGGGGCGAGAGCGATGGCATGCCCACGGCTGGCGAACCCAATTTTGATCAGACCGACGTGGACGAATCGGATCAGATCGGTTTGACCAGCTTTGAATATTTCACGCCGGCCAACGAATTTTCCATGGCCGATGATGAGGAGCTCTGGCAAAGGATGGCGCCCGGCTTTTTCAAGGTCCCGGCCTCCATCGTCAATAACAAACCGGAGCGCGGCGAAGACGGCGATTTCATCTACGGTTCCGGTTATTTCCCCCTGCGCGCCGGCGAAACCCAGCGCTTTTCCCTGGCCCTGGTCTACGGCGAAGGCGGCGGACCCCAAGTCGATACGGTGGACCTGTTGCGTAACCGCGAAACCGTGCAAAAAATCTACGACAGCGACTATCGATTTCCGCCGGCGCCGCTCAAGCCGACGCTCAAGGCGGTGGCGGGAGACGGTCAGGTCACTCTGTACTGGGACCGACGTGCCGAATCCTCCTTTGACCCTGTGCTTAAAGAATATGATTTTGAAGGTTATAAAATTTATAAAGCCACGGATCAAAATTTTAACGATGTCTTTAGCATCACGGACGCCAGCGGGACTCCCATTTATTACAAGCCCTTGGCTCAATTCGATCTCAAGAACGAGCGCAAGGGCTATTTCCGCGCCCAACAGGATCTCTATCAACAAAGCCGCGGCGCCTCCTTCTATCTGGGCGAGGACACCGGTTTGCAGCACAGCTTTGTCGATCGGGATGTGGAAAACGGCAAAAGATACTTTTATGCGGTGGTGGCCTATGATCGGGGCAACGAAGGCAGCGATATTTTCCCCAAAGAGAATGATAAACGCATCGATCTTTTACCGAGCGGCGAAGTCAATGTCTTTCAAAATACAGTCGTCGTCATTCCCAATGCGGAAGTGGCCGGCTTTGTACCGCCGCCGAACAGCGTCAAGCTGGAAAGCCAGCCCACCGTCGGCACCGGCGACGTCTATTACACGGTGGTGGACCACAGCGCTGTCAAGGGCCATACTTACGAGGTAGAGTTCTGGGACACTTCCAACGACGGCATTGACAACGATGACAGCAAAAAAGCGGATGCCGAAGACATCAACGAGTGGTTGGCTCCGGTAACGACCTCCTATTCCGTTCTCGATGTCACGGGTGTGACGGAATCTTTTGTCGCCCGCGATACGGTCTTTGTCCGTCTGCCGCATCAGCATGTGGCGGCGGCGACGGTCGTGGTCAGCGATCAGAGCGGCCAAACCATACCGGCCGGCAAATATGTCGTGGATGCCTTCGCGGGCAAGATACGCGGCGCCGCACCGGGCGATCTGCGCTACGGCGATCGCTACACGATCCGCTACCAATACTATCCGGTCTATAAAAGCATGCATATTCTTGGCAGTCCCTACACCGCGGAAACCAAGGACAGCGATATTTTCGATGGCGTGCAATTGTCCTTCAACAACCGATGGGCGATTCAGCTCGACAATCAGAAAAGCCGCTGGTCGAACGTGAATAAAGCGCTGGCCCTCAATCTGTATCTGTATGAAGGCGTCATCGGCCCGGACAAACTCAAAGGCCTGGCCAAGCCGAGCGATTACCGGGTCGAGTTCGCCGACACAGTGGTGGACACCACCTTACAGGTGGCGAGCTGGGGTCTGATCGGCGTGCCGGTGAAATTCAGAGTCTGGAACAGCACGGACCGCCGCTATATCGATTTCGTTTTTCTCGATCTCAATGCCGATGACCAGCTGAGCCCGGCCGATGAGATATACTTTTTCGAGCCCGATGCCCATGGCACTGTGGCGCTGACCTGGTCGCTGAATGTCATCGGCGAACAATCCTATACCTATGGCAAAGGGGATACCCTTTTTCTCTACACCTCCAAGCCGTTCCGCCGCGGAGATGGATACACCTTTCAAACGCAGCTGTCTTCGGTGGACCAGGTCGTGGCGGCTACGGATCTGGACCGGGTCAAAGTGGTGCCGAATCCCTACGTCTCAGCCACGGCGCACGAATTGCCGTTGCCGCCGGCCATCACCAGCGGCCGGGGCGAGCGCAAAATCGATTTTATTCACCTGCCGGCCAACGCGGAAATTCACATCTTCACCACCCGCGGAGAACACGTAGTGACGTTGCAGCATGATGATAATCCTTTTGACGGCTCGGTATCCTGGAACCTAAAGACCAAGGAAAATCTGGATGTGGCCGCGGGCGTGTACTTTTATGTAATCGATTCCAGCGTCGGACAGAAAAAGGGCAAAATTGCCATTATCAAATAAGGAAAAGTCATGGACAATAAAATGATCCGCTGCCAAGGATTTTATTCGTTCCTTGTTCTCATACTGCTGGGACTGGCCGGCTACTTTTCCACCTTGCCGGCGCAGACCAAGGTGGGCACCACGGCGGTGCCGTTTCTGGGCGTCAGCGTAGGACCGCGTGCAACAGCCATGGGCGGGGCTTTTGCCGCCGTCTCCACGGATGCCTCGGCCTTGTATTACAACCCCGGCGGCATCGCCCAGTTGCCCAACTCGCAAATCCAATTCGTCCATACGAATTGGCTGGTGGACAGCAAGTTGAACTGGTTTGGCTTTGTGCTCAACCTGGATGGTTCCAACGCCATCGGCATCAGCTATACGCAACTGGGCTATGGAGAGGAACAGGTGACCACGGTGCTGCAGCCGGAAGGAACGGGTGAAATCTGGCAGGCCAGCGATCTGGCGGTCGGCCTTTCTTACGCCCGCCGGTTGACCGATCGCTTCTCCATCGGCGGCAGCGGCAAATACATTCAGCAAAAGCTGTGGAACGAATCCGCCAGCGCCTTTGCCCTGGATGTCGGCCTGCTTTTCATCACGCCCTTTAAGGATATGCGGCTCGGCATGAGCATCAGCAATTTTGGCTCCGATGTTCGACATGATGGCCGGGATTTGCTGCAGAGGGTGGATTTGGATCCGAATTCCCTGGGCGATAACCAGAATATCGTCGCTAACCTCAAGACCGAAAGCTGGCCATTGCCGCTCTTTTTCCGCGTCGGACTGGCGTTGGACGCGATCAAAGCGCAGCACTATCGCCTGACCGTGGCCGCGGATGCCCTGCGCCCCAGTGATAACGATGAAATCATCAATGTGGGCGCCGAATTCGCCTTCAGCGAGCTGGCCTTTTTCCGCGCCGGCTACAAATCCCTGTTCAGAGAGGACAGCGAAGAAGGTCCCACCTTCGGCGTCGGAGTCAAGTACAAGGTCAGCGGCATCGGCTACCATTTTGATTATACTTTTGCCGATTTCGGGCTGTTCGAAAACATTCAAATGTTCTCGTTAGGAATCAGTTTTTAAAGAACCGCTTTATGAGATGGAAGGAGGTGCTTTCGCAAAGAGCTGCATGTACTTTTTCAAATCCATTTACAAATCCATTCAATTTGGAGGAAGGCATGAAAAAGTCTCTATCGTTGTTACTGTTCATCCTGCTGTTGGTCGCAGCAGTGCAAGGTCAGACGGTCAAGATCACGTTTAACGTGAACACGGCGGCGGTGCCCGACACCCTGGGAGCTTTGTCGACGGTTCAGGTGCGCGGTTCAGGAGGACCGTTGACCTGGGGCGGCGATTCGCCGGTATTGTTGCAGCATGTGTCAGGGGATTATTGGAAGGGCACGGCGGAATTCGCCGCGGGCACGGCCATCCAGTTCAAATTTTACACCAGCACCCACGACAGCGTCTGGTCCGGAGCGGAGTGGGAGCATCAGGGCTGGGAGGGCAACACGACCGCGGCCAGCGGCAATCGCGAACTGGTGGCGCCGTCGACCGACACCGAGCTGGATTTGATGTTCGTCAACGGTTGGAAGGAAAATGTGGAATTGTACGAGGCGCCGTTCAAGGCCAACGACGGTCATTTCGTCGTGTGGGTCCGGGTGAACATGCAGGGATTTGAGGATTTCAACCCGGCGCTGCACAAGGTCGGCGTGCGCGGTTCGAACATGTCCGATTGGGGTCAGACCGGCAACATCAGCTGGGGCGAGACGATGCTGTTGAGTCCGGAGAGCGACCATGTCAACGGCGGCAGCCGTCAGTACAGCGGCAAGAATTTTTACAGCGGCGCCATCCAGGTTCCGGATCAATACGCAACGGCGGGGATCAAGTTCAAGGTCGTGGTGCACAACATGGATGCAGCCTTGAATGAGGATTGGGGGCAGATGGTGCGCAATCCCAGTCGTGAAGATGAAGTAAAGACGGCGGGCAATGACACCACCCTGCATTGGTTCTGGTTTGACAACATGACCCCGGCGACCGTGAGCCATGCGGATGAGGTGGTGGTGACTTTTCAGGCGAATTTGTCCAAGGCGATCGCCAACAAGGGCTTTGCCTTCGGCGATACGCTGTTGGTGCGCTCAGGGTACTTTGGCACCGCCAAAGAGGTGCGCACCAAGACCATGGTTCGTCAGGGATTCACGGCGGTATACAGTGCCACCGACACGCTGGTGACGACCATCGGCGAAAAGTTGAATTAT
Organism: bacterium; assembly: GCA_036788095.1. Lineage (GTDB taxonomy): Bacteria > Zhuqueibacterota > Zhuqueibacteria > Residuimicrobiales > Residuimicrobiaceae > Anaerohabitans. Next base: position 7,060 of record DAIQOA010000124.1, on the reverse strand, counting down.
CAGTTCTACAAAATTAAAAATGGCGTAGAGTATCGCGAGATATTCTACAATTTCTATTACGAGGGAGAAACGGCCGGACAGGCCGAGCGTCGAGAGGGCGAGGTGTCCTCGGCGGCCACGACCATCGCCGATGTGGTGGAAAGCGAGTCGGATCTGCATCGCATGCCGTTGTTCCGCAACACGTCGGTGGTCAAGCAGGATGTCCTGGTGACCTTGACCTGCGATGTGCGGCCGGCGATCTTTCAGGTCATGGCAGGCTCAATGCTGGACGACATCCAGGGCAATCTGGATGTGACCACCGCGGCGCAGATTCTGCAGATGGGCGTGGCGGTGAACGGCCCGTTTACCGGCAACTGGGACACCTGGGGCGCCGGCTTGATGGAATCACCGCTGCACAAGATGTGGGATGACGGCACCCACGGGGATGCGGTGGCCGGCGACAGCATCTACACCATTCAGATGCAGTTGAACCGGGACAGCGTCGATGTGGTCGGCCAGGAGTTCAAGTTCGGCATCGGTGGCGGGGATAACGAAGGCGGCTATGGCAACAACCACATCGAAAACGTGGACGACAGCCAGTCGGCCTTTACCATCAACGCCCAGTTCGGCAGCATCGATCCGGTCTTTTATGCCGCCTGGAACTTTGACACGCGCACTGCCGTTCCGGTCGTCCGGAAGGTCAAGGTAACGTTTAATGTGAACACCGCGGCGGTGCCGGATACGTTGGGAGCGTTGTCGACGGTTCAGGTGCGCGGTTCAGGAGGACCGTTGACCTGGGGCGGCGATTCGCCGGTATTGTTGCAGCATGTGTCAGGGGATTATTGGAAGGGCACGGCGGAATTCGCCGCGGGCACGGCCATCCAGTTCAAATTTTACACCAGCACCCACGACAGCGTCTGGTCCGGAGCGGAGTGGGAGCATCAGGGCTGGGAGGGCAACACGACCGCGGCCAGCGGCAATCGCGAACTGGTGGCGCCGTCGACCGACACCGAGCTGGATTTGATGTTCGTCAACGGTTGGAAGGAAAATGTGGAATTGTACGAGGCGCCGTTCAAGGCCAACGACGGTCATTTCGTCGTGTGGGTCCGGGTGAACATGCAGGGATTTGAGGATTTCAACCCGGCGCTGCACAAGGTCGGCGTGCGCGGTTCGAACATGTCCGATTGGGGTCAGACCGGCAACATCAGCTGGGGCGAGACGATGCTGTTGAGTCCGGAGAGCGACCATGTCAACGGCGGCAGCCGTCAGTACAGCGGCAAGAATTTTTACAGCGGCGCCATCCAGGTTCCGGATCAATACGCAACGGCGGGGATCAAGTTCAAGGTCGTGGTGCACAACATGGATGCAGCCTTGAATGAGGATTGGGGGCAGATGGTGCGCAATCCCAGTCGTGAAGATGAAGTAAAGACGGCGGGCAATGACACCACCCTGCATTGGTTCTGGTTTGACAACATGACCCCGGCGACCGTGAGCCATGCGGATGAGGTGGTGGTGACTTTTCAGGCGAATTTGTCCAAGGCGATCGCCAACAAGGGCTTTGCCTTCGGCGATACGCTGTTGGTGCGCTCAGGGTACTTTGGCACCGCCAAAGAGGTGCGCACCAAGACCATGGTTCGTCAGGGATTCACGGCGGTATACAGTGCCACCGACACGCTGGTGACGACCATCGGCGAAAAGTTGAATTATCAGTTCTACAAAATTAAAAATGGCGTAGAGTATCGCGAGATATTCTACAATTTCTATTACGAGGGAGAAACGGCCGGACAGGCCGAGCGTCGAGAGGGCGAGGTGTCCTCGGCGGCCACGACCATCGCCGATGTGGTGGAAAGCGAGTCGGATCTGCATCGCATGCCGTTGTTCCGCAACACGTCGGTGGTCAAGCAGGATGTCCTGGTGACCTTGACCTGCGATGTGCGGCCGGCGATCTTTCAGGTCATGGCAGGCTCAATGCTGGACGACATCCAGGGCAATCTGGATGTGACCACCGCGGCGCAGATTCTGCAGATGGGCGTGGCGGTGAACGGCCCGTTTACCGGCAACTGGGACACCTGGGGCGCCGGCTTGATGGAATCACCGCTGCACAAGATGTGGGATGACGGCACCCACGGGGATGCGGTGGCCGGCGACAGCATCTACACCATTCAGATGCAGTTGAACCGGGACAGCGTCGATGTGGTCGGCCAGGAGTTCAAGTTCGGCATCGGTGGCGGGGATAACGAAGGCGGCTATGGCAACAACCACATCGAAAACGTGGACGACAGCCAGTCGGCCTTTACCATCAACGCCCAGTTCGGCAGCATCGATCCGGTTTTCTATAGCGCGTGGGATTTTGACAACCGCAAAAATGTCACCGCCGTGGAGCGGACCGGCAACCGGATTCCGACCGAGTTCTCGATCGCACAGAACTATCCGAATCCATTCAATCCCAGCACCCTGATCGCATATGACCTGGCGAAACCGGCCGAGGTCAAGCTGGTGGTCTACAATCTGCTTGGCAACAGAGTGGCCACGCTGGTGAACAGCCGGCAGACCGCTGGCAGCTATAAGGTGATGTGGAATGCCATGGATGATTGGGGTCGACCGGTCAGCGCCGGCATTTATTTCTATCGCATCGAAGCCGGCGAAAACGTCCGCATGCTCAAGATGATGCTGATCAAATAAAATCTGCCTTCCTCCAGTTTCGGCGGAAGAGCAGCGGCTCTAGCACAATCAGCAAAAATAAAGCGGGTATCGCCTTTTGGGTGATACCCGCTTTTTTTTCAGACAAAAAAGGCCAGCTGACCGTCGACATCGGTTCCGGGCTTGGAAGCTGATCCTTAACGCAGCAGCGTCATTTTTCCATGCAGGATACGATCGGCTGTCTCGAGCCGATAAAAATACAAGGCGCTGGCAACCCGTTGGCCGTTTTCCGCGGTGCCATCCCATCTAAACTCATGGATTCCGTCCTGCTTCCATCCCTGCCACACCGTTTTCACCAGACGTCCCTGCAGATTTAGAATATCCAGTTTTACCTGCATGGGCCGATCGATCTGCACGCGTAGAACCGTCGTGCTGTTGAAGGGGTTGGGATAGGCTGAAAACAAGACAAAGTTTTGCGGGGGCGGCGGAATTCCCACAGCCGTCGGCAGGTTGGCAAAATCAGGCCTTTGATCCATATAGAGGCGGAACTCTCCAGCTTGTAGGAAAATCGGCTGGTGGATGGAAGTCACATCGAGACTGTCGCGGTTGAACACGTCGTACCAGCGGCCGGTCTTTTGAAAAAGCGGATTGACGTAATTTGCGAACACGTTAAAATTGCCGAGAACCACCACCCGAGTCAGGGAATCCTGCAAATGGATCCGCTTCATGCCGCTGCCGAGGTCAAGCTGAAAATCTTGACTGTGAAAAACCGGGTATTGGGCGCGCAATCGGTTCAAGGCGGCCATGACGTCGTAAATAGCGCGGCGTTGCGGATCCTGATAATAGTCCCAGCGGATCGGCTTGCGGCCGAGGCGACCATTGTATTCGATTGTATAGTCATAGCCCAGTTCGCCGAATTGCCAGATCATCTTGGGTCCTGGGATGGTGAGAAAAAACGCCGCGGCCAGCCGGATGCGCTGAAGGGCGGTACTCAGATCGGTGACGCGGTAATCATCCTGGCTGTTGCCATACTGCAAATTTTTATACATCAGGCGTTCTTCATCATGGCTCTCCATATAGCCGACTACATGCGGCTTGGACCAACCACGGGTTTTGTGCGCAATCCAGGAAAAATCCGATTTGCCCTGGTCGTGATAACCCATGGTGGCTTCGTTGTAATTATAATTGCAATTGCCCCACAGCATCATGCCATACTCCGCCAGCTCTTTTTCTTCCTGGTTGGGTGCGAAATGTTCAAGTATGACATAAGCGGACGAATCCACGGACCAGATTTTATCGGCGATGCGTTTGAGAATGCGGATGCGTGCGGGATCATAACCGGAGCCATCGCCGGGCGTGTTGGTAAAGCCCTTGGTGAAATCCAGCCTAAAGCCATCCACATGAAATTCACGCAGCCAATGCTCGAGCACACGATCGACAAAGGCCTCGGTGGCGGAACTGAGATGGTTAAAATCATATCCCCAGCTGTAAACCGGATTGGGTGATTTTTTATTGAACCACGGATTAAGCTCCATCTGGTCCGCGTACAACCGCACCAGCGGACACTGACCATACGCATGGTTCAGCACGATGTCCTGGATCACCGCCAGACCGCGCTGGTGAGCCGTGTCGATAAAGCCTTTGAGCTGCGCTTCATCGCCATAGTATTTGTCCGGCGCAAAGTAAAAGGAAGGGTTATACCCCCAGCTGTCGTTGCCTTCGAATTCGTTGAACGGCATGATCTCCAGAGCGTTTATACCCAGGCGCTGGAAATAAGCCAGGGAATCGGTCAGGCCGGCGAAGGTGTGCCCGTTGAGAAAATCGCGCAACAACAGTTCATAGATGACCAGTTCCTGCTTGGCAGGGCGGACAAAGGTCCCATCGTTCCAATCATACGACGGCGGATTCGTCATCAAGGTGGCAACGATTTCGCGCGTTTTATCTTTGGGATAGGGTTTCAAATTTGTAAAGACGCGGTCGGAAATCGCCGCATCATTCCAGGGATCGAGCACGAGCCGGGTATAGGGATCGGCGATGCGCAACCGGCCGTCGACGAGATATTGAAAGGCATACTGCTTTCCCGGCTCGAGATCGTGGAGCGGCAGCCAGAAATGCGAGCTGTCCGGCGTTCGATGCATAAAATACGCCGGCAGCAAGCGCCAGTCATTGAATTCGCCGATGACATAACAAAAGGACTTGTGCGGCGCCATGAGACTCAGAACGACGTTGTGATCATCGATGCGGGTGATGCCGTCCTGTACGCCCGGCGGCAGGTTCTGAAAGGTCATCGGAGGATTGACGATGATCTCAAATGCCAGCGTTTTCTGATCACCCGCGGAATTCCGGACCCGGGCAATAAGCCGTTGGGCGCCGACATCCTGGACGGAATATTTCCATACCAGCGTATCGGCCATGGTGGCCGCCAGGCACTGATCTTCGCGCCACAGCGTCAGGCTGTCGCCGTTTTGCTTGACGATGCGAATATTTACCGAGTCGCCCTGGTCGGCAAAGCTCAGAGAATCCAGCGGTTCGATGCGCACCAGGTTCAGGCCTGGCAAATAGACCGGCGTAAAGATGTCTCCGTTGTCCGCCGTTTTACCCGTGCGCGTTGCGGTGGCATTGCGAAAGACAAAGGCCAGTTGCAGAATGGTCTCTGACAACGGCACGTTATAGTAGGATTGAATGTGAAAGCGTATTTTCCACAAATCCGTTCCGGCTTTTTCCATCTTGGTCTCGGCCGTATTCACACCCCAGGGGGTATAATAACGCCACGCGCTTGGAGGGCTGCTGAGATTGGTGATCACGCCGGTGTGGACATAGACTTCGCTGGCATTGACCAGTCCCCGGCTGCCTTCCTGGGCATTGAACCAGATGGTGACAGTGTCATATCGCGTGGGAAAAAGCGGCGCCCAGGTCACCACCTGGCCGAAGGACGCCGTTGCGAGCAAGAGGCCTAAGGTGATCGTTTTTAGCATGCACTACCTCAGCGCTATCGATTGATTTGCTGCAGTGGTTTAAGTCGACCAAGGGGAGCAAAAGACAGGCAGGCTGATTGCAAATTTGAGTTTGTGGGCGGCGACAAATTCAGCTGGCCAAGGGCACGGGAAAGGGCGCTGAGATCAAGCCCAACAACCTTATTCGGGCCATTGGCCACATCGGACGATCCCTTCACTCCCCTGTTACCAGAAAATAGCCAATCAAAGTTTGAAATTCAAGCACTATTACCCTTTGCTTGGCAGCTATACGACAGTGATGCCGGGGTCAATGGGCGGAAAATGATACCCTTCGGCCTCCATTTTTTCCCGCGATCCCAGCTCCTGATAACGGTCAACCCACTTCAGCAAGTTGGCCATTTGCCTGTTTTCCAGCGCCAAATCATCTGGGGAAGGATAAAAGACCTGATAGAGATTAAGGTTTCTAGCGACAAACTCTTTTTTTTAATTATCGTTTTCTAGAATCACATCAATTGGTTGGTTGTCCATGTGGTCACCTCTCTTCAATCATCTCGCGCCGGATTTAATCTAATGCCTCCAGCCGCCGAAAATTACTTGCAGGGCCGCGGTGGCATAAATTTGCTTCTCTCCCAAATGCATGATCATCTCCGCTCCCAAACCCAAGCCCTGCTTCAAGTGATAGATTCGATTCACCTTAATGAAAAAGCTGCTATCCATGGCCCACTCCCAGGCGGGGTCGGTTTGAGTCAAGCCCATCACAACAGCCGTTTCACTTCTCTGCTCTACGGTCGCCAGTCCTGCGCCATAATAGACCAGCTGATAAAATTGCTTTTCATGGGAATGTCGTATCCGGCCTGCTGTGAGTAACAGTCTCTTAAAGCGCAAATGGACGGCCCAATCGGTCGTACCAAACAGTAAAAGCGCATTATCCGTAGAAGCTCCCAAACCGGCGCTGAACCATAGCGCCCCTTTGGCGCCGGCTTTGGCCGTGGCGCTGTCGCTATCCGTGCCCCGTCCGTTCCACGCAGAAGCCTGCGCCTCCCGCTCATAGTCTTTCGAATACTCGCTTGCAGGGTTTGGATTAAAGACGCCCCAACCTTCCCTGAGGAAAAACTTATTGATCGATTGACCGCCAACCGACAATCTTTTGAACAGGTGCACCTGCGCCGTATCATGATCCCGACTTGCCGTTTCCATCATGAATGAATTGCTCAGCAGCAATTTCTCGATCTTGATAAAATACCGCTGGGCCATCTTGCGCCGCAGGGAATCCGGATCGTGAAGCGATGGGGTTTCAACATTGGCTAATGAAATAAGGAGGCTATCCTTGGTGAGAAAAAGATTGGTGTCTTTGACGGAAATGATCTTGCACGGTTGCTCCGCACGCGCAGGTCCAAGTAAAAAAAAGGTTAACAAAATTGAGCAAAACAATACCGCCGACAGTCGTTCACTGCCACAAAGACGTTTCGACGGCTCCCGCAAAAAAT
>DAIQOA010000123.1:0-13346 GCA_036788095.1 bacterium | reverse complement strand
GCCTGCGAATAGAGCTGTGTATATTAGTTCTGTATTTTCCGTTTTTATTTTCATCAGTAAAAATCGCCCAGTCGCCGTTGTTGTCCAGCCCGTCATCCCTTCGTTCATCCACCAGACCGTCTTCATCGTTGTCCCTGCCGTCATAGCCGCTGGTCGGGCTCTCCAGATAGGCCCAGCACAGAGCCACCACCGGTTTGTAGGCGCCGGGAAATCCGGTGTTGTCGAAATCATAGCAATAGGCGATGTCCAATGTGGCGTTGTAGCCGGCGACGTCCTCGTCCTCGCCGCCGATTTTAAAGTCTGCGAACAGGGCGAAATACACCGAATCATAGTCGGTGGTGCCTTCGTTTTCGATCTCATAGATCCAAAAATTATGGCTCTCGGTCAACACATTGTTCCACTGCAGACCGCGGATGTACATCTGAGTGCCCAGTCCGTGGCGCAAGGGATCATCGGCATCGGGTTGATAATCGAATTCGATGTCCGGATTGTCGTCGATGACAAAATAGGTCTCCAGATCCGCGTTCTTGACTCCTTTACCGAAATAGCCGTTCCACCGGCCTGGCCAGCCAGGATCATAGAGATCACCCATTTTATCCGGCCAGCTATCTGGCCAGGTGTAGGGATCGTCGCTGACAGCGGCCTCGAGCTGATTCTCGTTGCAGAAACCGGGCAGAGGCTCATAAATCCATGGTGTGCCATCGGGCGATTTGTCGGACGGAGATTGGCCATAGGCGCTTTCGCAACAGGCGTGCCGGACGCCCTGGCGGTCGGTGATCCGCGTGATCACCAGAGGGGCCACCCCATCCAATTGCTGGTGCCCGCTGCCGATGGGATATTCAATGGTGTAGCCCAGAAACCCGCCGATTTTACCCGTGTTGTAAAACGGCGTGCGGCAGAGGTTGGCGTCCAGGACGCCGCCCTTTCGATTGTTGCCATGGCCGTCTTGAGGACGTTGGCCCGAAGAACCGTTTGCCAGCATTAAAAGGCCCACGCAGACAGCTGCGGAGACGGGAAGGGGACGAAGCATCAAATCCTCCGAATTCGGGGTGCAACTCCGATTAGAACTCTAGCTTGGCGCCGGCCACTATCCGGCGCGGCGCGCCGAAATAGTGCGGACGGAAATAATAATCCCGCACCGTATTCACACAGCGAACCATCTCATCGGTGTAGAAATGCTCATCGATCGAATACTCGGGGCTGCCGGTATCGAGATACACATCCACCGCGTTGCGGATGTCGAAAACATTATAGATATTGCTGAACAAGGTGGTCTTGAACCGGCCGAATCTAAGCGTGTAAGCCAGATTGAGGTCAAAGCTGTAAGTGGGCGGTCGACGTTCATCGTTTTCACGGCTGGGATAATATCCCTCCAGATCCGGCGTGTAGGGAAACCCGGAACCGAGCTTGCCGATCAGGCCGATGTTCCAGATGTCCTTGTTGTGCACCGCGGCGGTGAGATTGAGGCTATGGGTTCGATCCCAGTCAAGAAAGATGAGCTGCTTGGTGATCTCTGTGGGCGGTGTCGTGGTGCTCTTGATATAGACGTCATTCGGATCAGACGAATTGCCCTCGGCCAGCTGATAGGTGTAATCCAGCGTCGTGCTGAGATAAGAGCTGCCGCGCTGCTCCAGCGCCACGGTGAAACCAAAGACCTGTCCATAATCCCGATTGACATAACGCGCGTATTTGTCAAAACTCGGCAGAATAGTATAAACCTCCATGCCCAGCAGATTGCGGATATCCTTATAGTACCCGGTCAGGGTCACGCCCAGATTCGGGCCGATCGCCTGCTGCAGACCGATCTCATAGGTCGCGGTCTTTTGCGGTTGCAGATCGGTGTTGCCGATGGTGGAAAAGGATCCTACTGGAATTTTGAACAGCGGATTCAGATAAAGATATGCGAAAGAGGGAATCTGAAAGAACAATCCATAGGATAGATGCAGGACGCTCTGCTCGCTGACTGGAAGGGCGATGCCGAATCGCGGGCTCCACTGGCTCTTGTTCTTCGCCGGCGCCTTTTCACTGGTCACCGGCTTCATCAGATCGAGCGGATAAACCCCCTCGGGCTTGAACCAGTCGTAGCGCAAACCCAGGTTCATGATGAAATAGGACCACTCGATGCGGTCCTGCAGATAGACGCTGACCTCCATCGGGGTTTTGGTGAACTCGTTATACGCGGTGTTGTCCTTTTCCACCGGCTGGGGCTTCCAGTCGGTCTGACGATCGAGACGGATCGCATAGTCCAGGACATAAAGATCATGCGAACGCGCCTCCATGCCTCCCTTGATCTGATTAAAGCGATCGACCTGATAGGTCAGGTCCGCTTTGACAATGCCGGTGGTGGTGGTACGGAACGCGTGGTTCATATCCGTGCCGGCCATGTAAAAAGAAGGACCGCTGCCGATGGACAGGCGGCTGATCGGCATGTAACGCAGATCATACGGGCTCGAGTAGAGATAGGATTCATAGCTCTTTTCCAATCGTGCCGCTTTCAGGTTGATGAATCCGTTTTTATTGATAATATAGTCCATATGCAACATGTGCGAATGGCTGGTGCTGTAGTTGGTTGGCCGGCCGTCGGGATTATATTTATACTTGTGGTTGTAGCTCTGCCCCTCTCCATCCTCATGAATATATTCATACGTGAGTTTGTGCGCGCCCCAGAGTTTTGCGATCCATTTGGCATGGGCGGTAAGGTTGCTGCCCCAGTTCATGGGAACAAAAGCGCCGTCTCCGGTGGATTGCACGCGCCAGTTTTCCCGCAGACTGGGCAGGTAGGAGGAATCGGAGGGATTGAAAATCCGCCGGCCCCATAAATAACCGGCATCATGATTGTAACGAAAGGAGGAAAAAAAGTTGAGACGATCTTTCCACAGCGGTCCGGACAGGGTGCCCTCCAGATCATACACATCGGTCGGCGCCGCCAGATCGAGATAGGAGCGCATCTGCTGAGAGTATTCTTCGCGCTTGAGGCCTGCGCCGTTTTTAGCGACAAAAGGCAACGTGCGTCCGCTGACGTAGGCGCCCATATAACCGGAGATCTGGCCGCTGAAATGGCCTTCCGGATCTTTGGAAACCACATTGACCACGCCGGACATGGCCTGACCGTACTCGGCGTTAAAGGTGCCGCTGATCACCTCCACTTCAGCCACAGAGTTAGCCTGCAGCGCGATCATCTGCCCGCCGGTGTAGGCATCGTTCACCGCCAGGCCGTCGATGAGAAATGCGACCTCACCCAGTCTTCCACCGCGAAAATGACCGTTGACCACTCCGGCCTGCAGTTCCACCACCTGGTTGACGCTCTCCACCGGCAGCATCTCCATCTGATCGCCGGCCACGCGGGCTGAAGTGGAGGTCAGATCCTTTTGCACCATGGGTTTGGAAGCCACCACAGTCACTTCCTCGCCTTCGATCACTGTCGGGGTGAGCGCAGCGGATAAAGAGGTGGTGGCATCGACGCTGACGCGCAGGTTTTCAAAACGCACCATGCCGAAACCCATAGCGCGGATGATCACCGTGTACTTGCCCGGCGGAATGTTGATGATGTGGTAATAGCCGTCTAAAGCGGCCAGCGCGCCCAGTGAGGTTCCCTGCAACAGAATGTTGGCGCCGGGGATGGGTTCGCCGTTGTCTTTGTTGGTGATCCGTCCGGAAATTTTACCCGTAGTGCCGGCGTGAGCCGCCGCAGAAAGGATTAGCAAAATTCCGATGAAAAGAAACCGATGACTTCTCATCATCACTCCTGCAATCAAGGTGTGGGATTGAAAAGAGGTTCGTCTATCGGAACAAAACGTCTAGAGAAACCGGAAGCCTAGCTGGCTGCTCAGGCGGTGCGGGAGTAACGCCGGTTCCTTCTCAAAACGCCAAGATCTTGAACCGAATGCCGCTCCACAAGCCAGGATTTCAGAACGATCTGTTTCGGCATTATTCGCTTGTCGCGCAAGCGGGATAGAATGACATGAATGCTTTTGCGGCCGATCTCATAGATGGGCTGGTGAATGGTGGTCAGTCCGAAAGAAATGGCGCGTATCTGCGGCAGATTGTCGTACCCGACCAGCGACAGGTCCTCCGGGATGGAAAGCTTTTTTTCACGGGCGATGGAATAAATCAGCATAGCGATTTGATCATGAGCGGCAAAAACAGCCAGATGGTCCTTGCGCTGTTTGAGGATTTTCAGCACGGATTTGGAATAGACCTGCTCGGTAAACAGCGTTTGCGGATTGGAGATGAGCGATTCATCGAGGGGAATGCGGTTATCCTGCAGGGCCTTGAAATAGCCCTCAAAGCGGAAACGTTCGGAACTGACCAGGCCGTTGTAGATGATGGCGATCCGCCGGTGACCCTTTTTTAAAAGATGTTTGGTCATGGCATAGCCGCCATAAAAATTGTCTGTAGTCACATAATCGATCTCCAGATCGGGAAGAATGCGATCCGCCAGCACCACCGGAATGTCATGCTGCTGGAATCTCTCGATGATGGTGCGGTTTTTTTCTTCCGTATCGGCGATCGGAACATAGATCACGCCGGTCACATGCTCCTTGATCAGGCGGTCGGCATAGTATTCCGCTTTGAAAAACAGATCATCGGTGTTGCACAGCATGATGCTGTGCTTGTTGCGTGCGGCCTCATCCTCGGCGCCGCGCGCCAGCTCTGATGAACAGCCGGAGCGGATGTCCGGCACCATAATGCCGAAAATGCTTTTCTTACGATCGTCGGGATTCCGCTCCAGGACAAAAGTACCAAAGCGTCTTCTCGGCTTGAGATAGGCGAGGTTGACCAGGTTGCTGATGGCCTGCCGAACCGTGGCGCGGCACAGGCCGGTTATGCGCACCAACTCTTCTTCTGTGGGAATGCGCTCCCCGGGTTTAAAGACGCCAAGCTCAATCTGCTCAATAAGCCAATTTTGTAGTTGATAATACTGAGGAATAGGACTGTTGCGGTCAACAATCATGGAAGCCTCTGGGGCGATATTTGTCTGAACAAATGTACTTAAAAGTACTTTCTATTGCAAGCTTTTTTATCACCCAACGCCTTTTTATTCCGCCCTATCCTTTTTGCTTGCGAATCTTGGACGAGTTTTCTATATTAAAAATTCGTTGTCGCCCATTCATCGCCGCATGAATCACCGCCGTTACCGGCATGAACCTTGCGACCAGGCCGGGCGCCTTCCATTCAACGGAGTTCTGCTTTGAAAAAAAGCTCTCATCATTTTCAAGCGTTGGGGGTGTTCCTGGCCCTCCTCGCCCTGTGCCTCCTCTTCTCCATTACCTCGTCCCACTTTTTGACGACAGAAAATATTTTCAGCGTGATAAGAAGCTTTTCCTTTGTGGCCATTATCGCCCTGGGCGAAACCTTTGCCATTCTAACCGGCGGCATTGATCTGTCCGTCGGCTCCATGCTCGGATTTTGCGGCTGCGTGTCCGCTCTGGCCATGAACAGCCAGTGGGCTTGGCCCATTGCGGTGCTCGCCGGTCTGCTGGCCGGCGCGTTTCTCGGATTCTGCAACGGTCAGATGATCACACGGCTGAAACTGCCGCCCTTTATCGTGACCCTGGGCATGTACAGTATGGCCAGAGGCCTGACTTTTGTCATCACTCGCGGTTGGCCGGTATCCAATCTGCCGCAGGGATTTATGAAGCTTGGACAGGGATACTGGTGGATCGTGCCGCTGCCGGTGATCTTTATGGTCCTCGCCGGCCTGGCCGCCGGCGTCTTTCTCAATCACACGGCCACCGGCCGCTATCTTTTTGCCATCGGCGGCAACGAAACCGCCGCTTCGCTCTCCGGCATTCCAGTGGACCGCATCAAAGTGCTGGTGTACACACTCTCGGGCGTGGCTTCTGCGGTGGCCGGCATCCTGCTGATCGCCCGATTGGGCGTCGCGCAGCCCACCTCGGGCGTGGGCTATGAATTGGACGCCATCGCGGCTTCGGTGATCGGCGGCACCAGCCTGATGGGCGGCAAGGGCACGGTGCTGGGCGTGCTCATCGGCGCAGCCATCATGGGCGTGTTGAGAAACGGGCTGATCCTGCTGGGCCTTTCCGCTTTTTGGCAGCAGTTCGCTCTGGGCGCGATCATCATCCTGGCTGTGGCGATGGACCGGTTTCGCAAATAAACGGTGCAATGTGAAAGCTGGGAAATAACTATTATCAGGGAGATTGCCATGCACCCGCTTCGCTCTTTAGCGCTGTTCCTGAGCGGTATGCTTTTAATCCTCGGATGCTCCAAACCGTCCCCCTCTCCCCGCTATGTGATCGTGCCCAAAGCGCTGACCAATCCCTATTGGTTTCAGGTGGAAGACGGCATGAAAGCAGCCGGAGAGAAACTGGGCGTACGAGTGGAGATGATCGGTCCGGCTCAGGCATCGGATGTCACCGCCCAGGTGCAGATCCTCGAATCCCTCATCGCCTCGCGGGTGAGCGGCTTGGCGGTGTCGCCCAATGATCCAGACGGCGTCACTTCGGTCATCGATCGCGCAATGGACGCGGGCATCCCGGTGCTCACCTTTGATTCGGATGCGCCGAAAAGCAAACGACTGTGTTATGTGGGAACAGACAATTACACCGCCGGCCGTGCGGCCGCGCGGCAGTTGCTGCTCCATCTCGAACCGGGAGACTCGTACGCCATATTGACCGGCTCACTGGGCGCACTCAATTTAAACGAGCGCATTCGCGGGTTTCGCGATGAAATTACGGAGCAGAAAGCCGATCTGCACGAGATCAATCTGCTCAACTGCGACGAAACCACGGATCGCGCTCTGGATCAGATGGAGGATCTGACCAGAGCTACGCCGCAGCTCAAAGCCTGGTTCATCACCGGCTGCTGGGCCACTGTAACGCCCAGGGGCGCTTTTCTCAACGCGTTGGATCAGCGTGGGGACATCGCGGTCATCGCCTTTGATACGGTGAAAGAAGAGCTTTTACTCGTTAAAGAGGGACTGGTGCAGGCGTTGATCGGCCAGCGGCCCTATGAGATGGGCTATCGCTGCGTGGAGATGCTGCACGACATCGTCCAGAACCGAAAAATGCCCGCAACGACCACTCTGGCTACCGGCGTCGATGTGATCACCGCAGCCAATGTGGACAGTTTTCTCCTAGCACCTGAATGAACACCTAGGGATCAACTGAATGAAAAGCGAAAGATGGCAGCTGGCGCAAACATACGAACAAGCGTGGTGGCTGTCCAGACAGGATCACATTGATTTTGATTTTTACCGCGAATACGCCGCTGATCTGGTCGAGCAGATGAAACCGGTCATGGCCGTCGGGCCTGCCACCTCGGTGCTGGAGATAGGAAGCGGCGCAGGCGGCATCATCACCTTTCTGAACGCAGGGGAACGCCAGGCCATCGATCCGCTGGAGGATTTTTACTCCTCGGTACCTGCTTTTCAAGCGCAAAGAGATCCTCAAGTCCTTTATCAGAAAGCGAAAGCTGAGCGCCTTCCTTTTGAGGACCATCGATTTGACCTGGTGATCTGTGATAATGTTCTGGACCATTGCGATGATGTGTCAGCGGCGCTCAGAGAGATGCGCAGAGTGCTGACTGCGGATGGGAAAATCTATCTGCGGGTAAACAGATACACGGCTTGGGGAAAACTGATCCGGCTGTTGGCGGAAGGCTTGCGGATCGACCCGGGCCATCCCCACACGTTAACCGCAGGGTCGATGAAAAACTATTTCACCCGTTGCGGCCTGCGGGTCCTCAAGACCACGGACAACGGTTTTTTCACAACGTGGATCAAAGAGCTGCGATCAGGAGCAGCCAAGGAATGGATGAAAGCGCTGACCTTCAGCACGCCCAACAAAACCATGTTCCTGTTAGCCAGAGCGGACAAGGGCCGCAGCTGATTAACTCTCACCCAGTGGGTAACTCTTCTGCACCGACAGAAAAACCCCGGTATCGCCGTGATTACGACGGCAACACCGGGGTTTATGCTTTCACGATCGTCTGCTTGCCAGAGGTTTTTTTGGGGCTTAGGGTTTCAGCACGATCTTGAGGGCTTTTTTCGGCACATGCTGCATGGTCTTTAAATCCAGACCCAATTTGGCAAACGCCTCCACGCCCTGTGGCAGTTTGATGGTTTCGGTGAAAAACGGCTTTAAATTGATCTTGCCGGATTTAAGGATCTTGATGGACGGCAGCATGGTGTTCTGTCCGATATAGGTGCCCAGAATCTTGACCGCACGTCGAGTGATCTGATAGGGGGTCACGGTGACCTGCGCGCTGTCGTCCATGCCGAAGGCGAGGATCTTGCCGCCGGCGGTGACATATTTCAACGCCTCGCCGAGCTGCGTGCCCACGGCATCGATGACGATGTCCACGCCTTTGCCATTGGTGCGCTCTTTGATCTCCTTGGCCAGATCGGTCTCGTTCGGGTTCAGCGCCGGCACATCCAGCTGCTTGGCGATGTTCAATCGAAACGGATCGATCTCGGTGACCATCACCTCGGCTGCGATGTTCTTCGCCAGCGAAGTGAACAGATAGCCGATGGGGCCGCAGCCCAGCACCAGCACGGAATCCCATGGCTGCATCTGCACGGTGTTCATGCCGTTCATCACCGTGCCCAGCGTCTCCACCTGGGTGGCGGTGATGTCGTCCATGCTTTCCGGCAGCTTGTAGCAAACGCTCTCCGGCGCCACGCTGTACTCGGCATAACCGCCGTTTTTAAAAATACCGATGGTGCGCTCTTTGATCCACTCGCACTGACTGCTGAAACCCATGCGGCAGTAATCGCAGACGCCGCAGCGCGGATTGTTATCGATGGCGATGCGATCTCCCACTTTGAGAGTGTGAACCGCCGAACCGATCTCCACTACCGTTCCACAGAATTCATGGCCCAGCACCGTGTTCTCCTTGTAGGCGTGTTTGCCCTCGAGGATTTTGATATCCGATCCACAGATGCCGCAGGCCGCCACCTTGATGAGCACGTCCGTCGGCTCTTGCAGGGTGGGTATCGGCAGCGTTTCCGGTTCTATTTTTCCAATTTTTTTAAACACCAAAGCCTGCATCGTTTTCATGATCAGCTCCTTGCTGCTTGAATTGAGATCAAAAAAAAGTGATAGGGTCGGTCGCGTTCCGCGGGGGCAGACGCATGGATTTCGCGCGGCCGCCCCCCTTTACACGGCCTTCACAAAGCCGGCGCCAGCCGGCGCATATAACGGATGGTGCTCTCAGCCGCCGCATCCGCATTCGGCATGGGCAAAATCTCTGCGGAGAGGTAATTCCCGTAGCCGATTTCCTTAAGCGTTTTCACCACAGCGGGGAAATCGACATGGCCTGCTCCCGGATGCCAGCGATTGGAATCCGCCAGATGAAAATGAAGAAGGCGATCGCCAGCCATGCGAATGCTGTCCGGCAGCGAAGGCTCTTCAATGTTCATGTGAAAAGTGTCCAGCAGCAGTCCAACCTGATCCAGCCCAAGCCGGTCGAGGAAGTTCAGCGCAGAGGCGACGGTGTTCAGCAGTTGCGTTTCATAGCGGTTGATCGGTTCAATGACCACCGGCACCTGCTCAAATCCGTGCAGGGCTGCGGTCAAAGAGATCGCCAACAGGCTCTCCATCTCCTTGATCCGGGATTGATCCGGACACAGGCCGCGCAACAATCCAACGATCACCTTGGTGTTCAGGGTTTGGGCCAAGGCCAACTGTGATCGCAGACGCTGGATCGCTTTACTGCGCACCGAATCATCCGCATGCGTCAGCGACAGGCCATCTTCACCAAAGGCCTGGCCGGTGCCGATGGCGGCCACCGGTAGGTGATGGCGGCCGAGCAGGGTTTGCAACTCATCGAGGTTCAGCAGTGCCGGGTCGCGGACCGCCAGCTCCACGCCATCGTAGCCCAGGGCGTGTATCTTGGCCAGATTCTTTTCCCATTCGCCTTTGTAGGCGAGGGCGGAAAAAGAGGCCGGCTGGGTGGAAAGCACAATGCTCAGTTTCATCGAAACCTGTCCTTGAGACACTTACAATCCCATTTTAGGAATGGAATAGATGGGCCGCCATCCTTCAGTAAAGGGCTCCTTCAGATAGGGTTCCATCTCTTTCGCGGTCCGCATCGTGGTCTTTTCAATGGGCGGAAGTTTGCCCGCCGGAAAAGCGGTGAGAATCTCATCGTTCACCAGGGCCAGATAGGAACAGATGGCGGCGATCACCCGCTTGGCTTTTTGCGCGCTGCCATGGGTCGGCCGGCCCACAACGCCTTCCGGCACGGAGGCCAGCTCGATGGGCGAATGGCCCTGACCCTCGGACCAGCGGCTCGGCCGGGCAAACGGATCCACGGCTTTGTCAAAGTGACCATCGGGCAGAAAACCCTCCACCTTGGTCTCTGCAGCATAGTGCATCTCGACAAACCGCGGTTCCAGCAGCAGCATGACCGAGGTTTCTGCTTCATCCGCATGAACGAAATCATCGTCCCACTCGCCGCCGCGGCTCTTGGTGCGGAAGAACTCACGCACCGAACGGTGCCAATCCAGGGTGCGAAAGATGCCCGGCAGGTTCCAGGTCTTTTGCAGTTCCTGAATCGCCGCCTCCATCAGCCACGAGTGGCCGTGGTTGTTGACCAGGATCTGTTTGCGAAAGCCGTCGTTCCATAAACCGACCATGACGTCGATCAAAATCTTTTTCACCACCTCATCCTCGAGATGGATGGTGCCCGGCATGCCGATGTGATGATGGGGATGGCCGCCATAGTTCAACGGCGTAAAAGCCAGGTTGCAGGGCTTGCCGCTCTTGGCGGTAAAACGGCGTACGCCCTCGAGGATTTGCGTCACCATAAAGGTGTCGAGGCTGGACACCGTGTGATCGCCGTGCTGTTCCGAGCAGCCGATAGGTATAAAGACGATGTCGTTCTTCTTGCGGTTCTCCACCACCTGGTGGCGAATGGTGTTCTGAATATAGGATCCGGGCTTGCCCAGTTCAGAGGCAGAGGGAATTTCAAAATCAGCCAGTATTTTGTCGATCTCCTGCTCCGACGCTTCCCATATTTTCTTTTTCATACGGCCGACGCTGGTATCTTCAAAAAAAAGGTCCGGTCGATTGGTAGAAAGCCAGTTAGCCATAACAAACTCCTTTCCGGTTTCATGATTCAACCCCAGGGTAGATAAAGAACTCGATAATAAAACCGCGCCCGTTGACGAGTGCGCTCAGGGCAGCACGGTGATTTTGACTTCGTTGCGATCGGTCTGCAAAAGCCGAATGTTCGCCTCTGTTTCATCCAGTTTGATCTTTTTGGTGATGATCGGCAGCACATCCATGCCGGCGGCCATGCAGCTGATCACATTGGGAAAGGTGCCGTGGCCGGAATGGCCCTGCGCGCCGACGACGCTGGCGCGGCGCACCTGAAACACTTCGCCGTTCATCGGAATGCGATCGTCCGCGCGGGCGACGATCACTACCGTGGCGTTCAACTGCCGGCCCTCCCAGATGATCCGTTCGATGTCCGGCCAGACCACGCTGGGCAGTCCGGTGGCTTCGAGGATCAACTTGGCGCCCATGCCTTCGGTGAGCTCCAGCACCGCATCCGCGGCATTGACCTGCGTTGGGTCGATGGCATGGGTGGCGCCCATGGCCAGCGCCATCTCACGTCGCGAGGCCGATGGCTCAGAGATGATCACTTTGGAGGCGCCGGATCTGCGCAGTACCGCGCAGGCGGCGATGCCCACGGGCCCGCTGCCCATGATCAAAACGTTCTCTCCAGCGCGAATGCCGCCGCCGCGCTCGATAACCGCGTTGTAGGCCACAGAGGTCGGCTCCACCAGGCTGCCCAGCAAGAACATCTTTTCCTCGCCATATCGTTCGGCCAGAGCATCGATGCTCCACAGATAACGCGAGTCCACCTTGATGTATTTAGCATAAGCGCCGTCGATGGAAAAACCGATCTCCTGCAGCTGCTCGCAGTGGTTGGGATAGCCGTCGCAGCAGGGTTTGCAATAGGAACACCACATCATCTCCTCGCTGCAAACCGCCTGGCCTTTGGTATATTTTTTACCCGTGCGTTTGTTGATCGCCTGAGAACCAGCCTCGACGATGACGCCGGAGAACTCATGACCCAGGGTGCAGGGAAAAGCGGTCAAGCCGGGATAAAAGATATAACCCTCCTTGTCCGATTGCAGCATATGCACATCGCTGCCGCAGATGCCGCAGGCCTTCACCTCGAGCAGAACCTCTGTGGGCCCGGGAACCGGAACCGGTTTTTCCGTCATCTCGATGCGCGGGTGACGCCAGACTTTGCTGCCCAGATAGGTCAATTTGCCTTCAATGTCTTTGGCGCCCAGCTTAAAGCCGGGTTTGGGATCCCAGTCAGCAAAAAGGGATACGGTTTTCATGGAATACTCCTTTCAAGTATTTATATAATTGAATATACAATTATAAATACAGTACATACAACAAATAAGCGCCCGCACATTTGAATCAATTTTTCAAACAGTTAAAAATCTTTGACCTTAACGATCGAGCTGGTATTCAGCGAGTGGGTTGCAGCGGCTGCGATCTGCAGAGCAGCGATGCCGTCGCTGATTTTAACAAGCGGCTCCTTTTGTTCTCCCAGATTGTCGAGAAAATTGTTAAGCTGGCTCACATAGGCTTCGCCAAACCGTTCTGGAAAATAGGGAACCGTATCGTGCAGGACCCCCTGTTCGGTCAGCACAAGGATGGGGGTTTCGCGCAAATAGCCGGCTTGCAGCGCGCCCTTGGTGCCCTGAACCTCCGCCCGTATGTCGTAGCCGTAGATGCCGTTGCGGCTGATGTCGATCTCACCCAGCGATCCGCTGTCAAAGGTGAACACCATCACCACATTATCGGTGTCGTTGACATCCTTCACCTGCGGATAGGCCAGCACACCGCCGACGGCATAGACGGTTTTGAATTCACCCATGTACCATCTGGCGACGTCGATGTCATGAATGGCCATGTCGATGATCTGACCACCGCTGTTCTCAGGGCGCAGGTAATCGATGCTGGGCAGGTAGGGATCTCGCGAAGAACCGCGAAAGATCACCGGCACGCCGATGACGCCGTCATCGATTTTTTGTTTGGCGGCGCGAAAACCTTTGTCGAAACGGCGCTGGAATCCCTGCTGAAAAAAGACGCCGGACCGGTTGATGGCGGATTCAATGTCCCGGGCGTCCGGCAGGGTCAAGGTCAAAGGCTTTTCGGAAAAAGTAGGTTTGCCGCTAGCGATGGCGTCGAGGATGATCTCTTTATGGTTCACCGTAGTCGCTGTGCAGACCACCGCATCCACCTGAGGATCAGCGCTGAGATCGTGATGGTTGTCGTACCATTTAGTCACCTTGAATTTTTCCGCAATGGTACGCGCCCGCTCCGGGATCAGATCCGCGACGGCATACAGGT
>DAIQOA010000122.1:0-13588 GCA_036788095.1 bacterium | reverse complement strand
GATAAGCGGCAGGCGCTCATTGATGCGGTCGGCGCCCAAGTGCGTCAGATCCAGGTACACATAGTCCAATCCGTTGGGGCCCTGATAGCCGCGGCCTTGTTCAATTTCGATCATTTCGGAGCGGGAGATTAAATCGCGCGGCGCCAGCTCCATCTTTTGCGGCGCATATTTTTCCATAAAGCGTTCGCCGCGGTTGTTGAGCAAATAGCCGCCTTCGCCCCGGCACGCCTCAGTGATGAGAATGCCCGAAGGGACCAGTCCGGTGGGATGAAATTGGAGAAACTCCATATCCTCCAGCGGAATGCCTGCGCGATAGGCCAGGGCCAATCCGTCTCCGGTGACGGTTTGCGAATAAGTGGTAAAGCCGAACAGGGTGCCGGCGCCTCCTGAGGCGATGAGCAGCGCTTTGCCGCGAATGAATTTGAACCGGCCGGTGGTCATGTCGATCACGGTCAAACCGGCAAAGGCCCCCTGATCGATGAGGATGGAGGTGACAAAATGTTCATTGTAATGGTGAACGGCGTTGTATTTGAGCAGAGTGTCGTAAAGCGTCTGCAGCTCAAAAAAACCGGTCTTGTCCGAGGCCAACACGGCGCGGGGATAGCTGTGGCCGCCAAAGGGCCGTTGCGCGATACGTCCATCCTCCCGCCGGGTCCAGGGAATGCCCCAGTGCTCCAGCTGGAGAATTTCTCCGGGCATGGTACGCACAAACAGATCGACGACATCCTGATCCGCGAGAAAGTCGCTGCCCTTGACCGTGTCCCAGGCATGCAGTTCCAAGCTGTCGCCGTCGTCCGGCCGCATGACCGCGGCGGTGCCTCCTTCCGCGGCGACCGAGTGGGCGCGCATCATCTGGTTTTTGGTGATCACCGCAATGTCCAGGCCGCCGCGGCTTTGCCGGGAGGCCTCGATGGCAGCCCGCAAACCGGCCAATCCGGCCCCGAAGATGATGAGATCGTGACTTGATACATCGGACATGCAAAGCCTCCTCTCTCGATGGGGTGACAGGCAACCGGATGATTACCTACGGATCCGGGAGGTGCGGGATAAAGTATTATTAGATTTGTTCATAAGCAAGAAAAAAATGAAATTTGTGACTTGAATTTTAAGTGCAAAATAACTATAATGGTTAAATGGCTGATGATGCCACAGGATTGAGAAGGGAATGTCGTATACCGAGCAGCTACATCGATTAAAAATCCGCTGCCTGCCACTGGGCAATCAACATAGAAAATATCTTTACACCATCAGCGAGCATCTGGAAGGGTTAGCCAGGCGGATCGAAAAGCACGGCGCCTTGGAGCGGATCCATCTGTGGTATGGTGCGCCCAGTTACGATGAGGAGATGGCCTTGCTCAGCCGGTGGGGAGAGACTGAGGAGGAAAAGCTGGCTGACCTTGGCTGCTATTTCGCCCTGCAGTTTCTCCACCTCAAGCTCACCGCGCTCGACAGCCTGGCGGTCAACCTGCTGAAATCCCGCGATCACCAGCAGGAGTACAAACAGTTCATGCTGTGGATCGGCCATGGATTTCGCCGCATCACCGCCGCCTATATGCGTGAATTGCTCAGAATTTTTCTGCCGCCGGAGCCGGCGGTCGAATTTGTCATTATGGGGGTGGGCACCCGATCCGATCAGGACGACATCGACCTGGGCGTGGTCGACCGCGGCTATGACGGGCGCGATGTGTTGACCACTGCCATCGCCCGCATGAACGCCGAAATGTTGAAAAAGGCCATCGGCACCCATTATCATCTCTCCGAGCATGTCTGCAACGACGATTCCTATGCGGCCTCCATCGAGGATTATCAGGAGTTGCTGCAGTCGGAAATCCACGATTTCGTCATCATCAATGAAATGCTGGGCGCAGCCCGTATTCTTGGCAGCCGACGGCTTTTCTTTGATTTTCGCAAACAGGTGACCCTGCGTTATTATTACAACCGCCATCAGCCTGAGCAGTGCAAGTTTCACGAAGGCTATATTCGCGGCATTGTCGGTGAAGTGCGTTCGTTCGCTTTGCGCGATTTTGCCGCCACGTCGCTGAATCCCAAGGTGGACGGTCTGCGCATGATCAAGGCCTCGCTCTATGCCGCCAAGACCATGTTCAACCTCCGCCAGGTCAACGCCTGGGCCTTGCTGGAGACGTTGCAGTACCGGGATCCCGGGCGTCGCGCAGCCTATGTTCAGCTGGAATCGGCGTTGACCTTCCTAGAGATGTTTCGTTATCTGTATCAACTGCTGGTGGCTGAAGAGGAGGAGATTTTTTGCGAGGATTCCTCTGCGCGCGAGCACCTGCTGGTGGTCGCTGAAGCCATGGGCTTTAGACGGAACGGCGCCGCCACTCCGGTGGACCGTCTGGTGGCTGATTACTTTCGTCATGCCCGAACGGCCAAGGAGGTGACTCTGTCGCTGTTGACGGATGTGGTGGACCATCTCTCCTCCATCTCTTCGTTCGCTCGTCTGCCGGTGGCGCCTGCTCCGGGGGTGGCCGACCTTCTGCTGGACACCGCGCAGTTTTTCCGCGGCACCCGTTTCTGGGATGATGTGCTGATTTTTCTGCGGCAGGCGCCGCCCGAATATTTTTCGCGGCTGGTGGAGGAGATCAAGAGCGGCCATGCCGATCGCCCCGGTCTGCTGTCCCGCTGGGTGGATTGGGGACAGAACTCTTATTTTCTTCTGTTCGCGTTTATCAACCTGCTCTTTGAGCGCGGAGAAGGGCCGTTGGGCGAGGCGATGTTCCGCGAGTTTTTACGGCGGGAGATCACCGCGGACCAGGTCCGCCGCATCAGCGTGGTGTTCAACCATTTTCCCAAGATGATGGTGGATCTGATCGAAAATCTTTCCGAACAGAGCCGGCGGGGTTTTTATGAGCAATTGCAGATCGAGGTGTGGGACCGTCGTCTCTTCAACGATCGCGACCGGCTGTGCAGCCTGATCAAACTGCAGTTCACCACCAGCCGGTTCGTGCGCAGGATTCTGACCAAAGTCGTTGCCTGCCACCCGCAGTTCATCGATCTCATCAATCAACCTGATGCGCTGGCTGCGTTCGGCCGCGGTCTGGGCAGCCAGGTGGACCAGGTGTTGAACTTTCGCGAACGCCGTCGAAAGCTGGCCGAGTACCACGATTTCGAGTTTCTGCGCGTGTGCCGCCTGGCCCTGACTAACGCTGCCAACAGCCGGGTGGCGGAGGAGTACATCGGCTTTTCCGACGCCTATCTGCAGCAGCTTTTCCATATCTGCTCCCTGGAGGTGGATGCGAGGGATCCGGCCCGCAAGCCCGATCGCAGCCTGATCAGCATTCTGGTCACCGGCGGCTATGGCCACTGTCTGGCCTTTGACGACGATTATGACTTGATCATTCTCGTCGACAGCGAGTCGGCGGAGATCAAAGCCTATTATGAGGCCATTCTGACGCGCATGCACAGCGAGATCGCGCGCTCCGGGATTCTGCCCCACTACCGGCTCGCCGAGTACACCGGCTCCTTCGCCTGCACCATTCGTGAGCTCAAGGCGCTTTTGCAGAACAAGCAGATGGATACCTTCGTCGATCAATCGCAGCTCCTCGGCGCCCGTATGGTGGTGGGCAGCGATCGCCTGCGCGACGGATTTTATGAATTCATCGTCCGGCCGCATCTCTTTGGACAGAAGCATGATTACAGCCGGGCCATGCTGGAGGAAATCCGTCATCGTCATCAGGTCTACGCGACGGAGAAGATGAACGCGATCAGCTTGAAAGAGAGTCCCGGCGGATTGCGCGACATTGAGATGATGCTGGATATTTTCCGGGCGCAGTTTGAAGTGGCGCAGCAATCCAACTATGCCATCTTTCACACCTTTCAAACCATTTTGCCCGAATACGCCAATCAGATGACCGTGCTGGCGCGCCAATATGATTTTCTGCGCACCATGCGCAACCTGCATCGCCTGGCCATTGCAGCGGATGACCGGCTGAATATCGACTACCTCGATCTGCTCGCAGAGATCGTCTCGTCGCCGGAACAGACGGAGACCAAGACGGGCTTGCTGGAAAAGATCAACACCTCCATGGCCATCGTCAAATCTATTCAGCAGGAGTTGATCGAAGAGGTAGTCCTGCCCAGGCTGGAGGAGAATAGCTGAGAAAGTCGATGCCTCGCCGGCGCTCCGATGCCTGGTTCCCTTTTTGTCTGAATGGACCCTGTTTCCTACTTACCCCTAACCAAAAGGTGAAAAAATGAAGCCAAAGACGCAAAACTCCAACCCCACTCCTTATCGCGGCATTGCCGTTCCCATTCTAACCCCTTTCAAAGAGGACCAGAGCATCGACTTTCCGGTGCTGGAAAAACTGGTCGACTGGCTCTGTCAGTCGGCGGTGTCGGTTCTGTTTCCCATGGGTGGATCCGGTGAATATTCCTTATTGAGCGTTGCTGAGCGCAAAGAGATCATCGATTGTATCGTCCGCACCAACGGCAGACGGCGTCTGCTCTTCGCCGGCACCGGCGCCGGCAGTTTGGCCGAGACGCTGGAGCTCACCCGCTATGCGCAAAAAGCGGGCTGCGATGGAGTCGGTGTGGTGATCCCCACCCATATTCCCGGCACTCAGCAGGCCATCTTTGATTATTATCAGGCCGTCGACGAAGAGTTGGAGGTCCCATTCATGGTCTATGATCCGCGCGGCGAGGGCGAGCATTCCGTCACGCCCGAGACAATGTCGGAGATGGTGGACCAATTCCGTCATCTGGTCGCCATCAAATACCGCACGCTGAACGGCGAACGAATGGGCCTTATGACCTCGGCGATCAGCTCTCGCATCTCGGTTTTCTCCGGTTCAGAGACGGTCTTTTTGCAGGATCTGTCCGTGGGCTCTGTCGGCTGTGTGGGCGGCGGCGCCAATTTTTATCCGCAGATCATGGAGGCGTTGCAGGACTGCTATCAGGAGGGAGATCTGATCGAAGCGCGGCGTCTGCAGTTCAGCATTTTAGAGGCCATCCAGGCGTTGAATCCCATCTATTGGCCTTTGAGCGGCAAGCTGGTGTTGCAGGTGCTTGGCATTCCGATCCAGCCGATCACGCGGCAAAAGGGTGAAACGCCGAGCGCTGAGACTGTACGTAAACTGCAGGACTTTTACCGCGTCTATCTGCAAAAGTTCAAAGCCAGAGTCTGATCCGTTTGTTTTGTAGAGTAAAGCCGACAGCTCTTTTTTCTGTTCAGAGCAAGGGGATTTTATGGCTCGGGTTTACCGGAGCAAGTAAAGCCATCCCCGGGATCGCCTTTTTGCGATTCCGGGGCGGCGCTCAGGCGCGGATTCTATCGGGCCATGGCCCGCATACTTGTGCAGCGGTTAACGCCAATCGGCGTTGAGGGAGAGTTGAATTTGTGAAGGGGTACAGCCGAGGTTGAAATGGAATCCCACTCCGGGGCGATGGTTTTTATTATACTGATGGGTGGACCAGACGGCGTCGATGGCGCTGAACAGATGGTTGGCGACAACGGCGCCGATGGCGAACAGCGCGTGCTGATTGGCCTTTTCCGCGGATAGCCGAAGGTTCTTGTATTTCATCCGTTGCGCCTCGCTCGACCAGCTCCAGTAATAGCCGGCCACATCCCGGTAGTAGGCGTCCAGGTACCGTTGCCGCAGTTTGGCTTCGTTGTATTCATCGATGTGGTTGTAATTGCCGATATCGATGAAATAGGTGCTGTTTTTACCCTCCAGGTTTACGCCCGCGTTCTCCGCCGCATAGCCGCGATAATCGTCGATGCGCCAGTTTTCATAGGTTTTAAAACCCGCGTATCCCAGCCACAGGGCGATCTCGGTGGCGAAAAAGGCCTGCGCCCGTCGCGTTCTGCCGACATAGTGCTCGCCGAGTCCGGGCACCAGCAGGGAGAGAAAAAGCGCCTTGCTCTTTGATTTGAATTGCGCAGCGGCGACGGCCTCCTGCGCAGGCTGGTCGGCAGCGACACGGGCCAACCGCACCGGTGGCTGCTGCGACCAGGTTGGCTCGGTCCAGGCCAGCCTGGTCCAGGCTGGCTCGGTCCACAGGGCGGAGAAATCCGTTTGCGCCGCCAGCGGGCCGGCGGCAAGGAACAACAGCAGGAGCGACAGATATTTTTTCATAAGGCTCTCGTCTGACCGGTTGTCCGCGGCGCAGGCACAGGCCGCAGCGCGCACACCCGGTGAAGGGTTTACCAGCGCATGTTCAACGACAACGCCGTGCAGGGCCGATGATCCCAGTAGCGCGGCGTCAGCTGCAGGCTGGCTTCGAATTGCGATTGATTGAAACGATGGCTGGACCAGGCCGCCTCAAAGCCGCTGAGCAGATGGTTGATGATGGCGATCGTGGCCATGGAGGTGGCGTTCTTGAACGCACGGTTGCTGTCGTCCCGGCGGTCGTCATAGCCCAGGCGGTTTGGCGAACGCAGGGCGGTGGTAAAGCCGTTATCCCACAGGCCCACGTCCGAATCATCCCATCCCGCATTGAACTGGTCATATTTACCGATCATCTCATAATATTGCTGGTCTTTGACCCGGTGCAGGCTGTGGCTATAGTTGTTTTTCTCCCAGGCGCGCAGCGCTTCCACATCGCTGCGATCCAGGCCGGAGCGCCGGGCGATGTAATCCCAGTACTCGTTCTCACTCCAGTGTGCATCGGCATAGGCTTTGAACTCTTTGTCGATGTCCTGACCTTCCTGGGTGAATTGGGAATAAAAGAGCCAGCTGGCTGCTTCCACAGCCAGAAAGGCTCCGGCTTTCAGCCAGGAATGGTTATAGATCTGTCCGCTGCCGGGAATCAGCGCGGAGAGGAGGAACGCTTTTTTTGGTGACTTGTAATCCACATACTCGTCCTCATAGGCCTCGTCGGTCTCCGCCACCGTATCCTGGGGAGCGATCCAGGCGAATTGATGATGCGGCGTCTGCACCATAAAATCGTGCCAGCGCAATGGGGTCTGCGCCGGAGCGATCGTCGACCACATCAACAAACAAAATCCTGCTTTCATGAATCCTTTCGACCTGCTCACACATCCTCCTTGTCCACCGGGCGGCGCGATACGCGCGCCAGGCTAGTCGATAAAATCAAACAACAGCGTTGCATAGTACCGCCACTCTTTGCCGTAGCGCAGGTCCTGGTTAACCACCTGATCCAGGCCATAGGCCGCTTCCAGCGACAGAGCGGTGGGAAAGCCGTAAAATGAAAACATGGAACAGCGCAGATTGACGCCCAGGTCTTTTTTAAAGGCTCCCAGGTCTACGCGGTCCTGGTTAAAGGCATTGCCGTAATCCATAAAGGCGGCCAGGTAGAGCCGATCGCTGGTCAGATGAAAAAACTTTTTCTGCCACAGACTCAGCAGGGGTAGACGATAGGTGAAGCGGCCGATCAGCATCTTGCGGCCTTCTATGCTGTAAAACGGATAGCCGCGCAAACCGGGCAGGCCGCCGGCAAAGAAATTGAAAAAACTGTCCACCGGCCGATCCACCCAGCCTCCCTTGAGGTTCAACGTCAGGCTATGGCGTGAGGACCAGGGCATGGGCCAGTACTCATGCCAGTCCATTTCAATGCGATGATAGTTGTAGCGGGCGTAGACCTCCTGCAACGTGCCAAAGTCGTTGTTGGTGGCAAAGTCGTCAAAGAACCGGTTGAATTCGCGGGAGTACTTGACTTCGATCTTGCGGCCGGCGAACGGGTTGATGGAGGCGCTGGGGCCGGGCAGCACTCCCGCGTGGGTCCAGGTCATGGTGAAATGGTTGCCGATGTAATAGGTGTTCTGCGGCGAGACCCACTGCTGATTGTTAAAAAGGAAATCCTTGATTTGACTGGTGTAGCGACCGTGGACAAAGGCCAGGCGGATGGATGAGTGGTCGCTCAATCCGTAATAGGCGCCCAGGTCCGCCTCGAGGATGTTAAAGCCGATATCGACCGAGGCCTTTTCCGGATAATCTTCGATGACTTCGATATCCCGGTTGACGTTGCGGGTGAAACCGTAGAGCTCCAAAAACAGCGTCGGCGCCCATCTTCTCATCTCAAAGATGGCGAACGCATCCAGATCCATCTGCCGGTTCAGGGTCAGTCCGCCGAACAGGCTGTAGCGGTTGAGAATATCCGCCGCGTAAAAATAGCTGCCGAGTTTGAGCGTTCCGTAATCAAGCATGGCGCGCGGCAGAAAAGAGATCTGGCTGTAGGTCATCTCATAGGGCTCAGCGGGCATGTCCGGGGCAGCATGATCGTCATAGTGGCGGATTTTTTCCAGTGCGGAGTCCTGGCGGACCGCAAAAGTTCCCGGTGCAAGCCCGAGATCACGTTCGGAGGAGCGATACACCGCCTGATCGGGATCGATGGCCGTGGGCCGCTCCAGATCAGCGATCTGGTAGCCCTGATAGTGAAAATTGGCGAACGCGAGCCGGCCTTGCCGGGTCACGCTCGGCATAAACGCGCCGCCGGCCACGTTGGTCCACTGCTGCGGCTCTTTGGCTTGCGGCGTTATACTGTATATGTTAAAGATGCCGGTTTTATCCCAGCTGAAATAGATCCGGCTGCCGTCCGGAGTAAAAACAGGATCGCGGGCATCGCCCTCACCGCTGATCAGAGTGGTCCAGGTATCGCCGTCCGGCTGGTACAGAAGCAGATCGCGGCCGTGGTTCCGGCCTTTGGATAGAACGATGGTGCGGCCGTCTGGGGACCAACGCGGCGAGCTGAGGCTCTCGCCCTGTTCGAACCGGGTGAGCGGTCGGCTGCTGCCGTCGGGCATGACCAGCGTCAGGTTGTCGCTGCCGTCCTTTTGGGTGACACAGATGATGCGGTCGCCGGAGGGCGACCAGTCGGGATCAAAGGCGCGCAGATTCTTGGTCAGCTGTTTCTCTTTTTTTTCGGCCAGATCATAAACATAGAGATCCTGATAATGGCTGCCGTGCTTGCCGCGCTCGATGCGGCTGTAAAGGATTTTTCCACCGTCCGGACTCCAAGAGAGCTGACTGTTGACGCCGGTCTTGATGATTTTGCTTTTTTGGCCGGCGACGTCATAGATCATCAGGTTGGTCAATGTGAGGTAGGATTCAGATCGATTACCGCAAAACGCCAGCCGTTTTCCGTCCGGCGCCCATTGCGCATAGGTGTTGCCGATCCCCTTGGGCGTCACGACCCGGCCTTCGACGCGATGGGGCATGATTTGCGCCAGCCGGTCGGTGTAATACGCCGTGAGTTCCTGTTGCCATTGGGCGTGCAGATCCGCGCTGTTGAGACCGGTCACCTGTTTGAGTGCGCCGTCTGCGGTAAAGGTCCAAGGCTTGGCCAGCTGTTCGGTCAAACGCTTGAGCGCGCTCTCGCCCCACTTGAGCGCCAGGTAGCGGGTCAGGGCATAGCCGGCGTTGTAGGTGCGTTCGTTGCCCAGGCTGTTTTTGCCGAACACCCCCATTTCAGCAAAGCTCAACGGCTTGCCCGCCACCACCGCCGTGCGGATCAGCATATCGCGATGGCTGTCCCATTGATCATAATCCAGGCCGATGGTCTGAAATTGCGCCATGCCCTCCGCCAGCCACATGGGCACGATGGTCATGGGCAGGGGATAGGAGGCAAGCCGGTTCGGGTAGCCATAGAGCACATCGGGCCGTTTTTCCGGTTCATAGCCAAATCCCTGCAGGTAGACGGCCGGCATGCGCCGCGTCGCTTTGCGGCTGGCGCCGAGAGAGATCATGTGACTGAATTCATGCGTTACCACGTTGCGCAACCAGTTGTGAGTGCCGCGCAAAATAAAGGTCATCTGCGGCGCCCAGATTTCGATTTTGTTGTCGTAATAATAGGCAGCGCCGTTCGAGTTATCGTCATGATCCCGGATGATAAAGTGGGTCAGCCCGTCGGGCTGGAAACCGTACAATCGGGTGACCGGGCCATAGATCTCCTCCGCGATCTTGGCCACCAGGCGCGCCGTACGTTCGGTTCCGCTATGATAATGAACTCGAAAGTGGTTGGTCTTGATGGTGTACCAGTCGAGTTCCGGATGGTTGTTTTCGATCTCCTGTCCCATGGATCCACAGGGGAGGAGAAAAGCAAGCAGGAATGCGATAGAGACTAGTTTTTTCATTTTCCGATCAATAGCCGAGAGAGGGGGTTCTGTTCCCGCTATTCCTTTTGTGGTAGAGACTATGTCGTTTTATTTGATCACAGCGATCTTGACGAATGTGACCGCAGTGCCGGCGTGGCCCTGTGCCTCGACGCGGGCGATATAGACGCCGGCGGATACTCCATCCAGTTTCCAGGCGGTTTCGTGATCGCCGGCCCGGGTTGGCAGGCCGGCCATCTCCTCCACCAGATCGCCTGCCAGATCAAAGATGCGGATGCTCACGGATTTTGCATCCTGGGTCAAAGAGTAGTGCAGCAAGGTGGTGTTGTCGCGGGATGGATTCGGGTAGCAAAAGCTCTTTTTTTCCGGCAAGAGTTCGTTGCCCGGCAGCGAAGGTTCCTGACCGCCTTTGAGGAAAAAAGTGCGAGCCGGCCCAGCGCCCCACTGGCTCCAGGACTCACCCTGCACTCCAAGGGGCAGGGACCAGGCGTACAATTGCCGGTCAGCGCCCACGGTCAATAATTCCACGTCACCGTCCCTGTCCAGATCCTGCAGCACAGGTGTCGTCGACATGCCGCCGCCAGCGCTGAGAGGATAGCCCGATTGGCTGCGACCCGCTCGTGTGGTTCCCCAGACCAGTCCTTCTTGGCTGCCTGCAAACGCCCAGGAGGTGGATGCAGCTGTGGTGTTGATCCACACCGGCGACAGAGCGATTTCGCCGTCAGAAGAGCCAAGGTCAAAGGGAAAATTCACAGTGGCGGCGCCGGTGGGCTCGAACACGTAAAGTCGTTTGCCGTCGGTCAAAAGTATCTCCGCCAGTCCGTCTTCATCCATGTCCCCGGCAGCGGTTTGACCCAGTCCGGCCGGCAGGCCGGCCATGCGCTCTCCATGTCCCTCATCGTCCACCATCCAGAATTCGCCGCCGGTGGAGAGCACGGCGATCTCCAAGCCCGGCGCAGAGGTGAAATTCGCTGTCACAGGCTGCCAGTGATCCTTACCACTGGTGAGCGGCAATTGCCATCGTACAGATGGACTGGGCGAGCAGCAGGCCAGCAGACCGGTTTCAGTGGCCAGTAAAAAGGTTGAGCCGTTTTCCGCGCACTGGGACAGGCCGGTGACCGCGCCGGCATGCAGGTCCAGGGTGACGAATTCTCGGCTGGCGGACGACAGCGGCATTAGAATGCAGCGGCCGTCCGCCAAACCCACTACCGCATAACGGGCGTCGGTGGTTTCATCCGCCAGAAGCATGGGGCCGGCGCTGACGCGGCTGTGCAGATCGGTTTGCGTGAGCGACCACTGTGCTCCGGCTTGCTGCTGCCACACATACAGGTTTCCGGACCGGCCGGCTGCCGCCAGAAAGGCGCTGTGGGAGGTGGATGGACTCATGGCGGCCAGGGGCTGATCAAGAGAGTCAGCGACAACGGCAAACAAACCGCTCTCTTTTCCGGGCAGCGGTTGTCCATCCCCCTGCCAGCCCCAAAGAGCGCCGTTTCGGCCGGCTGCAAAGATCGCCATGCTCTGTTGCGGATCCGCACCATTCAAGTTGTTCGCGCGCGCAGAGCCGCCGGCTGTAAAAATCAGCGAGCCCTGCTCCGGGCTCAAGTCCACGGCGAGTAAACCGGCTTTGCCAATGGGTCCATCGACGGTCAAGGGAAAGCCGTCCTGGCCAAGGTCGGAGTGAATACGAACGCTCATGACGGTGTCGCGGTCGCTGAATTGGTCGATGATGATGTGCGTCACCGCATGGTTGTGCGCATGGCTGTTCGGAATGGACCAGGGTGAAAAGGCGACCTGGTCTGCGTCGTTGACGATCTTGTGGGATTCGTTGTTCTTCCAATAGGCGTCATAGTAATCGCCGTTTTCCGTGCCGTAGCCTGCGTCGAACATGTCATAGACATAGCCGATATCCTGGGCGCCGTCGCATTCGACCAGATCCACGCCGCGATGATCGCGGTCGTCGTTGATGGTGTTGCCGGCCAGTCCGGCTTCGATACGGCGTTCATCGACATGCCAGATGAGCAGGCCTTCGCCCGGCAAGCCGAAATCGTATTCGTCGACGCGGGTGAGCACGCCGAATGGAGCTGAGGCGACGACGCGGCCGGTCGAATCGAATTCCACGCGGTTGCCGTACTCATCGCGGCCCAGGGTGATGCGGTCGCCGTTGCGATCGCGCACGCGGTTTTCTATAAGAAAATATTCTTTGCTGTCGATCGGAACCTTGATGATATGGGATGCGGTTTTCGTCGTGCTGCTGCCGATGCGGACGGTCTCGCCCTGGCGGATGGTCACCGGCGTTTCCCAACCCATGTACACTTTTTCCCAGGCGCTGGGCTCAGCGGGCACGAGTCCCTGAAAATTATAGGATCCTTGATCCATCAGCCCCCAGCGGCCGATGCCGGCCTGGCCGGTCTGGGTGTTGAACAGGGAGGGCATGCCGAGCCGGCTGCCCATCAGCAGCGTCATGGTGCCGAGCAGACCGAGATCCAGCCCTTCCTGATTCTGCGTTTCCGGCAGAATCAGGGCGTTGGTCACCCGGGCGCCTCCGACGGCGATGCCGGAAAAGCCCGGTTGGTCCTTGCCCAGAGTTTGCAGCAGCGTTTCATAGTCCAGGTAAACGGATTGAAGGTCGTAGGGCGTGGCATCGAAATCAAAGGCAAAGTCTTTTCCCACACCGGCATGGAAGACGATAACGCCGTCGTATCGCGTAAAGTCGATGACGCCATCTTTTTCAGCCAGCAGCAGCACATCGCGCAGCAACTCCGCCCAGCGCATTTTTTCAATGGCCTCGTCCTCTTGTCCGCTGTAATAGACCATGTTTTGCGCCAGCTGATAGGCGCGATCCTGCTCCAGGGGAAACACGTCGGCCTTCAGGTTGACCCGGCCCTGGGATACGCGGTTGAAATAATTGTGCAGAGCGAGCAGCTGATGTTGAAAATAGGTTCGGTTGTGCGGCGGCCGGTCGACGGCGTAGCTGCTGGTGGCGCTGAGGTCAAACTTGCCGTTGCCGGTGGTGGTGGCTAGATCGTCGGCAAGGAATTCCGCTCGAAGCGCTAAAAGATGCAGCGTATCCGGGAGCGAAGGCGCCTGTGCGAAGCCGGTCGCAAAACCAATCAGCGATAAAAGAACGGGCAGTAAAACGATCGTTCTTTTTGCTGCCCGTCTGTTGGAAAAGGAGTTGAGCGAACAGGCTCTAGGCATAAACCCTTCCATGGGATTAGAAACCGGCCAGGCGGCGGCCACAGGCCGCCGTCCGGCGGATGATGGTATTCTTAGAAACCGATGGTCAATGAGAAGCGCATGGTGTTGGCCAGGGGATGCCCTTCGGCAGCGGAGACGTAGCCGAAATCAAAGCGGTACAGCGAGTATTGAATGCCGGCGCCAAAGCTCATATACTCCACCCGGCCGGGCTTGTCCCAATAGTATCCGGCGCGCAGCGCGATCAGATCGCTGTACCAGTATTCAACGCCGCCGCTCAGCGTGCCGTTAAAGATTTTGCTGCTGCTGACGACCTTCTCTTCATCCGTGCCTTCATTTTCCTTCTCTTCATCCACGATGGTCCAC
>DAIQOA010000121.1:0-13725 GCA_036788095.1 bacterium | reverse complement strand
CCAGGACCTGAACTATTATTGCACCTACGGTCTCTACAACATGGGCAATCAGCCGGGATTGCTCGCCCCGTATCTGTTCAATCACGCCGGCGCACCCTGGTTGACGCAGAAATGGGTGCGCACCATTCTTACGGAACCGGTGCGTCAGTACTATGGCACCCACGAATTCTTTGAAGAGCCCTATTACGGCCGCATCTTTAAAGACACGCCGGACGGTTTTCTGCTGGAGATGGACGACGATTTCGGCTGCATGTCCTCCTGGTATGTGCAGAGCGCGCTGGGACTCTTTCCGCTCTGCCCAGGAGACCCGTCCTATCAGCTGACTGCGCCCATCTTTTCCAGCGTGGTCCTGCACCTGGATCCGGTCAAATACAACGGCCGGACCTTTACGATCAAAGCAGAGGGTTTATCCAAGGAGAATATTTACATTCAATCCGCCCGGCTGAACGGCACAGCCTATGATAAAGCCTGGATCACACATCAGGATGTGGTCAACGGCGGAACCCTGGTGTTCAATATGGGCCCTGCGCCCAACAAAGCGTGGGCCAGCGCACCGGCCAGTGCGCCGCCGTCCATGAGCGCGGTCCGGTGAGCAGCGGACCAAAAAGTTTCGTCCACCGCTACGGCCATCACCTGCGGGTAGAGCGCAGCTTTTAATGATACCGGCCATGAATTAGGTGCATCCCATGCGTCGTTCAGTTTTGTTTTTGCTGTCCTCGATAAACGCAGCCCGCAAGGG
The DNA here is from genome assembly GCA_036788095.1 of bacterium. GTDB lineage: Bacteria > Zhuqueibacterota > Zhuqueibacteria > Residuimicrobiales > Residuimicrobiaceae > Anaerohabitans. Next base: position 12,986 of record DAIQOA010000121.1, on the reverse strand, counting down.
ATTGAATCGCCGGGATAATTATGAAGGGAAAACGAGAGAATGAAAAACTGGATCTGCACGCTCCTGCTTTTAGCGCTCTCAGCCTGGGCTCAGGACTATACCACCTGTGCAACCTGGGAAGAAGTGGTGCACGGCAGCGATCACAAATATGCGAAGCTGATCCGTGTGTCTGATCCCGGCACGCCGGAGAATCCATGCTACACCGGATTCTGGTACTTTGACGTGCAGCAGTTCGACAGCAGCGGCCGCTACTCCCTGGCCATGAAGGTCGGTTTTCAGAACCGCGAGGTGCAGCCCACGGATAAAGGCGAAATCGGCTTTTACGATCTGCAGGATGGCTTTAAATGGAGGAAAATCGGCGAGACCACAGCGTGGAACTGGCAGCAGGGCTGCCGGCTGCAATGGGTACCCGGCTCCAGCGAGATCCTGTGGAACGATCGCAGCGACGATGGCGCCCGTTACCTCTCCAGGCTTTATGATTTCAGGACCGGCGAAAGAAGGACCCTGCCGCGGCCGGTTTACGATATCTCGGACGATGGCCGATTCGCCCTGACCCATGATTTCGGCCGTATGAAGCATCCCGGCACCGCCTACAACGGCATCGGCGATCAATATGCCGGCAATAAAACGCCGAAAAAATCCGGCATCGAGAGAATGGATATGAAAACCGGCAAGGTGAAATTTCTCATCAGCCTGGAAAAGCTGGCCAAATTCGCCTTTCCCCAGGGCTATCAGGGAACAACCGACCTCTATGTGTTCCGTGAAGAGTGGAACCCCTCGGCCACCCGGTTCATGGTCTATCTGCGCAACCTGGACAAGCCCATCCATGTCTCCGGCTGGTCGCTTTCACGCGACGGCCGCAACATGCGCTATTTCTACAACGATCCCAGCCACACCACCTGGCTGGACGACGACACGGTGCTCGAAGGCCGGTTCTTCTCTCTTTATAACGATGACGGCTCTGCTGAGGCGGCGGAAAAACTGGCGGACACCGGTGGCAACAACATCACGCCGACGGTTCTGCCCAAGCCGTATGACGACTGGATCTTGGGGGACAGCTATGAGATCGAAGGCGTGCAGCATCTGCTGCTGTTTCACCGGCCCAGCGGTTTGTTTGTTCCCCTGGCAAAATTGAAAGCGATGGCAGCGAAACGGGGCATTTTTCGTGTGGACCTGCATGCGCGCTGCAGCCGAAACGGCCGGATGGTGTCCATCGATGCCACCCATGAAGGCCTCGGCAGGCAGCTGTATATTGTGGATATCGGATATATTCTCGATCATCCGCCTGCTAAAAGGCGCTAAAACGAAACAAGAGTCCCACCCGGAATAAAGATCCTTTCACATCGCTCTGCGGTCAGTGAAGCCGGACCATTGTTGAACGCCGCGCCGACTACCTTGCCGAGACGAACCGCTCCGGCGCCGCCTTTCATCATAGGATGGGGATGGGCTGGCTCACAAGGAGCCGGCGCCCTCTGATTTAAATCCAGAACAACTTCTGAGGCATTTGTCAAGTCCTGCAGGTGCATCGCCTCCATCTCGCCAGGGACCTATCTTTTTTCCAGTATCGCCCTCCCCTTTTGCTATGATACCGGATGTTAATTTTTCATTCCCTCGGCGTTGCTTAGCGCTTTCTCTGCGGTTTAATAAAGCACGCAGAATTCATATGCTCCTTACATATTAAAACTCCTTCTATGACTCAAGGCTCTCGTTCGGTAGTTTGGCCTTGCTCTCAACTTGATCTCATGCCCCCAGGGTCCGGACGAAAGCTCTCTTGACTTCATTCCCCGCTTTTTTTCGTAACATGATTAACCCTATCTTTCAACGCAGCCAGCTGTTGCGGGTAATTTTTTGCCGCAATCTCTGTCCACAGTTCCGCCCCCTGAATGCCGCAGCGTTCCGGTATAAAGACCGGGTCCAGTCCCATTTTCTTCTGCTGCTCATAATCCTTCAACGTCCGGATTCCTGGCTTGGTTAAAAGCAGAATCACGATCACATTGAACCAGGCCATGGCGCCCACGCCGGCGGAACCAAAATTCCATACCATATTGGCGGACATGATGGTGCCGATGAACGTCATGATACAAATGACAAAACGGGAGAGCGAAAGAGTGATTCGGTAACCCCATCCGGCGCTGTTCTCCCTGAAAATATAGCCGACATTGGAATCGACATAAAACGCATAGGCCAGTACGGTACTGAAAGTGAAAAACAGCAGCGCGACGGCCACAAAACCGCCGCCGAATCCGGGCACCTCACTGTTGACCGCGGTCTGAGTGAAATTGCCGTAGACGATTCCCGGAATGTTTTCCGTAAGGAATCCGCCCGCTGAATTGGCCACATTGAACGCATTGGTGGAGATGATCATAATGGCTGTGGCGGTGCAGATGAACAGGGTATCCACATACACCGAAAAAGCCTGTACCAGCCCCTGTTTCGCCGGATGCGACACCTCCGCTGCGCCGGCGGCCTGAGCGCCGGTGCCCTGTCCCGCCTCGTTGGAAAAAATGCCCCGCTTGACGCCCCAACTGATCGCTGAGCCGAAAATCGCCCCATAGACCGCATGACGATTAAAGGCGCTGCTGAAGATCAGATTAAAAACATGGGGAATTCTTTCGAAATGAATAAAAAGAATGATCAGCGCAAGCAGGATGTAGCCCACGGCCATGAACGGAACGATCATCTCGGCTGTTTTAGCAATGCGCCGACCGCCGCCGAATATCACCCAGCCGAGCAGCCCGCTGTATATAAACGCAATGTATAACGGATCGATGCCGAACGAGGAAGTGGCAGCAGTGGCAAACGAGTTGGACTGAATGCCGGGAAGCAACACGCCGCAGGAAAGGATGGTCAGAACGGCAAAGGCAAAGCCCAGTTTTTTGCTGCGCAGCCCTTTTTCCATATAATAGGCCGGGCCGCCGCGATACTCTCCATGAATCTCCTCCTTCCAGACCTGCGCCAGCGCGGATTCAATGTACGCAGAGCCGGCACCGAGAAACGCGATGGCCCACATCCAGAACACGGCGCCCGGACCACCGAAAAAAATCGCGCTGGCCACTCCGGTGATGTTGCCGGTGCCGACACGGCCACCCAGCGCCATGGAAAAACCCTGAAACGATGAAACGCCTTTTTCAGAGCTTTTGCCGCTGAACAGCTGACCGACCATGTCCCGGATCAAACGCAATTGGGGAAATTTCATCAGAATGGAAAAATAAATGCCAGCGAACAGACATAAAAAGACAATGATTTTTCCCCAGAAAAAACCATCGAGGCTCTCTGATAATTTGAGCAAATCCATTGCGACCCTTCCTTTATCATGCCGGGTGAATTTGTTTCAAGTCAGTGAACGGTTTGCATCATCACCAATCTTTTCGGCGCCGCCACGCAGCCGCACGTCCAACGGCGTCTCACAGGATTAATAAAAATCAAACTAAGAAAAGGGTGGCCAGCAGCAACAGCAAACCCATGCTGGCGACATCCGTGGCGGTGGTCAAAAAAATGCTCGACGCTGTGGCCGGGTCTGCTCCCAGACGGCGCAGGGCAATGGGCACCACGGCGCCAAAGATCCCGCTGACCACACAGCTAGCGGTCATGGCTGCCATCACGATCAAACCCAGAGACAACGCCATGGGATTGCCCTGGCTTCTCGCTAAAAAGAACATGGCCGCACCCGCCACCAGGCCGATGATAGCGCCGTTCAACAACCCCAGCAATCCCTCCTTGGCCAGCAGCCTGCGGGTGGCGCCATTTTTAAATTCGCTCAGCGTCATGCCGCGGATGGTCACCGCCAGCGCCTGGCAGCCGCTGTTTCCGGATTGCCCGGCCAGCACCGGCAGGAAAGCGGCCAGTACCACGATCTGGTCAATGGTGGACTGGAAGAGGCTGACCACCGCGCCGGCGATGAACGCAGTGAGCAGATTCAACTGCAGCCAGGGATGGCGCAGCCGAAAGCTCCGCTGCCAGGGCGTCGAGAGTTTTTCCTCTTTTTCCACACCCACCATGCTTCCGGCCTGAGCGCTGATCTCGATGGCCTGCGCCTGAAAAAGCCTGCCGCCGCGCACAACGCCCACCAATCGCCCCTGTTGATCAGTGACCGGATAAACAGGAAAATGGCGGGTCAGGACCTCCCGCATGGCGTCCATCAGCGGCTGGTCTGCCTGAAGACTAAAGGGCTCGGTCACCATCACCTGATGCAATGGGGTTTGCGGATCAGCAAAGAGCAGATCCCGCATCACCAGAACGCCGACAAGCTTATCCGTTGCGTCGACGACAAAGCCATACGTGATAAACTCCCGCTTGACCAGATGGCGCAGCTCCTCAATGGCCTGACGCACCGTGGTCTGCGGGGAAAAGACGGCCCAAACCGGATCCATCAAATGACCGACGCTGCCTCTGGGAAAAGTCAAATTCAATGTCCATTGTTGCCTCACTTCCGGCGGCAACGCGGCGGTGATTTGTTCTTTCGCCTTCGCGTTCATCAGCGCCAGAATCGGCTCAGCCGTGTGCGGTCCCATCAGCCGAAGCGCCTGTACGGCCAGCTCGGTCTCGGCGTCATTCAACATTCGGGCGGCGGCTGAAGCATCCAGGTGCGTGCAAGTCCGCACCATCTCTTCCGGAGTCGACGGCATATTCTTTTCAACCTTCACGCTATGCTCTCCTGTTTATGGAATCGATTTTTTCCTATCCGTAATAGCGGGAATTGTACTCATTCTGCTCTTTGAATCCGGGAAATTCCATGCGCATGGGGCTGTAACGGGGATAGCTGTCAAAAATCTCACTACCCTTCATGCGCGGATCCCCCTGCATCCGCAGCCGGCTCTCCAGTTTGGCGCGCAGAGCTTGCCGGATTGAGGCGTGGGACTCCATTTGCGCAAGATTGTTGAGACATGCGGGATCCACCGCCACGTCGTAAAGCTCCTCCTCGCTTCGCATGCCAAAGGCCAAAGCAAAAAAACCGGCGGAAGGTCCCTGGCCGCGATGTTCCAGGATGTCCTCCTTGCTGGGAGAGGCGTCGACATCATAAAAGCCCGGCGGATCCCCGGCCGGCCAGCGTGCAGGTTTCATATTCCAGATATAAAGATATTGATGCGTGCGAATGGCCCGGCTGGGATAGCCCAGGTTGTCAGGCCGCGCGTGCGTGTGCCGCTCTCGGCCAAAGAGCACGTGGTCCCGGCTGGAATCCAGAATGCCGCTTTGGTCCGCTGTCAGCAACGGCCAAAAACTGCGGCCGGTCATCATGCCCGGCGCCGCAAGGCCGGCTGCCTGCAAAAGTGTGGGAGCCAGATCGACAAAGCTGATCAGGTCGTCGATGCGCCGGCCTGAAGGAACAGCAGCCGGATAACGCACGGCCAGAGGAAGATGGACGCCGTATTCATAAAGATTTGCTTTAGCGCGTGGAAACGGCATGCCGTTGTCAGAGGTGACGATGATCAACGTATCGTCGAGTTCGCCGCGTTCCGCCAGTAGGTTCATCATAGCCGCCAGATGCCGGTCGAACCATTCGATTTCCAGCAGATAATCGAGAAGATCGCTGCGCACCGCATCGGTATCGGGCAGAAACGGCGGCACCTGCACCTGCTCGAGCTTTTTACCCGCCTTCAAGCCGGATCCTTTCTCATAGTCGCGATGCGGCTCCTTGCAACCGTACCAGAAACAAAACGGCCGATTCCGCTCTTTTCGTGCCAGAAACAATTTGAAATTAGCGGCATAATCATCGCGGGCGATTCCCGAGGACGGAACCGCAGCGGTTTTCACCTGATTGAACTCATTTCCTGCCGGATTGCGCAGCCATCCGCTGACCTGCCAATCGCCGGGTCCCCATGGTTTGCCGGTGAATCCGACTGCATAGCCGGCCTTTTCCAGCAAATCCGGATAGACCATCAGATGGCGGGGAAAACTGCTGGCATGGGTTCCCGCTTCTTCGTTTTGCCACAAGTGACGGCCGGTGAGCAGAGACGCCCGGTTGGGGCTGCACTGCGGCGCTGCACAAAAGATATTGCTGCAAAACACTCCCTCTGCGGCAATGCGATCAAAGGCCGGAGTGTGCACCGCACGGCAGCCCAAGGCGCCGGTGTGCAGCCAGGACTGATCGTCGCTGATCGCCAGCAGAATATTGGGCCTTTTCGGTTTTACCGCGCAGCCGTTCACTCCACCGCCTGCTGAGCAGAGGGCCAGACCGGCGGCGCCCAGACCTCCCGCCGTACGGGTAAAAAATGCTCTACGACTTAAAGAGGACATGCTGATATTCCTGATGTTTCATCGGATGCGCACAGACGATTGATGCTATTCCAATGGATTTGCAGCCGCAAGGCAGGTGAAAAACTATGGCCGTTTTTTTTAAGCAGGTCTGTTCAACGCGCCTAGCCGGACGGCGGCGGCGTCAGGCGGCTGCGGCGCAGCGCCACCTCGTAAAGGATCGTCCCATCCTGCTGAATCAATCTAAAGGTGACAATCGGATCCGAGGGTGAGGCGTCGAAAGTGAACTCGCCAAAAGCATAAACGCCGGCCACGCCGTAGAGCTGGGTCCTCCACTCCGGATCGGTCGCCGGCGGCCCTGTGCGGCCGCCAAGGCTGGCCGCTTCAAATTCATAAAATTCGTATCCGGATGAACGTGGAATACGAAAGCCGCGCGCGCCATGGCGATCCCCGGAGATCAGCAGCACTCCGCCGATTCCTTTGGATTCGATGAAACGGAATATCCGCTCCCGGCCGGCAGGATCCCATCGCCCCCAGGAATCCTTGCCGTTTGAAACATAATCGCTCCACATGGTGCCGCCGGACAGGATGATGAACGGGCCCTCACACTCTTGCAGCTGATTCAGCAGCCAGTTCATCTGCTCGTCTCCCAGAAAGGATCCTGGTTCATTCTTGCGGAAATACCGGGTATCGGTCATGATGACGTCGCACGGACCGATCCGCGTTCGAAAAAAAACACCCTCTCCCTTTGAGCCGAATCCGTAGGATGGATTATTCCAGGCCCGCTTGAACACGCGCCAGACGTTCACCCGGTCTGTATGGGAAAACCCTTCGGGGATGCCTGCTTTATCGTTGTCAAAATAGTCATGATCATCCCAAACGGCATAGACCGGAAGAGAGGCGACGAGATTTTTCCATGCCGGAAAAAAATCACGCAACAAATAGTCGGCGCGATGCAATCCCAAATGATCGTTGCGGTCCTGTGCCGCAATGTCGCCGCAAAGCAGGAGCGCATGCGGCTTGCGCTCCGCCATGCGCTGAGCGAGAGTTTGATTGCCCAGCCCCCAGCGATGATAACAACTGCCGAAAATGATCCGCCAGGGCCCTGAATGGCGGCTGGCGGGAAGAGTAGTGAGAAAGGCGGGTTGCGGAAGATGGATGGGTGTTCCGTCGATTAAAACCCTGTAGCCATAACTTGTGGCCGGTTTTAATCCGGTCACCTCTACAACAGCGGAAAGATCGTTCTCGACCGTGCTTTTGACCGGGCCGAATTTTTTTTCACCGTGATCCGCGGCGACGCGGATTTCAACCCTGGCGGGATAAAGCGTGCGCACCCACACTTTGGCTCCCTGCGAAGTGACGTCGCCCAGCATAGGACCGCCGAGATGGGTGAGGCTGCAGGCTTTGCCCAGTCTGCGCACCGCCGAGTCTTGGGAAAGGGCCGCATAGCCGGCGAAGGGATAGGCCTCAAGTACGTCAAAAGCGGCTTGGTAGAACGACTGGATGACAGCCGGCTGTTCTCCCCAGAGATTGAGCAGCTGCAAATTCCCAGCCTGCCGGAGATCCTGCTGTTTCAGTTCCTGAGCAAAGGCGCTGAATCCGACGAACCACGCGGCCAGGAAAAAAGTCAGGATCCTATCCCTTGTGGAACCAGCGCAAAAATGGTTCATCCAGTCACCTCACTCGGCGTTTGATTTAAAACCCGCCCGCTTTCTGCGTCGTCAATGGCGTCCCTTTCGGCGTCGTTGGTTTAAAAGCCGGGTAGGGCAACTGTTCCGGCGCCACGGTCACGCCGGTGGTGAATTTGAACGGTGCAAGGCCCGGGCCGGGATAGGTGAGCTCGACGAAAAAAGCTGTCCAGCCCTTTTCCGGAGGAGTGACCGCGATCCGGTATTTTCCATCGCTGCTCAGCGGGACATCGGTGGAGCTATAGGCTTTGCCCAGCACCGGAAGGCGAAAATCACGGGCTTTATCATTAGTGGCCTGCCAGAGCTTGATGCTCTGCGGCGGCTGATTCGGGCTGGTCTCGATCACCAGAGCGCCTCTGTCCACTCGCCAGTTGAAATCAGGCCGGGGCGTTTGCTTGACAACGCTTTCAAAAAAGGCGGCCACCGTCTCCTCTGCATCGGTTTTGCTCAGAGAATGACCGGTGTTGGGCACATAGCGGAGATGTTTTTCGCCCACCAGGTCCTGCCAATAGAATTGCCACGAATCCGGAAGAAAAAATTCATCCCCGGAAGCGTTGATCACCATCTTGGGCAGGGTCAATTGTTTATGATAAGAGTAGGGGTCTGCATATGTAAGCAGCCGGTCGAACTCTACCGTGCCCATCCATTCCATGATGCCTTCGCGGACGTAATCATCCACAGCCGGAGACCACTGTCCATAGGCCTGCCAGTGGTGGCGGAAGGAAGGTTCCAGATTGAGCAGATCGATCACCAGCGGAGCGATGGCCACCACCCGCTCATCCGCGATGGCCGTAGCCCAGGTCGTCCATCCGCGCTTGGAACCTCCTGCGGTCACGAACCGGGTTACCGGGCGTCCAAGCGTCTGGGTAGTGTAATCGGCAATGGCGTCCATGGCGCGGACCGCCGCCCGGGTCATGGGCAATCGGGCCAGCCATTGGACCTGATCCTCTCCTCCGCCTGCTTCGAGAAATTTGCGCCAGCCGTAAGCAATGATCTCATCCTCTGACCGCCGGCCATAAGGGTCGTTGATAAAGTTGAGCGGCTGATTGGGCACATTGTGCAGATGCGCCACCACACTATGGGTCTGCAAGGCGATCTGCCGCAGCGAAGAAGGGGCATCCTTGGGCTCCGAATCTTCGCGTTTGCCGCCGCCGATCATCAGCAGAGCGGTGGAACTGGAGAGGGAATCCGGCACCACGACATGAAGCCAATGCCACCACTCCGTCTCCTGCACCTCATTTTCCGTCAGCCACCTGCCGCTGATTAGGCGCAGAACATGGGTGGTGTATCCCTTGCCGGGGATGGTTTTATGCAGGCGATAGCTGTATTCCGCTTTGGTGGTCTGGGCATAAGTACGTAGCGGATTTGAAGGCTTTTCAACCACCGGCTCCAGCCGCCGGGCGCATCCGTTGAGAGAGAACCCATAAAGGGCAACAAGCAAAAAGACCAACGGCCGAATTCGGATGATCGTTTTCATCAGCTACTCCCAAAACATTTAATTCTTCAGCAGGCAAACACGATGTCGCCCATCATGATTCAGTACGAGTTCTCCCCTTGCAGGCAGGTGGAGGAATTTACCAAGTTATTCTGGAATGGACAAGAAAAAACTCTCTGAGAAAAAACCTGATTGATTTTGACCGCCGGGAGTTGTAAGTTTCCATCAAGCCGCCATTGCCAACCCTGCATCTATTTTTTCGCAACCGGTCATTGCCATCAGTGAAAGAGGAGCGTCGACTCCCAAATGCCAGTCTCAACAAACCCTTTCAGGCTTTATCTTTGGCCGATCCTGCTGTGGCTATGTCTGGGTGAAACCCTGCGGGCCGGCACCGTGGGCCGGCTGGAGGGCGTGGTTCAGGATGCAGCCACCCGGGAGCCTCTGATCGGTGCGACGATTATGATCCTGGAAACGCGACAAGGGACGGTGAGCGACAGCCGGGGCGCTTTTGTGATTCACAATCTGCGCGCCGGAACCTATCAGGTGAGGGTGTCCCTGCTCGGCTATCAAACCCTGGTTTTCCGGGAGGTCGTGGTTCTGCCGGATCTGCGCTCACGGCTCGCCGCTCGGCTTAAAAGCATGCCCATTGAAATGCAGGGGGTCGAAGTGACCGCTGAACGCCCCCTTATCCAAACCGACGTAACCGGCACGGTGTGGGAAAAATCAGCCGCTCAGTTGGAAACCCTGCCCATAGAAAAATTCCATCATGTCATCGGGCTGCAACCCGGTGTGACCACGGAAGGGCATGTCCGCGGCGGTAAAACGCGTGAGGTGGTCTATCTGGTGGATGGTTTTCCCATCCAGGACCTCATCAGCGGCGGGTTGGGGATGGAACTGTCCAAAAGCGCCATCTCACAGCTCAGCGTCAAGACCGGTGGTTTTGAGGCAGAGTACGGCAACGCGCTGTCAGGCGTCGTCAATATCATCACCCGGAACGGCGGCGATCAGCCGCACTTGAGACTGAGGCTGGAAAAGGACGACCTGTTCGGCGGCACGCAGACGAGCCGGACCAATGAACTGGAGGTCACGGCCGGCGGCCCCCTGGTCAAGGGAAAAAGTTCCTATTTCCTCGCCAACACGCTTCATCTCAGCGACAGCAGATGGTGGCAGGACATGCACTATTTTTTCAAATCACCCATCCAGAAAGAGCTGTTCGGTCTGGCAAAAATCGACTGGCTTTTTTCCAGCGATCAGCGGCTTTCGGCAGAAGTTCTCTATTCTCTGAACCGCCGGCGCGATTATGAATTCAGCTGGCGGTATAATCTCGATGGACTGCCGCCGCGTCGCAATGACAGTTTCCTCGCCACGCTGTTCTGGAACCACACGCTGACCAGCCGTCTCTTTTACTCGCTCAGTCTGTGCCAGAGTCAGCTCCGCTCGCGCATCGGCGAGGGGCCGGCAGAGAGCGTGACCGGGCAACCCTTTCAGTACGACTTTTATCTGCTCTATGTCCTCAGCGGCGATCGGATATGGTGGGCCGACATGCGGCAAAACAGCACCACCCTTAAAACGGAAATCACCAGCCAATGGCATCCCGCCCATCTATTCAAAGCCGGCATGGAATTCAAGCGCTATGATATCCACTCCTCCTTGCGCAAGGTGGAGCCGCAGCTCTCGTACTTTGGCAAACCGCTGATCGATGAGGAGATGCTCAACTTTAGCACGCGCTATCGTTATCATCCCTACAGCGGTTCGCTTTTCCTTCAGGACAAATTTGAATCGCCGACCAGTCGTTCAGTCATCTCCCTGGGTTTGCGTTTCGATTTTCTCGATCCGCGCGCCCGCAGGCCGGCCGTGGAATTGATACCCGTCGGAAAGGACGACTATTCGGAAGAGATCACCGCGTTTGTGCCGGCTAAAATAAAATATCAGTTCTGTCCCCGGTTCGGCTTTGCTTTCCCTTTCACCGAAAAGAGCTTTTTCTTCATCAACTGGGGCCGCTATCTGCAATTTCCGCTGTTCGAGCAGCTGTACTCCGGCCTGGACAATGTGGAAATGGATCGCGGCGTCAAAGTGCTGCGCGGCAATCCCGAGCTGCTGGCGGAAAAAACCACAGCGCTCGAACTCAGCGCACGCTACAACATTGCGGAGAACTTTGTGGCCTCCGCGCTGTATTTTCATAAGGAAACCACGGATCAGATAGACAGTAAAACCTTTGTGTCAGCCAACAGCCGCATCGCCGGGAATTATGGATTCGCTGAATATGTCAACAATCCCTATGCCGTCGCCCAGGGGTTCGAGTTCGTGGTAAGCAGAGAAAAAGGCGCCTGGTGCACCGGCAGCGTCTCCTACACGTTGATGGAAGCCAAAGGACTCAGTGAGCATGAAAACCAGGGGATGAACATGGCGCAATGGGGCTTCCCCATGGCCGCGCTGCCCTATGCCCTGAGTTGGGATCAGCGTCACAGCGGCAAAGCGGATCTGTCGTTCGAGTTGCCGGCATCCATCCGGTTGAACGTGATCTGGCAATACCACAGCGGCCGGCCGTACACCTATTATCCGTCTCCTGACGGCATCACGCCGCTCAACCCTGATATGCTTTTCCTGCCCAACAACCGGCGCATGCCGAGCTATCACCTGACTGATCTCCGCCTCGGCAAAAGCCGCGGTTTCGGATCAGCGGCTGCGGTGAGCGGCAAGGGCGGGCTGAAAACCGAGTTGTATGTTCAAGTCAACAATCTTTTCAATAATCGCAATGTACGCTGGATCGATGCCTGCGGACGGATCGGCGGCGAATTGAGCGATCCCTCGGCCTGGGAGATCGGCCGCAGGAGCGTCATCGGCCTTCGAGCGGAATGGTGAGGCGCGGATGAAATCCTCTCAACGAATCTGCCTGCTGATCCTGCTGATGACCGCACTTGCCTGCGAAGAAAAAATGCCGCCGCGCATCGAGCCGCAGAATACCCTGGCGATCACCAATGTGCTTTACACCCAAGGGGCGTATGCCAGCGGGCCCTTTATGGAATTTGTCTTTATCATCACCAATCTGTACGAGGAAACTTTTGAGGGAAAGGTGGAGATCGTCGGCAAGGCTCATGTCTGGATGAAGAAAACGCCGTCGATTCGCGCCACAATCGCCATCAGCAATCATCATCTGGCGCCGCCGAGCAATATAGTCGGCGATGTCTTGACCATCGATCCCGGCGGCCGCTGCGCTCTCAAAGTCTACTGGTATCTTTTGCTGGACGACGGCCGCAACCTGCTCGATCTGCTCGATTATTCCGGCAGTACAGCGTCCGGAGGATTGATTCGGTCAAAACCCGAGCTGTTTGTGATGGACGCAGAGATCAAGCTGTTCAACCAGCTGGGCTATCTGCAGAGCGAACGAATGGTTGTTGAATTTACCGGATATAAACCGGCTGAAGAAAAATCAGAATGAACCGATTTACCGGCACGCGAAAAAAAAACGCTATACGATCCTAAGCCGCTTGGGAACTCCCTGATAGAGCAAAACGCCGTTTTTCGTCACGGCCAGGCGTCCGGCGGACAGCTCTACATCGATTCGATTTCCCCGATAGCCGAATCCCTGAATGCTAAGCGAACCCTCCTTGCTTGGTTGTGGATGAATCCACAGTTGGCCGTTGACCAGGGGTTGAAAACCGATTAAGCCG
>DAIQOA010000120.1:0-13747 GCA_036788095.1 bacterium | reverse complement strand
GTTGGTTTTTCATAGAACAAATTTACAAAACCAATCTATTTTGGACAGCACTGATACCGGCTATAAATTTTTTGCGCTCCATACGTGGATTGATTTTTCTCATACACAACTTGCCTAAAGAGCTGCAAAGCGGTGATAAAATAATGAATGCCCCATCAGTCATTTTTAGAATGCATCCACCAAAGGGGCAGCTGATCAACCGCCAGGGTCGCCAAAGGCGCCGAGGATCATTCATCGAGGTGCAATTTTGTTCATTAGCCCAGACGAAAGCTTACTGGTCATTATGCTCGCCATTTTTCTTGGGATTTGCAACACTACCGCTGGTGTGTGGTCGTTTGTCAAAGGGAAAATTTGTGTGCAGAAAAATGTCAGGACAAGGACAGTGAGCAGTCTGATTTTTCAATATCGTTTATGATTTTCCCCGAGCGCAGATATCGCTGTAAAAATCGGGTGCTGCCAATCATCGGCAGCACCACGATTGGCCGCCCCCCAGGCATCCCCTCGCCCGGACCGCACCCCAGGCCATGCATCAGCTGACGGAGGTGACATCGCCGCACGACGATCACATCCGCATCCCCCTGCATGACCAGGGCTCGGGCATGAACCGCATCGCAAGTCGCATACCACCTGTCCTCATTCGTCATCATCTTTTGCAGCGCCAGAATCATCTCCGGCGAATCTTCAAACATGAGCAATTTCATACTGCTTCCGCTTAACAGTCATGACAGAACTCTGTTTTCTACTAAGCAGAGACCATGCCAGAAAACCAAATAATTTTATTAAATAAAAACAATCTTTTATGCGGGATAAGATGCCGGCGCACCGTACGCTGTCCTACCAAGGCGACAGGCCACCTTCAGCGGTATAGTGGGTAAGTGCTTTGAAGAATATAAAATAGCAGTGTGATATCGATGCGACAGAGGTGAGGGCTATCGCCGGCAGCGAAATAGAACACCCGGACTCTTTTCTAGCAGCCGCGCAACCCCAACTCGGCCAGCATGCGGTGCAGACTGGAGCGGGCGATTCCGGACTCACGCGCCGCGGCCGTGATGTTCCCCTGGTGACGCAGTAATAAAGCGCGGAGATATTCCGCCTTGAACTGAGTGGTCAACGCTTCCTTGGCCTGATCGTAGGGCCGATGCAGCAGATCCATAAACAGTCCTGCATTTGGCGACGATAAAGGACGCAGATGGATATCGTGCTCCTCGATCAGCGGCCCATGGGCGTAGATCATGCTCTGTTCCACTACATTGCGGAGTTCGCGGACATTGCCGGGCCAATGATAGGCCTCGAGAACGCGCAACGCGGCAGTGCTGAAACCATGTATATTGGCAGAGCCTTCCCCTCTGAACTTTTGCAGGAAATAGCCGGCGATCAGGGCGATGTCTTTTCTGCGCTCGCGCAACGGCGGCAGATCGATCTGAATTCCGGCCAGCCGGTAATAGAGATCTTGACGGAATCGACCCGCTGTCACCTCTTGCTCCAGTTTGCGGTTGGTGGCGACGATCAACCGCGCTTTGAGTGGAAGAGGTTCTTCGCCGCCAAGACGATAATACAGCCGCTCTTCCAGCACTCGTAAAAGTTTGGCCTGGGCTTCCAACGGCAGATTCGCGATCTCATCGAGAAACAGCGTGCCCGCGCCTACTAATTCCATCCGGCCGCGGTGACGCCCTGTCGCACCGGTGAAGGCGCCCCGTTCATGGCCAAAGAGCTCGCTCTCGAACAGCCCGCTCGGAACGGCGCCGCTGTCCACAGCCACAAACGGCTCTCCGGCTCGATCACTGCGATTATGAATTTCGTGAGCCACCAATTCCTTGCCTGTACCCGACTCGCCGTTGATCAGCGCCGAAAAGCCGGTCTGTGCGAGCCGGCTGATCTGCTCATAGACATGCTTCATCTCCATAGACTCGCCGATCAACCGGCCATACCGTTTGCCGTTTTCCTCCAGATACAGCCGTTTCAGAGCCACCTGCTGCAGTTCCCGCTCGATCACGGTGTGCAGGGCGGCCATCTGCGGCTTTTTGGAAGTATAGTACACCGCACCCAGCTTCATCGCCCTCACCGCGGTCTCTGCATCGGCGTGATCGGTGACCATCACCACCGGCAATTCCGGATGACGCTCGCGGATGTGGCGCAGCGTTTGCAGGCCGTCCCACCCCTCGCCCATGCGCAGATCCAGCAGCACGGCATCCGGCTCGTCCTGCTCCAGAGAGCGAACCCCGTCCTGACCGCTGCCGGCATGCCGAACGAGAAATATTTTCTGGCTCAGCAGGCTGAAATCTTGCGCAAACTGTTTGTCATCGTCAATCAACAAAAGCCGCAACCGGTGGCTCATAGGCTATCCTTTTCAGCACGATTTCAAAGCAAGCCCCGCCGTTTTCCTCCAGTAGACGAATGGCGCCGGCATATTTTTCCAGAATCGCGTGGCTATGATACAAGCCGAATCCGTTCCGTGTCCCCTTGGTGCTGACCCGTTGATGGAACAGCCGGGCTTTGACTTCCGCGGCCACCCCCGGCCCGGAGTCTTTGACCCGGACAAAAACGTAATCCGCATTGGCATCCAACTCTACGTTGATCGTACGAACGTCGGCGGAGCTGACGGCGGCGAGTGCATTATCCAGCAGGTTTTCAAATATCTGCGAAAAGGCCGAAGCCGGCGCCTGCGCCCAGAGCGCAGACGGAGCGGATCGCAGCAGCTGAATGGTCGCGCCGTCCTGCCGGTAGTGCGGCACGGTTTCCATCACCAGCCGGTCGACTTGGCAGACAAACCGGTCGGAAATTTGCTTGCGCAGAGACGAAAGTTCGACTTTTAGAATCCGGCAATGCTGCAGCACGGTATCGATGTGTTGACCGTCGCCCAGCCGCAGTTCGACCTTGAGTTCGCCCAGGCTCTGCGCGAGATTCAACAGAACATTTTGCAGCCGTTGCCGCAACGGCGCCAACGTGCGGACGCCGGCTGAACCTTCGAGGATTTTCTGCAGTTCCGGTACAATCATGGCGTAATAGTCGTCGATCGCCTGTTCAAAAACAGCCGTCACCTGCTTGGATCGAGACCCATTTTGGCTCCAATTGTTGCAAAAGAACTCGATCCGGTTCAGCTTGCGCGCACCCCATTCTCCATGAAAAAAGGCCGATGTGGCTAGATAGAGTTTTTCCAGATCTTCCGCGGTGCACTTTGGCACAAGACGAATGGACCGATAGATGCCGACGGCCAGGGCCCAGGCGATCAGCGGCAACGCCAGCGCAAGGCCGTAGCGTACCCATCCGGACTGATGCGATAAAAGGATCAACAGCAGGGCCATCAGCAACACCGGCAGCACCACCATCAGCCAGATGGAACGGCCTGGCCAGGCGTGCGACCGCAGCTGCCGCCACTCAAAGAGAATCAGGAAACAACTGAACGCCACAAAAAACGTCAGGGCCGCCCGCGGTTCCGGATTATGGCGTAACCGCGTCATCCATTTTTGCACCAGAGCGGCTTGCCGTTGCCAGCCGGAGGATTCGTACACGGTCAACCGCCGGCCGGCGGTGACCCCGCTGATCTTGCGCAGGCTGCCGCTGGGAAAACGCACGCACACCATCAGCGTGTCTCTGCCGGCTACACCGAAATGCACGATCCGGCTGTTCATGCTGTTATAGCCGCAACCGCCGTTGATCTCGCGCATGGCCAACAAATCCCCCGGGATGTCTGGACCTTTTTGACGATAGAGATAGACCCGGGCGCCGATAGCGTCGCGGTTGCTGCGGTCGCCGACCACGTTGACCTGTACATACGCTCCATTGTCCGTGGAATTGATATACATGGCGCTCTGTGTCTGATCCTGGCCTACATACACATCGAGATCGCCATCCGCTGCAAAATCGAAGCAAGCCATGCCGGTGCAAATGGCCGTCTGATAAATGCCGGCTTGCAGGGTCCAGTCTTGAAAATCGCCATTTCCCTGGTTCTGATAATACCGGTTCACTCCGCGCACACCGGCCAACAGGTCGGAATCGCCATCGTTATCCGCATCCAAAAAGAGCGCCGTCTGACACAAATCTGTGAGCGAGAGGCCGCGCGGTTCCGTTTCATCGGCAAATCCGCCATGACCGTCATTCACGTATAGCCGGCTGCTGGTCATCAGATTGGCGACAAACAGATCGAGATCTCCATCGTTATCCACATCGGCGAAAACACCGCAGGTGGAGCGCGCCAACGTATCGCTGCCGGCGACGCCCGCCGTTCGGCCGACCTCCCGGAAATGCGGAATCCGGTCCGGCCCAACAACACCCTCATGGAGGTAAAGAAGATTGGCTAGACCATAGCGAGGTACAAACAGATCGAGATCGTTATCGTTGTCGATATCGGCAAAGGCCGAACCGCCGCCGCTGCGCGCAATGCGCAGTCCGGCTGCATCGGTGACGTCGCGAAAAATACCGGCGCCGTTGTTGAGATATAGACGATTGCTGGAATCCTCGTTGGATATGTACAGGTCCAGGGCGCCGTCCTGGTTCACATCCGCCCACACGGCGGAACAGGAGCGCGCCTGGCAATCGTCGATGCCGGCCCGGTCCGACTCTTCGCGGAAGCGGAATCGGCCCATCTGGCGGTAGAGCAGATTGCGGCCGTACAAGGAAGTGACAAGAATATCCTGATCGCCGTCGTTATCCATATCAGCGGCGGAGGCGCCTTCATCATAGTTGATCAGGCCGTTGTCCAACACATCCTTGCCCGCAAGACCCACCTCAGCGGCCACCTCCCGCAGCCAACCTCCATGCCCCGGCGCCTCCGTGAGGATGAGATGGTTGTCCGCACCGGTGGCAACGGCGAACACGTCCTCAGAACCGTCTCGGTTGAAATCCGCCACCGCGATGCCATGCTCGGTGATTAAAATCCCACCGGCATAATTGACGCGATAATGAAAAAGAGGTTGCACGTTCTCCTGCTTTGGCTGGCGGATGGTCAGGATCCGCTTTTCTCCGCACTGATTAAAAAAATGAATCGTGAGCCAGGCATAGTCACGATCCTGTTGAATCGGTTCTTCCCAGTGGGCAATCCAATCTATCTTGACATTCGAGAACGAGCGCGCCAGACAGCCGGAGAGATGTGTGCCGGATGGATGCACCATCACCAATTGCGACAGCTCCACCGGCGTATCGAGATACAAGGTGTCGTTGTCGGTAGCCGGCCGCAACAGCCAGCTAAACCGCTCCTGTTCCCGGCTGCGCCCACTGTCTAAAACAGCTTGAATGGTGGGGGGGGCGCTGAGCAACGCCATCCATGTTTCGTTCTCGACAAACGCCGGTCGCCAATCCCGGCCATCATACTTGAAAAAGTGGTAAGCGTTCTTTTTTTTCAGCCCAGAGGCGAAACCGGTGGTGTCGTTCAGCAGAAAAATACGGTCGAGATGCATTTCAGTGGGCGATGGCCGTAGCGTCCAGCGTGCACCGTCAAATTGCATGATCTGTCCCCACTCACAGCCGGCCCAGCCACTGGCGGCGGAGGTCATATAGATGGAGCGAATACGTTCTGCATTCGGAGTGACGATCTCTCGCCACTCCCGTCCGTCGTAATGGAGGAGGTTTTGCTTAATCGCTCGCCCCGGCTGCCAGGCCAGCCAGATGTCGTCAGAGGTGCGCGCAAAGAGCTTGCCCAGATAATGTCCGTTTATTAAAGACAGATCGATTGGTTGCCAACCGCCGTTCTGATAGCGCCACAGTTCGCCGGACTCTGTCCAATGATTCTTAGAGATGGAAAGAAAACCCGTCTCAGCATCGATAAATTGATAATCATATTGCAGGTTTTGCCTGAGCCGGGGCAGGCCAAGAAGCTTCCAGGGGATGTTAAATAGAGGGTCAAGGTCGGCGATGAGAGGATTCTCTGCGGTGGGATGAACGGAGAGCGTGCGCGTTTCAGCGAGCGTGCGTGGGCTGATAAAAAAATGCACAACCCCCATGATGATCAAACAAAGGAAAGATTCCGTTTTCCGCCTTACTCTCCGTGTCCGCAAAACCGTCGCCTTTGCTAACTGGATTCGTAAAAGGGGCGCCGTCCGTACAAAACCAACGTCGCTGTCCTTTGATCATCGGAGATATTTTACTCTAATTGAAAATTAGCATTTTTTATCGAGCGAGTCAACACAATTCCACACTGGAACAGGGCCGGTCCGTGTTCAAGAGCCGCTGCGATAACGGCACGTTTCGCTTCCGTGTGGGAAACAGCCGCTGCGATCAGCTCAAGATCGACCGCAACAGGATGCGATCAAGCTGTCAGCATGCGCCTGAATTTTTTCACCTGCGCCGCTGTTCCACAGGGCGCAACCATCCGCCACCTTGCATAAGGGAACCTCGAAACGCGCCAAGCCGGTGCGCTGGTTCCAACCAAGGCCGGGAATGAAAATTGATACGATATTGTTACAAATAAAGATGGAATAGGGGAACATTTACCAATTAACCTATGTTGAAGGATAAAATAACCTTTTATCACATGTAAGGGAGCTTTTCATGAACGCATTATTGCAAATGCTCGTACAGCAAATCAGCGGCCCAACCATCAACAAAATCGCGAACCAGCTCGGAATAGACCCGAGCATTGCCGCCAAGGCGATAGGGGTAGCCGCTCCCTTGCTTCTCTCTGCACTGACTCGCAATTCATCCAACCCGTCCGGGGCCGATTCCCTACACAACGCTCTGGTTAAAGACCATGACGGCTCTATTTTCGACAACCTCGGAGGCCTCATTAACAACGTTGCCGGCAGTTCGGGCAGCGGCATCCTCAAACACATCTTTGGCGAAGATCAGTCTAACGTCACCTCCCGGCTCAGCAAGACCGCCGGGGTCGACACCGACACCATGAGCCAGATCCTGCAGATGATGGCGCCCATGGTGATGGGCGCGCTGGGGAAAACCACCCGGGAACAAAACCTGGATGTCTCCGGCATGACCGATCTGCTCACCGGCCAGCAGCAGGAAGCCACGACTTCGCAACCGAACATCTTTGGCTCTCTGAACAAAATGCTCGACAGCGACGGCGATGGCAATGCGCTGGACGATATCGGCAATGTGCTGGGCAAATTGTTCAAATGATCTGATCGAACTCTTCCAGCCACGGAAGCAATAATCAATCTGTTAAAAGCCTGCGGCGCGTGCTGCAGGCTTTTTTGTTTGCCGCCGCGCTCACCGATCGCAGACAGTGCTATTCACCGCACAACGCCTGTATCGCGTCCATCTCTTTGAACACCCGGTTGTGGAGAAAATCCCAGGCGCCCTGCCGCATGAACGGCGTATCCCGCACATAGTTCACCGGCTCGGTCATCCCTTCCATCTCAAAATCATCGGCGAGATTCGGTTTAGACAAGGCCAGATCCACCAGCCGTTGATCCGCCTGACAAGCCAGCCGCAGCGTTCGCCGCATTCTCGCTCGATCACCATTCCACCGGTGCAGAAATGCCTTGACCAGCAGCCGGCGGGAGGTAAAGAACTCGGCGAAAATACACGTCTGCTGGATTAGATCGTCAAAGCGCAACAGAGCCAAAGGCCTTACGTCCCGCCGCGACCGCTCGAGCAGGAAAACCGCCTCGGACAGCATGCGTGCATATTTTTCAATTCGTCCGCTGCTCTGTTCCAATTTGAGGAGGTCGGCGTTCATCAGACTGTCCAAACCGAACATCCACGCCATTCGATAATAATCCTTGTACAGGGCAATACCGCAAAAGTCAACCGAGAACTCCTCCCAGACTTTCTGAGTCCTGTCCAACGCCTGATAAACCGGTTCGCCGGCGTCGCCATAAGTGAGTTTGAGATAGCCGGTGATCAGCTCTGCGACGTCGATCTTTTGCCCCGCCCAGTTCAATTTGGCCGCAGCGAGATAATTGGTCTCCGTGATCCAGCCGAAATCTTTTTCTGCGGTGACGATGCTGAACCCTTGCAGATTCGGAACCTGGTCGGCCTGAGCCGCGTAGGCGGCGATCCCCTTGGCCAGCGGTGTATACTGCACACAGCCAAAGGGAGACACCTCTTCACAGGGAAGGTTCTGACTGATCAAAAAGGGATGGGCCGTGGCAACGATGTCATCCGTATCCAGGCCTGGATCCGCGGTCGGCTCCCAATCCTTGCCCCACTTGGTTTGCAGCATCACGTTCTTGGGCAAACGCTTCCAGAAATCGGCCGATCCGTGCAGAAACAGCCGACCGCTGAGCAGAATCTCAATATCCGGCCGTTCCTGAAGCGCTGCCTCGATCACCTGCAGGGTTAACCGCCTCTGCAGCTCGCCCTGCCGGCCGCGGCAGTGATCACATTGGCAGGGAAAGGATTCGCCCCACCAGCGGATATGAATGCCCGCCAGCGACGGATAGGTGCGCAAAATCGCTTTGATCTGCGCGACGAAAACGTTTTTCAACCTGTTCGACGCATGGCAGAACGACATGGCCCCGTGATGATGCACATCATCATCGAGCACGCCGACGAGTTCAGGATGATTCCGGGCGATGGCCGACGTGGCGGATCCGGTCAGATAGTTCATCAGAAAGGGCTTTACTCCCCGGCTAGCCGCGTAACGAAACAACTCTTCCCTGACTTTTGCCGCGCGGACGATCTCCGAATCTGGAAACGGACTCATGCCCCGGGTCGCCGGATCCAGGGCTAGATCCCACCAGTTGGTGCCAGCGCTGTAGGGCCAGTTGGACAGACGATTGATCCGGTGCCGAGAGCACCAGTCGCACCAGCGCTTCCAGGTGACCACGGTTTCACTAAAGGCGCCTTCAATCCCGCTGTACAAGTTGTATTTCTCCGGCACCATTTCGCTGTCGATCAGATCAGCGACCCCCAAGGCCAGATTGGAGAGATGAAAAAAACGCAGCGGATAAAAAGGCCGACTCTCGATATGATGATCGGGCAGATGGCGTAAAAAGTCAGCCGCTTGTCCGGGCTGCGAAGGAAAATCGATATCCGCATGCAGCTGATCGCGAATCCCAACAGTGGTCTCCGCGATCAACCACTCCAGAAAAGACAGCGCTCCATACAGCGTTCCCGACTCGGCTGCCGCGACAATGGTGGCGCCGGCAGTGGTGACGTCAATCCGATAGCCCTCTTGCCCCAATCGTTCACTGAGCGTCTGATCGATCTGCAGTCGGACCAGCAGAGATCCGCCGTAATCCAGCCCAGCCAATCGCACCAGCTTGTTCTGAACCAGGTTGACCGTGTAACGGGACAACGGCGTAGCCGGATAATCGCAGATAACGCGGACGTCCGCCCAGGAGATGTTTACAAAGAATAAAGAGAAAAAAACAACCACTCGAACGACCGCACTCATGACAACCGCATCTCCGTTGCTCTGACACCTCTCTTCAAATAGCCACGCCACCTTGACGATTTTTATTTTTTTAAAAAATACCATTTCTCTGCAGCCGCCTTCAATCCCTGCGGCAGTCTGTTCTCTTCCGCCTGAAAGACGCCCTGCCACACACCAGAGTGATCCTTCCACAGCACAACGTCAGTGGGACAGTCAGCGGTATCGATGTTCATGCCCCCTGCGTGAAAAAATTTCAAATCCGAAGCAGCCAGCGCGACCAGGCCGTCCTCCTTGTCGAACCGGCAGGCGAGAACCCCGACCGCTTCCGCAGAGATCTCAAAGGTCTGTCGGCCGTCGTTCGAAAGGACAGACGCTTTATCCAGCCGGATGGTTTTACCGCGCGGTTCCTCCTGGCTGCCACTCGCCCACAACAGCGTACCGTCGGTGAACCGGGCCAGACCGCTCATGGGCGGACGATACATCGAACCCTTCCAGCGGTTATCGCTCTCCACCCAGACGGTTTGCGGCTGAATGCCGCGCCGCTGCAGATCCTCCGTCACTCTCTGCGCCCATGCCGACTGATCCATAGCCGGCGGTAAAATGGCCCGCCTGGTCTCACCCTTATCCCCCAGCCCCCATAAAGAGTCGATGTCCGCCCGATCGGATTCCGTCACTCCGTAAAAAAGCACCCATTCATACGGCTGCCGTCCGTACTGCAGGCGGCCGTCCTCAGCTAGGAGCCAGCGTTTCTTGCCGTCCACGCCGACGGTGTGAATTTCAGACGACGGAATCAGGTCCGCCGGATAGCCGCGCCGGGACAGCTCATTGCACAGGGTGATCGCAGCCTGAAGCGAATCAAAATATTGCGGACAGGTCCAGTTCATCACGCCCCAATGACCGAAAACCACGGCAACCGGACACTGCAACGACGCCTCCATGATAAAATTCAGCAGCCGGGTTCTCGAGCGGATGCGGTCCGCTCCGCCACGCAGGATCGGCAGGATACGAAAGTCGCCCGCCTCCGCCGGCTCATCGGATTTCGGATAAAACGGATGAATGTTCACCCGTCCACCGGCCAGCAGACAGGTCCAGTGTTCATAGATATAATGGCTGGGGTGAGTCTGATAATATTCGTTGTACCACACCGGCTGCGCCGCCGCTTTGGCCATGCCGGTCCGGCAGCAAAAGGGAGTCACTTCATCGGTTTGCGCGTAATCGCGCGGATGCCGCCACCACATCAGACCGTTCTTGCGGAATTCGTTTTTACCGGGATAAGGGTACCAGGTGGGATGAGTGCCGACAAAAGCATATTCGCCCCAGTACTTTTTGCTCAACTCATAGACCTGCTGCTCGAATTCCAGCAGCCGCGCCTGGTTCATCCGGTTCAACCGGTCGATGGCCTGGCTGCGGTCTCCGGCCCTGCCGGTCTGACTGCGATACATCAAAAAACAATCGTCCGCCAGATCGCGTCCGCCGGAGATCATCGCATACCGCCGCATCATGGCCGGTGAAAACCAATACTCGTTTTTTTCCGTGGCCCAGGTATAGCTCGGTGGAAACCCCCATTCATCCTTGATGAATCCCGCTGCGTTGATCTGCTGATGTTTTGAGATCAAGTCGCGCTCGAAGTGCAGCGCCTCGTCCGAATGCACATCCGGATAGAGAAACGCAAAGGCGACCGCGGCGCAGACGAAACGGTTCTCCTGTGCCGTTTCCCCGGAAAGGACGATCTCGCAGCGGCCGCCGTCGGCCGTGAATCGTTCGACCTCCGCCGTGATGTCGCGCACCGATGCCGCGTCCACCGTATCAGCCGCGGTCTTACGATAGGCCCACACTTTGAGCAGGCGACAACCCAGCACCTCGTATCGATAATTATGCGTATAGTGGTCGGTCAATGCGTCCACCGCCAGAGCGATGTTTACCTTTTGTCCCCGGCACTGCAACTGCTCGACAAGGTGAAGCCGCTCCTGACAGCACTGTGGATGGGCCTTGAAAAAGCTCTTTCGCGACAGACGGATTTCGGCGTCGAGCACAAGACGCACGCCGTACTTTTGCAGAGCGTACCCGGCCGCCTGCCGTAAGAACGCGACGCTCGAATCGGAATCTGACTCATTATGAGTAGAACGCGAGGAGACGCAGAGCAGATCGAACGCACCGCTCCGACACAAGGCATCCAAAGGGGGTTTGAATCCACCGGGTTCCAGCACTTCATGGACGCCGGGAAACCAGCAGCCGATCTGCGGCGCCATGCGCCTGCCGAGAAACGTGTCCGGCAGACGGTCGGGATGTTGCGGATTCACCGGAACCGCCTCTTGTGCAGACAGCACCGTCAGACAGGAGGTTATGACCAGGCCGGCGAAACGAATGATCGTTCGAGTCTTCATGCTATGAAGATAGTCAAGGCAGAGGGAAAAATCAACACCAAATAGCTAATTCCATCAGCAGGCGGAACGATGGTTGAAAAAACGGCGTGAAATGCTTGGCCATGTCGGAATGACAGGCTGCGATGGATGTCCAGGTTCGCGGCAGAATTTGGCCATGGCAATTTCCCTTGCATCTTTTGCCATTTTGGTATATACTTAGCCATAGTCTGCGACCAGCCCACTGGCGCTGCTCAACAAGACGTCGGCGCATCCACCAGAATACGGACGTGCGGGATGAAAGCCATTGTTCTGAAAAAACCCAAAGCCCTGGAATTGACCGACATTCCGGTTTTTACACCCAGGGATGAAAACCAGGTACTCGTCAAAGTGCTGGCCTGCGGAATCTGCGGCAGCGATCTGCGCTACTATGCCGGCGAAAATCCCTGGGCCCTGCACACGCTCGGCCGGCACATCGACAATCCAGCCAATCTGGTCATGGGCCATGAATTCAGCGGGGAAGTAGTCCAGGTTCAGCATAAAAAACATGAGAGCTTGCTCGGCCGCCGCGTCGGCGTGCAGGCCTATCGGTCGTGCGGTGAATGCCCGTTCTGCAAAAGCGGCAGAGAGAACCTCTGCCGGCGCATGATCCACATCGGCCATGCGCAGGGCTGGGGGAATATGGACTATTATCCCGGCGCCTATGCCGAGTACTGCCTGGGCTGGGCGGATATGCTTCATCCGTTGGCGGAAAACCTGTCCTGTGCAGAGGCGGCCATGGCCGATATCCTCTGTGTCGCGGTGCACGTCGTCGGCCGCGCGCATCTGCGTCCGGGCGCCCATGTGTTGTGCATCGGCGGCGGCCCGGCCGGTTTGAGCATCGCCCAGACCGCCAAGATCAAAGGCGCCCAAACCGTGATCCTCTCCGATCCTTCTCCGCTGGCCCGCCGAGTTATCGGTCATTATGCGGATTTCTTTATCATCGATCCATCACAGCAGGATCTGCAGCAAGAGGCCTTGAGGATTTTGGGCGTTGAGAAATGCGCCGCCATCTTTGATTCTGTGGGCAGCAGCGCCTCGCTCACCACAGCGCTGCCGCTGCTGGAGGAATCCGGCGTTTATGTGAATCTGGCGATCCACCGGACGCCCCTGACCATCGACGCCGCGCTGCTCGGCTCAGAACGCACGCTGACGACCTCCTCCAACGCTTATTACCGCGACCTGCGGGAGGCCTATGAGCTGCTGAACAGCGGGACCATCGATGTAAAGCCATGGATCACTCACCGTTTTCCCCTAGAAGGCTATGAGGAGGCTTTCCGTCTGCTGCTGCAGGATCCAAAACAGGCCTACAAAGTGGTGTTTGAACCCTGGAGCCATCAACAGAACACTGACACAGAGACAGCCCATGCCGATCAAAGATAAAATCATACTGGTGACCGGTTCTACAAGGGGCATCGGTCTGGAGATCGCCCTGACCTTTGCCCGTGAGAGAGCGCAGGTCATCGTCCATGGTCCGGCTGACGACGACGAGTTGCATCGCGCCTGGGAGCACGTCGGGGCCGCCGGCGCCAACGCAGTGATGATCCCCTGTGATCTGGCGGATTCAGCCGCCATTCGCCGTATGTTTGCGCAAATCGAAAAACAATACAACGGACTGGATGTGCTGGTCAACAACGCCGTTTTTCAAAAGGAAGCCGGATTTTTACAGATTCAGGAGCAAGAGTGGGATCATGTGATGGCGGTGAACCTGAAGGCGCCCTTTCTCTGCAGCCAGCTGGCTGCGGAGATGTTGATCCGGCGCGGCGGCGGCAGAATCATCAACATCGGCTCCGTGCACGAGATGCACTGCCGTCGCTTTTACGCACCCTACAGCGTTTCCAAGAGCGGATTGCTGATGCTCACCAAAAGCATGGCGCTGGAGCTGGCGGAATACAACATCCAGGTCAATCAAGTCACGCCCGGCGCCATTGCCACCGATCTCACCGGCCCGCAACGGCAGGAAAAATTGCTGTCCGCCATCCCCCTGGGACGTGTGGGAACAAAGCAGGAGGTCGCCTCCATGGTCCGTTACCTGGCGAGCGACGAAGCGGGGTATGTCACCGGCTCGGAGTATTTAGTG
>DAIQOA010000119.1:0-13771 GCA_036788095.1 bacterium | reverse complement strand
GCGCCGGTGGATTCGCCCATGGGATCATCGAAATTTTCTTCGGTCAATTTGGTAAAGTCAATGCCCGCGGCTTTGATCATGCGCGCCAGCTCCCGGGTGGTGAGCACCGCGTCCACATCCTGGTACTCATCCGCCAGCTCCGGGCGCTGCGACTCGAACTTTTTGGCGATACAGGGCATGATCGATACGACGAACACATCCTTGGGATCGATGCCGACTTTTTGGGCGTAATAGCTCTTGATCATGGCGCCCTCCATCTCCTGGGGCGATTTGCAGGTGGAGACATGAGGCAGCAGGTCGGGATAAAAATGCTCGACATATTTCACCCACCCAGGGCTGCAGGAGGAGAGCAACGGCAACACGCCTTTGTTGTTCACCCGGTGCAGCAGTTCATGCGCCTCTTCGATGATGGTCAAATCCGCGCCGAAATTGGTGTCAAACACCCGGTCCACGCCGAGACGGCGCAACGCGGCCGTGATCTTGCCGGTGACGATGCTGCCGGGCTCCATGCCGAACTCTTCGCCCAACGCAACCCGCACCGCCGGGGCGATCTGAGCCACCACATGTTTCTGGGGATTGTTGATCGCCTCCCACACCCCCTTTTGGCTGCCCTTTTCGCGCAGCGCGCCCACCGGGCACACCACCACGCACTGCCCGCAGAACACGCAGGCGATGGTGTTGAGGCTGCCGTCCATCGCCGGCGCCACGGTGGAGTGAAAACCGCGGCGCACGAAATCGATGGCGCCCACGTTCTGCACCTCATGACAGACCCGCACGCAGCGGCCGCAAAGGATGCATTTTTCCGGATCACGCTCGATGGAAGGGCTGGCCAGATCGATTTTAGCTCTGCGCCGTTCACCCTGATAACGGTGATCGCGCACCTCGTACTGCTCCGACAGTTTCTGCAGTTCGCAGTTGCCGTTGCGCACGCACACCAGACAATCCTGCGGGTGATTGGCGATCAACAGCTCGACGATGGTCTTGCGCGCCCGCCGCACCTGCGGCGAGTTGGTCTGTATCTTCATCCCTTCGGCCACCGGAAAAGCGCAGGAAGGAACCAGGCTGCGCTGTCCCTCCACTTCCACCACGCAGATGCGGCAGGAGCCGGTGGGAGTGAGATTTTTCAAATAGCACAGCGTGGGAATGTGCACGCCTTCGCGTTGCGCCACGGCGAGAATGGTCTCGCCCGGGTTGGCCCAAACCTCTTTGTTGTTTATTGTAATCGTCATACTTTCCTCATTGGCGTTCTAACGTTCACTCATGCTTTTGATTATCGCGCCCGTGCGCCGGCCCCAAGGCCGGAGCTGAACACAGGCGGCTAGGGTCCTGTCAGCCGGTTTTACGGCGCCGGGCTATTCGACAAAGATGGCGTTGAATTTGCAGTTGGCGCGGCATTGATCACAGCGGACGCATTTTTCTTCGATGATATAGTGCGCTTTTTTCTTTTCACCCACAATGGCGTTCTCCGGGCACTTTTTCGCGCACACCGTACAGCCGGTGCAGGCCTCGGTGTCGATGCGGTAGGTCAACAGCTCGCGGCAGTGGCCGGCCGGACAGCGCCGGTCGTAGAGGTGCGCCTCATATTCGTCGCGGAAATAGCGCAACGTGCTCAGCACCGGATTGGCGGCGGTCTGACCCAGCCCGCACAGCGAGGTGTTCTTGATCACATCGGCCAACCGTTCTAGATAAACCATGCCCTGGAATCGCAGCAGCGCCTCGTCCGGCGACTTTTCACTGCGGTAGCTCTGCGTCAACCGTTCTAGGATCTCCAGCAGCCGTTTGGTGCCCTCGCGGCAGGGGATGCATTTGCCGCAGGATTCCGATTGAATGAAGGTCATGAAAAACTTGGCCACATCCACCATGCAGGTGGACTCGTCCATGACCACCAGTCCGCCGGATCCCATCATGGCGCCGATGGACTTGAGCGACTCATAGTCCACCGGAGTGTCCAGAACCGCATCGGGCAGCGCGCCGCCCGAAGGGCCGCCGATCTGCACCGCTTTGAACTTTTTATTGTCCGGACAACCGCCGCCGATGTCGTAAATCACCTCACGCAGCGGCGTGCCCATGGGCACCTCCACCAGTCCGGTGTTGACGATCTTGCCGGACAGGGCGAAAATTTTCGTGCCCTTGGAGCCGGCGGTGCCGATGGCGCTAAAGGCCTCGGCGCCGTATTTGAAAATGGTCGGCACATTGGCAAAGGTCTCCACATTGTTGATCACCGTCGGTTTGCCGAACAATCCCTCATCCGAGGGATAAGGCGGACGCGGACGGGGCATGCCCCGCTTGCCTTCGATGGAGTGGATCAATGCGGTCTCTTCCCCGCAGACAAAAGCGCCGGCGCCTTTTTTGATCTTGAGGTCAAAATTAAATCCGCTGCCGAGGATGTTTTTGCCCAACAGGCCGTAGCGCTTGGCGTCGTCGATGGTCTTGAGCAGACGCTTGATGGCCAACGGATATTCCGCACGACAGTAGATATAACCTTCCGAAGCGCCGATGGCGTAGGCGGCGATCACCATGCCCTCGATGATGCGGTGGGGGTCACCCTCCAGGACCGCGCGGTCCATGAACGCGCCCGGATCGCCCTCATCCGCGTTGCAGATCAGATATTTTTTATCGCCCTTGCTCCTGGCAGCCAGTTCCCACTTTTTGCCCGTGGGAAAACCGCCGCCGCCGCGGCCGCGCAATCCGGCCTTGAGCACATTCTGGATCACCTCCTGCGGCTTCATGGTGTTGACCGCCTGGCTCAAACCCTGATAGCCCCCGCGGGCCAGATACTGGTCGATGCTTTCGGGATCGATGACGCCGCAGTTTTCCAGCACCAGCTTTTTCTGCTTGGCGAAAAACGGTACCTGCTGCATCGACGGCACATCCTTCCAGCCGTTGTGCGGCCCATCCGTGTACACACCGAGCACTTTATCCGGCAGCAGATTTTTCTGCACCACGGTTTCGTCGATGATCCTCTCCACATCCTCCGGCTTGACCTCCGCATAGCTGATGCGGCCCGAACCCGGCAGTTTGACGTCGACGATGACTTCGCGAGAGCAGTAGCCGACGCAACCGGTGGCCACCAGCTTGGCGTTGATGTTCTTTTTCTTCAGCTCAGCCGCCAGCGCATCATACACCTTTTGCGCCCCGTTGGCCAGACCGCAAGTGCCCATGCCGACCAGAATGACCGGTTGGCGGTGCTCCTCCAGCAACAGTTCGCTTTTAAAAGCGTCCAAGCGTTTTTTGCTCTCCGCCGACTGGTTGCACTGAGGAGCGGTTTGAACGCAGGTCACGAAATATTTGCACGGGGTTTCCTGAGTGTGCCAGCAATTGGTAAATAATGGGGTATAGGAATTCATAAGCTCCTCATTCACTTTTTTCCGCCCGGCGAGAGGCGATTAACTTTTGCACTTCCTTGACCGTTAGGCCGCCGAAAAATTCCTCGTTGATCGAAATGACCGGCGCAATGCTGCAGGCGCCCATGCAGGCCACCGTCTCGATAGTGAATTGCCCGTCCCGGGTGGTGCCGCCCGCTTTAACCCCCAGCTCGGTCTCCAACGTGGTGAGAATATCCAAAGACCCTTTGACATGACACGCCGTGCCGCGGCATACGCGGATCACATTCTTGCCCAGCGGCGTGAGACGGAATTGATTGTAAAACGTGGCAACGCCAAAGACCCTGCTGACCGGCAGGTGCGTATGTTTGGCAATATTATGCAGCTCCTCCTCGGGCACATAACCGTACACTTCCTGCACATCCTGCAGAATCGGAATCAGAACCGATGGATCGTTCCCAGGATACTTGCTGTACACATCGCTCGCTTGCATTGTTTCCTCGCTGTTTATTCAATGATAAATGATTGACCCAAAAAAAACAGATCAGGACTCCCTGAACGACGAATGACCCAGGACGCCGAGCGCAGCGGCGATCGCCAGCAACAGCTCCTGGTCGCCGAATGAACCGACGTGGTAATAATAAACCCGCTCGTTGCGCACCTGCGCCTCCAGATGACGAGAGTTCTCATCCGTGCGCACAATGATGCGCGCCTGTGGATCGCACCCCTTCAGCAGTTGGATCGTGCTGTCGATGCGCATCCCAGGAGTCTGCGCATCGAGAAGGATCAGGTCGAAATGCTGCTCCTGAGCCTTTTGCACAGCCATCCACGGATCACAGAATCGAACCGTCTCCACCTCTTTATCCTGCAAAAATCGATTCAGAGTGTCCGGAAGCTCGTGGTGTGGGTTGTCAATGATCAGACAGGTCATTAGTTTTCTTTATTAAATGGTATTTTCCACATCCATTCAATCAAAGACCATGCCAGGTTTGTAAAAATTTTTCATAACAATAATTATTGTAAATAATAGACTTAAAAAACGAGGAAATTTCGAGGTCAATAAATATTGCAATAATGAGAGGATTTAGTGTGGAATTATGCCACATGTTGGTTTTCAAACAGGAAAAGATAGGCCTCAAGGCTGCTTGAGCTCGTATTTTTTAATCTTTTGATACAATGTCTTACGGTCCAATCCAAGTATCCGGGCGGCTTGACTTATATTGTAATCTTGATTAGAAAGGACTTGTGCGATGTGGCGCTTTTCCATCTCCTCAAGGGAGATCAGCTCTTGCTGGACGGTCGGCCCGGCATGATGTTCTGGTTGCTGCAGATGCAGGGGCAGACTGTGCAGCTCGATCCGGTCCGAGTCCTCCACCACAGCCGCTCGCTCCAGTACATTTTCCAGTTCCCGGATGTTGCCCGGCCAGTGATAGTGGATGAGCGCCTGTTCAACCTCCGGCGCAAGACTGAGCAAAGGCGTTTTGCGGCGGCGCAAATTGTACTTTTGCAAAAAGGCCTTGATCAGCAAAGGCAGGTCCTCTTTGCGCTCCCGCAGCGCCGGCAAGTGAATGGGTATGACGCTGAGGCGATAAAACAGGTCCTCGCGAAAGCTCCCCTGGCCCACAGCGGTCTGCAGGTCCAGATTAGTGGCAGCGATCAACCGCACATCGATCGTGATGCTCTGCGAGGCGCCGACGCGGCGGATCTCTTTTTCCTGAATCGCGCGCAGAATTTTAGCCTGAACGTTGAGCGAAATATTGCCGATCTCGTCAAAGAAAAAGGTGCCGCCCTCGGCCAGTTCAAAAGCGCCGTGTTTGGTGGCAGTGGCGCCGGTGAAGGAGCCTTTGATGTGGCCGAACAGCTCGCTCTCAAACAGCGACTCTACCAGCGAGCCGCAGTCCATGGCGATAAAGGGAAATGCCGCCCGATGGCTAAGGGCGTGAAGGGCCCTGGCGATCAATTCCTTGCCGGTCCCGCTCTCTCCCTGCACCAGCACCGTGGAATCGGTGGCAGCCACTTTGGTCACCAGGCCAAAGACCTTTTGCATGGCCGGGCTCTTGCCGATGATGTGCACCGGCTTACCGTTGAATTCAAACGAGAGTCCCTCCTCTCCCGCTGCGGACGGGACCGGCAGTTCGGCGGCGATCCGGCGGATGATCTCCATCAGCGCATCCGGTTCGAACGGTTTGGCGATATAATCGCGTGCACCCATTTTGATCGCCTCCACCGCCATCTCGATGGTGGCGTATCCGGTCATCAGAATCACCGCGGTGTTCGGACTGACCAGATTGATAGCCTGAATGAATTCAATGCCGGTCATGCCGGGCATGCGGAAATCGACCAGCGCGATGGGAAACGGCTGCTGCGCCGCCAGCTCCAGACCGTGGTTCGGATCCGCGGTTGCCGTCACCTGCAGCTGCTCGCTTTCCAGCAGCCGGCGGCAGGCCTCGCGCAGCACATCGTCATCGTCCACCAGCAAAAGGCGAAGGGGGGTGTCTGAACGTTCAGTCATGGTCCTTGATTCGCGCAAAAATTCCTGTTGGCTATTAATATACTGACTTTTATCCTAAAAAACATCATTTATTGATCGCTCGCCAGGTTGCATACGATAATTTCTATTGACATTATAAATATTTTTCACAACTTTATATTTCTGCTGAAATGGATACGAATAAGGAGCAATAGATGAATCAACCTACCAGTCGCAGACAGTTTTTTCAAACCAGCGGTGCGGCTGTTTTGGCCGGCTGTCTCAGCTCTGTAAGCGCTGCGCAGGCGAATCCGCAAAAGAACCCTCTGATCTTGGGTATGGCGTCCTACACCTTTCGCAAGTTCAGCCTGGAGCAGGCTGTGGCCATGACCCAGACCGCTGGGGTGAATAAAATCTGTCTGAAAAGCATGCACCTGCCCCTGGAGGGATCGGCCGCGGAGATCAAAACAGCGGCCGATCGAGTCCGACGCGCCGGACTCGATCTGTACGGCGCCGGCGTGATCTATATGGCGAACGAAGCGCAGGTTCATCAGGCCTTTGCCTATGCGCAGGCCGCTGGACTGAGACTGATCGTCGGCGTACCCGAATATGAGCTTTTGGCGCTCTGTGAGCAAAAAGTAAAGGAGACGGGCGTTATACTCGCCATCCACAATCACGGACCAGGCGATCAGCGCTATCCAAGCCCTGCGGATGTATACGAGCGGGTGAAAAAGCTGGATCAACGCATCGGCTTGTGCATGGACATCGGCCATACCATGCGCATCGGCCAGGATCCGGCAGAGGCGGCAAAAAAGTATTTTGACCGGTTGTACGACGTTCACATCAAGGATGTCTCCGCCCCCAGCAAAGAGGGCAGAACCGTGGAGATAGGCCGGGGCGTGATCCATTTCCCCCGGTTGATCAAAACGTTGACCAAGCTAAAGTATCAGGGCGTTCTGGCTCTGGAGTATGAAAAGAATGAGAACGATCCGTTGCCCGGTGCAGCGGAATCCATCGGCTACGTCCGCGGCGTCATCGACGCCCTGTGAGCTTTCTGCATCATCGAATTAAAATGGAGTTGCCATGTCGAACGAATCCCTGTTGTCCGCGCTGTGCGCGCTGTTGTCCGTGCTGCTGGCCTCCTGCAGCGCGGATAAAAACGTGAAACCCTTCACCGGCGCCAAAGGGGAAGTCCGGTTGATGACGCTGGACCCCGGCCACTTTCATGCCGGTCTGGTGCAAAAAACCATGTATGAACAGGTGTCGCCGGTGGTCTATGTCTATGCGCCGCAGGGGGCGGAGGTCGAAGACCATATCAAACGCATCGATCAGTACAATCAGCGCGCCGATCAGCCGACCCGCTGGCAAGAGAAACTCTATATCGGCCCTGATTATCTGCAAAAGATGGTCGAGCAGAAACCCGGCAACGTTCTGATCACCGCCGGCAACAATGCCAAGAAAACCCAATACATTCGGGCCGCGGTGGAGGCAGGCATCCACGTGCTGGCCGACAAACCGATGTGCATCGACGCGCAGGGATTTGAAGAGCTGAAAGCCTGTTTCGCCGCTGCGCAGAAAAACAACGTGCTGCTGTACGACATCATGACCGAGAGAAGCGAGATCACCTCCATTCTGCAGAAAGAGCTCTCACAAATTCCCGAGGTCTTTGGCAGCCTGATGCCGGGAACGGCGGAGGATCCCGCCATCACCAAAGAGAGCGTCCATCACTTTTTCAAGGAGGTCTCCGGCAGCCCGCTCAAGCGGCCGGCCTGGTTCTACGACGTTCAGCAGCAGGGCGAGGGCATTGTGGATGTGACCACCCATCTGCTCGATCTGGTGATGTGGGAGGCGTACCCGGACCAGGCCATCGATTACCGGACCGACATCACCCTCATCGCGGCCAAACGGTGGCCGACGCAGATCAGCAAGGAACAGTTCATCCGCTCCACGCAGTCGGCGGAATGGCCAAACTATCTCACCCCCTCTGTCGATAAAACAGGCGTGCTCAACGTCTATGCCAACGGCGAGATTCGCTACCGGCTCAAGGAGGTATATGCCAAAGTGTCGGTGATCTGGAATTTTGAAGCGCCGGCCGGCGCCGGCGACACCCACTATTCGGTGATGAAAGGCAGCAAAGCCCATGTGATCATCCAGCAGGGGGCTGAAGAAAAATTCAAGCCCGAGCTCTATGTGATCCCGGCGGGAGATCAGAATGCGGAAGGGTTAACCCGGGAGTTGGAAAAAGCGCTGGTCGCTCTGGAGAAAAAATATCCCGGCATTGCTCTGGAAAAACAGCTTCATCGCTGCAAGATCATGATTCCGCAGAGCTATCGCATTGGTCACGAAGCGCATTTCGGTCAGGTGACGGAAAGATTTCTCCGCTATTTGATCGACGGCCGGTTGCCGGCCTGGGAAGGGCCCAACATGCTGGCCAAATACTGGACCACCACTCAGGCGCTGGAGCTGGCCAAAAGCCGCTAAAGCGCAGCCCGCGGGCAGGGCGTTTCACAGCCGGGATCGTCGCGACGATTCCGGCTTTTTTTTTGCCTGATCCCGATATCAACCGCTGAATGTTCCGCGAAGGTGGAGTCAAGAGGGGATACTTCCTTTACAACTTGTCCAGCAGATCGCGCATGGTGATCTTTTTCATATGATAGCCCAGTTTTTTGTTGAAGCGGATGCACAGGCCATCGGCCAGCCGATCGATGTTGCGATGGGAGCGTTCACGCACGCAGCCGGTGACGCGCAGGTTGTACAGCACCTCGGAGACATAGACCTTGTCGCTGGGATGGACAGGCGAATAACAGCGATCATGGCCGCTTAGCAGCAGCAGGTAGCCCAGATCCACCAGCTGCTGGGCCGTGCGGTTAATGACGTCCTCCGGTATGTGAAAATAATCGGACAGGTTTTCTTCCGAGCTGCTGATCTTGTACAATTCATATTGCTGTTGAACGCGCAGCAGAATTTTCAGGCCGATCATTTCGTGAAACATGGTGCCGATATAGGGGTGCTTTTGCTGCCAGATCAACTTGTACAGATTCTGATGCGCATAAGAGACCTGGGCGGCAAAGAGCAGCACGGTCCAGCCATAGAACATCCACAGGAGAAAAAGCGGCAGAATCGCCAGGCGGGCGTAGATCTGCGCCTGAGGTCCAGAGCTATAGTACTCGACGATAAAAGTTGCAAACACCCAATTGCCGACATTCCACAAAATGGTGCCGACCAGGGAACCCACTAGAGCCGATTTCCACCGCACCCGGGTGTTGGGAATAAAAGCCAGCATGTAGGAGAAAGAAGCCAGCGACACAATGGTGGGCAAAAGCAGCGCCGGCAACCGGTTGACAAACGCGAACTCGGGCAGATGGTGGAGCATCGCCTGCCCTTTGGCGGAGAACAGCGTGCCCAGCACCGCCAGGACCAGCAGCGGTCCGATGAGAAAAATCACGCTGTAATCGATCAGGCTGCGATACCACGCCCGGCCCTTTTTGGCTTTCCATATCTGATTGAACGCGGTTTCAATGGAGGAGATGATAAAAAGCAGCGAGATGATCAAAAACAGAGAGCCGACGCCGCCCAACACGCTTAGATCCGAATTTTCCACATAGACGTTGATTTCTGCGATCAGCTCCGAAGAACCCCGCTGGCCCAGGGGGCTGAGCAGAAAAGTCAGAACAGGGGCCAGAAGATGCTGCCAGTTCAACAATTTCATGAAATAAAAAATAACCGCGAGAAACGGCACGATGGCGAACAGACTGGTAAAGACCAGGGCGGAAGCGCTGTCGATGAACCGGTCCGCCCAAAAGGCGCGAAAAACCAGGGTGGCGAGCATGAATTGATGATGCAGATATTTGCGGATCTTGGGATAGCGGTAGAAATCGGCGTGCCAGATGTCGTGGGTAAAAAATGTGCGCCAGCGTTTAGCCTGGCGTTTGACGAACTCGATCATGCGGCAGGCTCCGGCCTCGATCCATTGATCCGTTGGTCCAGCTCCGCCGCATAGGCAAAAAGAGCGGCGCTGCCTCCGGTATGCCAGAATAGAACAGTCTGGGAGGAGGAAAAGACTTTATTTCTGATCAGGTCCAGCAGGGCGCCAAAAGCGCGTCCGGTGTACACCGGATCGAGCAGCAGGCCCTCGGTGCGGCCGGCCACGGCGATGGCCTTCGCCTCCAGGTCGCCGACCACGCCATAGCCCTGGCCAAGATAGTCATACTGCACGTCAAACGCATCAGGCGCAAGAGGGATGGAAAGGCCCAACCGCCGACAGGCTTCACCGGCTATCTTGCTCAACTCGGTCTGAAACGGAGCGCCGTCCAGCTTGTCGTTGTCGATGGAGATGCCCAGCACTCGGCCGGTGAATCCGCATAACCGGGCGCCCAGGGCCAGGCCGGCCTGGGTTCCGCCGCTGCTGCTGGCCACTACAATAACATCCACTCTTTCGCCGACGGCCTGCAGCTGCTCGTTCAGCTCTTCCATGGCCAGACAATAGCCCAATGCGCCCAGTCCGGTGGAACCGCCGATGGGGATCACATAGGGTCGAAGGCCACGGGCCAGACAGTCATCCGCCGCCTGCTGCATGCGTTGGTTCCGATGCGGCCGGTCGGTAAAATGGAGACGGGCGCCGAGAAAAAGATCCAGCAGATGGTTGCCGTTGGGGATCTCCGGCGCTATGCCGTTCAGCACCAGTTCGCATTGCAATCCGGCGAGAACCGCTGCAGCCGCGGTCTGCCGGCAGTGATTGGATTGCACCGCGCCGGCGGTGATCACCACGTCCGCTTTTTGCTGCAGCGCATCGGCTATCAAGAATTCCAGTTTGCGGCTCTTGTTGCCGCCACTGCACAGTCCGGTCTGGTCATCGCGTTTGATCAGAATGCGCGGGCCGCCCAGCGCTGCGCTCAGCCGGTCCAAAGAATGAACCGGCGTAGGTAAAAACGCCAGGGGAAATCGCGGCAATCCGCGGTAGTGCGTGAATAAGGCATTCATCTCGATACTCACCAATGGTTAGATGCTTAATTGTACGTAAATTAGGTGTTAAAGGCAAGGGTAAACTGCACGAAAGGATAAAAGCTTGAATCACAGAAAGAGTTGCCGCATAGGCCAGTGGCGATGGCTGCAAACCATTCGAGCCGGTTAAAATTCACATTCAAGCCCAAAGATGGGCAATAGGCGCCATTGATAGAGCACGTCCTGCCTTTTTTCCTTTTCATTCCAAAAATAGCCGGCAATATTTTTACGATCATAAAGATTCCAAGCGCTCAAATAGAAAATCAGATTGGCTTCAGTGAAATGAAAGCGCCGATCAAAACGGAGGTTGAGCGAGTGATAGGCGGGATAGCGCCGGGCGTTGATCCCGTCGGCGTCCAGCACCTCGCTGGCCGCCTGGGCTGATTTGTTCAAATCCAACGGCGTATAGGGCGCGCCGGCGGCATACACCCAACGCGCGCTGAGCTCCCAGGCCGCCGACGGCTTGTATCCGCCCTCCAAGCTGGCCAGAAAACGGTTGTCGAACACTCGATCGCGCCAGACGCCGTCCAGTCCACGATACCGTGATTTGAAAAAACTCAGGCCGGCCATGCCATACCATTTTTCCGCCAGCTTTTTCTGCACCGTGATCTCTACGCCGTGGGACTCTGCCCTGCCCTGCGATACGCTGCCGTTATGGCTGAAAAAGAAAGCGTAGCGGTAAAAGATTTCATCCAGCAGAAACAGGCCGGGCTGGCGGGGATCCATGGGAAAATCGTAATACTTTTTTTGATAGGCCTCCAAGGTGAACCGGGTGTTTTCCGACAGCAGGTGAGAAACACCGAAAATATTGTGGATGGCTTTGAAATCCCGCAGAGCATGGCTGTTGGGATCCTGCACCAGCAGGATCATGGGCAGGTTCTGATAATAAAGCCCTGTGGAGGCGGTCAGGGAGGTCAGCTCGGACATCTGCCAGCTCAGAGACGCACGGGGAGAAACATGGCTCCGTCCCGTGTGCTGAAACGAGTCGTAGCGCAGGCCGGTTTTGATGGTCCACCTGGGCGCGGGTTTCAGCGACCATAGGACAAACGCGCCGGCCTTGGCAGAGTTAAAATTTTTATCCAGCACCATTTCCTCATCGACCGCACCCAGAGAATTTGTGTGTCCGGCATAAAAATTATGGTAGTGGCCGGTGAGCTGTTTCAGGTCAATGCCGAATTCCAGCTGCTGAAGGCGATTGAGCTGAATCGTGTTGACATTGCGCAACCGGATCACATTCTCCTGCGAGTGATTTCTGGTCAGGCTGAACCCGGTGCCGGTTTCATTGAAATCCTCCCGGTATTTGTCGCTGGTCAGCGAGAGCGCCAGATGGGAAAAACCCTTTTTACCCCATAACGCCCGCCAGTTCAGCCCGGTGGTGCGTTCATAGATATCCTGACGTCCGTAATAGACCATGTCGTTGGCTTGCGCCGTTTCGCGATCGGGATTATTGTGATCATCGCCCCAGAGCGCCAGCAGCGTCAGCTTGTGATTAGGGTGAAGCGAATAGACCACTTTACCCTGATAGTCGCCGTACTGCGGCGGCGCCGTGGTGCCCACGTCAAACTTTTTTGCCAGCAGATCGAGGTAACTGCGCCGCACCGAGCACATCCAGGAGCCTCGGTTCGTCAACGGACCTTCCAACACGCCGCCGAACCCGGCAAAGTTCAAATCCAGCTGACCATCCAGTTCTTCACGGTTGCCTTCGCGAAAATCAATGCTCATCACCGAGGAAAGTTTGTCGCCATGGAGCACGGAAAAGCCGCCGGCGTTAAAGGTGACGTCCTCGATGAAATCCACATTGACCAGGGACAACGGCCCTCCGGACGCGCCCTGCGTGGGAAAATGGTTGATGTTGGGGATTTCGATGTTGTCGATGTAATATCCGTTCTCCAGCGGACTGCCGCCGCGCACGATCAAATTGTTGGTCTGGTCGTTGATTTTGGCGATGCAGGGCAGGCTGTAGAGAATGCGGCTGATGTCGCCGCCGGAACCGGGCGCGCGCCGTATCTCCTCGAAAGAGCGGCTGACCGCGCTGCCCGGATGATCGCTCAGCTTGCTGAATAAACCGCTGCGCACGGTGACGCCCTCCATCTGCAGGGTTGCAGGGGCAAGGGTTTCGTCGACAAAGGAGATGCGGCCGGAGCGGACGATCACGTCGCTGACGCGCACGGTCTGGTATCCCACGCTGCTGAATCGGATCACCCGGCTGCCCACGGCCACGCTGGTGATTTTATAACCGCCATCCAGACCGGTGACCGCACCCAGAACAGAATTTTCCACCACCACATTGACGCCGGGCAGCGGCTTCTGATTGGCTCGGTCCAGTACCCGTCCTTGAATGGTTCCGCTCCTGTCTTGACCCTGCGCCCATAGCATTGAGGCGCTCATCAGGATCACGAAAAAAACTTGGCTGATCAATCTCATCCACTCCTCCGCTTTGCCGGGTTTTATTCCAGCGATAATATACGAACAGCCCCGTTTAGGATCGCCCCGGCCTATCGGATGGAACCTGCGAATATGAAAAAAGGAGAACGGGCCGATGGGACGGAACCTGAATGCCGGTGGGAGAAGGATCAGGAACGAGCGGTTGAGCCGCGGCGATCACGGTATTGCGATGGAGTGAGTCCGGTATGCTTCTTGAACAGGGTATTAAAGGCGGTCTTGCTGCTGAATCCCGCCTCAAAAGCCAGAGCGAGAATTTTCATGGATTGCTTTCGCGGATCGATGAGGTCCTTTTTGACCTGTTCGATGCGATAGCGATTGATAAAATCGAAAAACGTCTGCTGCAGCCGGGCGTTCAGCACTTCGGACAGATGATGCGGCGTGACGGAGATCAGCTCCGCCAATTGCGGCAGACTCAGCTCGCTGTCCAGATAGGGGCGTTGCTGTTCCATGACCGCCAGAAGCGCATTCAGATAGTCCTGGCTGCGTTCAGGCGACAAACCGGACTTTTCATACTTGCGAGCCTCCCGCCTTT
>DAIQOA010000118.1:0-13959 GCA_036788095.1 bacterium | reverse complement strand
GAAGGCATCAAAACATCCTGGCAGCGCAGCGTGCTGCTGGTGCTGGCCATCACCCTGCACAATATCCCCGAAGGGCTGGCGGTGGGGGTTGCCTTTGGCGCGCTGGGCGCTCAGCTGCCGTCCGCCACACTGGCCGGCGCCGTCGCTTTGGCCATCGGCATCGGCATTCAGAATTTTCCCGAGGGATTGGCGGTGTCCGCGCCCTTGCGTCGCGAAGGGATCAGCACGTTTAAAAGTTTTTTCATGGGACAGCTGTCGGGCGTGGTGGAGCCGATCGCCGGCGTGCTGGGAGCGGCCGCGGTGCTGTTGATCAAGCCGCTGTTGCCCTATGCGCTGGCGTTCGCCGCCGGCGCCATGATCTATGTGGTGGTGGAGGAGTTGATTCCCGAGTCGCAGCTGGAGAAAAACACCCACATCGCCACCATCGGCACCATGCTGGGGTTTGCGGTCATGATGATGCTGGATGTGGCGCTTGGCTGAGCGCACGCACCAGCAACGGGCTTGCACCGTCGCCTTCCCTCCTTCTTTCCGCGCACCCATTCAACCGCCTTCGTCCAACTCTTACGAAGCGGAAAACCGAATCCATGCCAACCTTTGATTCGATGAAACATGAAACTGAACGATCGCAAAATTCACATCCTCTCTGAAAACCTGATCAACAAAATCGCCGCCGGCGAGGTGATCGACCGGCCGGCCTCTGTGGTCAAAGAGCTGGTCGAGAACGCCATAGATGCCGGCGGCCGGCACATCACGGTGGTCATCAAAGCCGGCGGCAGCGGGCTCATTCAGGTGGTGGATGACGGCTGCGGCATGAACGAAGAGGATGCCATTCTGTCCTTGCAGCGTCATGCCACTTCGAAAATAAAAAACTATCGCGACATCGAACGCATCGCCACACTGGGCTTTCGCGGCGAAGCGCTGGCCAGCATCGCAGCGGTGAGCCGGATGGAGGTTCGGACCGTTCCCCGCGGCGAGATGGAGGGCACGCTGCTGACCATCGAGGGCGGCGCCGTCGATCAGGTTGCGAAAACCGGGGGCAATCCCGGAACGTTGATTGCGATCAAGAATCTGTTCTTCAACACGCCGGCCCGCCGCAAATTCTTGCGCGCCGAGAGCACGGAATACCGCTACATTCTGGCCATGATGAACCGCTTTACCCTGGCCTACCCCGAGATCGCGTTCACGCTGGTCCACGAGGCCAACACGGTGTTCGATTTAAAACCCACAGACCTGCAGACGCGCATCGGTGAGGTGCTCGGTCGGCGCACCGCGGACAATCTGATCCCGGTCAAGGATGAAAACACTCTGGCGCCCATATCCGGATTTGTCGGCAATTTCGATTGCCTGCGCCGGTCGCGCAACGACCAGTATCTGTTCATCAACCGCCGGTACGTCAGTGACCGGACATTGGGCTATGCGATCGCTTCCGCCTTTGGCGAACGCATTCCCATCGGCCACTATCCGCTGTACGTGCTGTTCCTCGACATCGATCCGGAGCGGGTGGATGTCAACGTCCATCCCACCAAAAACGAAGTTAAATTCGCGGACCAAAAAATGCTGTACGATCTGGTCCGCGGCGCCATCAGACGGGCGCTGCAGACCGATTCGATCGTTCCGCAGCTGCAACGCTTTACTCCAGGCGGCTCTGCGGAAAACCTGCCCCGGTTTCAATCATCGCTGCAACAGGAGATTTTGGATTATCACCAAACCCGAATCGACTTTTCTCAGCCCGATGCCCCGATCAGCGCGGCAACACCCTTGCCCGCGTCTACGCCGACCGGACCGATGACGCCGCCGGCCACCTTGCGCAGGGAACCGGCGCCCGCTGCGCCGGCCGCCATGGTCTGGCAGATGCAGAACAAGTACGTGCTGGCGCAGATAAAAAGCGGCCTGCTGTTCATCGATCAGCATGCCGCGCATGAGCGCATCCTTTACGAAAAGGCCAAGGCGAGCTTTAACCGGACAGAGGCTGCTTCGCAGCAGCTGCTGTTTCCGCAGACCATCGACCTGACCCCGCAGGATTATCATTATGTTCAGGAAATTATGCCGCTGCTGCATAAACTGGGATTCCTGATCAAGTGCTTCGGCGGCCGCACCATTGTCGTCGAGGGCGTGCCGGTTGGATTGCGCATCGGCGCGGAGGAGAAAATTCTGTTGGAGCTGCTGGAAGAGTACAAGGAAAACATGGAGACCGAGGTGGATATTCAGGAGCGGGTGGCCAAAAGCTGGGCCTGTCGCAGCGCCATCATGACCGGCGACAAGCTCTCCACAGAGGCCATGACCGCTTTGATCGACCAGCTGTTCGCCACGCAGAATCCCTATTTTTGTCCGCACGGCCGTCCCACGATCATCACCCTTTCCACCGAAGAATTGGACAAACGGTTTGAGCGCGCCTAGGGTTTTTTTTCTCATCGGTCCCACGGCGGTCGGCAAGACCGAGCTGTCCCTCGAGTTGGCGAGCCGGTTCTCCGCCGACATCGTGTCCGCTGATTCGCGCCAGATATACCGTTATATGGACATCGGTACCGCCAAGCCCACCCCTCAGGAACGCCGCCGGGTTCCCCACCATTTTATCGACATCCGCGATCCCGATGAATCCTACAGCGCCGGCGAGTTCGGACGTGAGGCGCGGCAGTGCATTGCGGAACTGCTGCAGCGCGGGCGCGGCGTATGGGTGGTCGGCGGCTCAGGCTTTTATCTCCAGGCGCTGGTCAGCGGACTGTTTGCGCCTCAGGTCTCGGACCCGCAGGTGAAAGAGAAATGGCGGCAGGCTATTCGCGAACAGGGACGCGAGGCGGTCTACGCCTATCTGCAGCAAGTGGATCCGGAGACGCACAACCGCTTGCACGTCAACGATACGCAGCGCATCGTCCGCGCCCTGGAGGTGTATGAACTTTCCGGCCGGCCCATCTCTTATTTTCGCTCCGGCGAAGAACAGCCGGCGGAATTTACGCCGCTCTACATCGGTCTCGGTCGTCCTCGTTCCAGTCTCTATCAGCGCATCGAAAGCCGGGTGGATCGCATGTTGAAGATCGGGCTGTTGGAGGAGGTGGCTGACCTGCTGGAAAGAGGCTGGGATGCGCGGCTGAACGCCCTGCGCACGGTGGGTTATGAGGAGGTGTTCAGTTATTTTGACGGTCGGATTGATTACCCGCAAATGGTGCAGCTGATCAAGCAGAACTCGCGCCATTACGCCAAACGGCAGGAGACGTGGTTTCGCAAGATTCCCGATGTGACCTGGTTCGATCTGGAACAGAGCGGGATCGAAGAGATCGCCGAGTTCGTCCGGCGCCATGGATAAAAACACATGACGCGCCGCCTCAGCAATCCGCGCGGCGAAACGGAAAGAGGCCTCTGCAACAGAACAGGATGGATGACAGGATGAGAAACACTCGGATGGCGATGATGGTCGTACTGCTGTGCAGTCTGGGCTCGGCCTTTGCGCTCACGGCGCAAAAGAAAAAGCTGACCTATTCGCTCAGCAGCGGCCGCGGAAGCGACAGCCGCTTATTGACCCCTCTGCCGATCATCGAGGGATGGCTGGATAACGATCATTACCTGGTGCGTGAAAACAGAAAGCCGGACGGCAGGATTCTGGCTGTGAGCGTGACTGATGGCCGGAGCACGGTCTGGCTGGATCCTGATTCGCTGAACAAAAAACTGCCGCAGGGATTCGACATAAGCCGCAGCCTGCAGCGCAGCGCCGATTACAGGCATTTTTTATTCAGCAAGGATCAGGACCTGTACTATTTCAATGCCCAGGCCGGCCTTTTCAAGCGACTGACCCAAACGGCCGCTGCCGAGGAGACACCGCATTTTTCGCCGGATCATCAGCGGGTGGCTTTCACCCGGGAACACGATTTGTATGTGGTCGACATAGACAGCGGCGAGGAGATGCGCCTGACGCATGATGGCGCTGAGCTGATATTGAACGGCATCCATTCGTGGGTGTATTATGAGGAGGTGTACAACCGCACCAGCCGGGGATTCTGGTGGTCGCCGGCCGGAGACCGGCTTGCGTTCGTCCGCTATGACGATTCGTCTACGCCGGTGTTCAGCCTGTTCTGCGCCGACAGTGTGCACGGTTCCTGGGAGACAGCCCGCTATCCCAAAGCCGGCGATCCCAATCCCAAGGTCGCCCTGGGCGTGGCGAATCTGGCCGATGGTCGCATCACCTGGATGGATTTGGATGTCAACGCGGATCACTATATCGCCCATCCCATTTGGAGTCACGACGGCCGGGCGCTCTATTTTCAACGGCTGAACCGTGGTCAGGATCATCTCAAGCTGTACCGGGCCGACCCAACCAGCGGCGCCTGCGTGGAAGTGTATGAGGAAACACAGCCCTCGTGGGTCGAATTTTTTGAGGATGTACACATATTTGAGAACGGGGACGGCTTTTTGCTGCGCTCCGACAAAAGTGGATGGGCGCACCTGTATCATTATGACTCGACGGGACGGTTGCGCCGGCAACTCACTA
Source organism: bacterium (assembly GCA_036788095.1). Classification (GTDB taxonomy): domain Bacteria; phylum Zhuqueibacterota; class Zhuqueibacteria; order Residuimicrobiales; family Residuimicrobiaceae; genus Anaerohabitans. The sequence goes on along the minus strand of DAIQOA010000118.1, from coordinate 9,479 downwards.
GCGGAGAGTGGGCGGTGAAACGCATTGAACGGGTGGACGAAAAACGCGGATGGGTGTATTTCTCCGCGGGCCGGCCCTCCGGCGCCGAGACCCAGCTGTACCGAGTGGGTCTGAAAGCCAAACCTCTGCAGCCACTGACCCACAGCCCCGGAACCCACTCCGTTCGTCTTTCGCCGGACTTGAGCTTTTTTATCGACACCTGGTCCAACGTAGCCCAGCCGGCTAAAATGGAGCTGACGGCCACGGGCGGCAAACCGCTACGCACATTGGCGGACGCAAACAGCCCGCAACTGTCTGAATACGAACTGGGGCGCGTGACCCTGTTCTCCATCCCCACCAGCGACGGTTTATCTCTGCCCGCCGTCTGGATTTTGCCCGCGGATCTGGACAGCAGCAAAAAATATCCGGTTCTGATCTCCGTTTATGGCGGACCGGCCGCGGCCACGGTCAACAATTCGTGGCAGGGATTGCGCAACCATTATTACGCACAGAACGGCATTATCTGGATGTCTGTGGACCATCGCGGCTCCGGGCACTTTGGCAAAAAGGGGGTGGCGTTGATGCATCGCCGGCTCGGCCATTGGGAGATGAATGATTATATCGAAGCGGTCAAGTGGTTGCGGCGCCGGCCCTTTGTGGACTCGACCCGCATAGCGATCACCGGCGGCAGCTATGGCGGGTATGTGACCTGCCTGGCGCTTACCCGCGGCGCAGACTATTTCACTCACGGCATCGCCGAGTTCTCGGTCACCGATTTCCGCCTGTACGATTCCATCTACACCGAACGCTACATGGATGCACCGGCGGAGAACCAAAGCGGCTACGACAGCACTTCGGTGATGACCTGGGTGGATGGCTATAAAGGCCTGTTGCGCATCACCCACGGCACTCTGGACGATAATGTGCATGCGCAGAATACCCTGCAGCTGATCGCGGCGCTGCAAGATCAGAACCGCCATTTCGAGATGATGATTTACCCCGGCGGCCGTCACGGCTATGGTCCGACAAAAGGCCGACACAGCGGCCAGGAGTCGATGCGGTTCTGGTTCCGGCAGCTGTTGGATCGCGAGTGGACGGCGGAGTGATGACAGGCAATTGGAGTGGCGATGAAAAAGAGACGCCCTTTTGAACACAGTGTGGTTCTCCTTCTATTAGCCGGTCTGCTCTGGCCAGTGCTTTCCTCGCTTACCACGGCCCGTGCTCTGCTCGCGGCTAAAGTACGCGGCCAAGAATCCACAACCGCTTCTTTGACACTGAATAAAAAGGATACCGGCTACCGCGGCGTCTGGTACATGAATCAGCCGTCTGAGGATGAATATGTCTACAAGTACAGCGGCGGATTGGGCACTTATTGCGCGAACCATGCTCCCTTTGCCGTCTATTGCGATCAAGTGCGCAAAACTTTTTTCTGTTACGGCGGCGCGGCGCCCGACGACGACCGTCGCCTGTGGCACATGGTCTCCTTCTACGATCATCAGACGGGCGTGGTGCCGCGACCGACGGTATTACTGGATAAACGAACAACCGATGCGCACGACAATCCGGTGATCTCGGTGGACGACTTGGGGTATGTGTGGATTTTCTCCACTTCGCATGGCACCGACCGGCCGTCCTACATCCACCGCAGCAAACGCCCCTATGATATCGATGCCTTTGACCTGATCGCTGCCGTTTTTATCCAGGACAGGCAAAGTTCGGCGATCACCAATTTCTCTTACATGCAACCGTGGCACGTGGCGGGCAAAGGCTTTATCGGTTTTTTTACCAGATATCGGGATCCTGCCAATCGTACCAGTTTTTTTACCAGCAGCCGCGATGGGATTTCGTGGAGCGCACCCCAGCGCCTGGCGGCCATCGAAGAGGGCCACTATCAGATCAGTGCGGTCGGGCGACATATCGCAGGAGCTGCCTTTAATTATCATCCCAGGGGAAAAGGGGTGAACCGTCGCACCAATCTTTATTATATGGAAACCCCTGATTGGGGCAGAACGTGGCGGACGATCGACGGCACGCCTCTGCGGCTGCCGGTCACTGACATTTACAATCCGTCGCTGGTCCATGATTATCGCAGCGACAGCCTGCTGGTTTATCTGATGCAAGTGGTGTATGATGAGGCTGATCGCCCGATCATCCTCTATTTGACCAGCAAGGGTTTTGCCTCTGGCCCGAAGAACGATCCCAGAACCTGGATGACCGCGCGCTGGACCGGGGCAGAGTGGCTTTTCAATCCAATCACCGTCTCGGACAATAATTATGATCTGGGATCGTTGTACCTGGAGGCCGGCGGCGTCTGGCGCCTGATCGCGCCGACCGAGCCGGGCCCGCAGCGCTTTAACACCGGAGGGGAAATGGCTCTGTGGGTGAGCCGGGATCATGGTGAATCCTGGAAAAAAGAGCGACGAATGACCGCTGACAGCCGCTTTAATCACACCTTTGCCCGTGCAGCCGTGAACGCTCATCCGGATTTCTATGCCATCTGGTCTGATGGCCATGCGCGGCAACCGTCGGAATGCCACCTGTATTTCTGCGATCGCGATGGACGGGTTTTTATGCTGCCCCGGCAGATGAAGGGTGAGCAGGAAAAGCCTGTGGAGCTGAAAGCCGGCCGCTGATCCCACCGCGTTCAAGATCACGTTCTACCAGAGGCCAAGCCATCACGGTAAATCCAGCCGGCGACACAAAATGTCGCAGAAATAATTCCAGGGCTTTTTGTGTTACTCATGGTCGAATGACTATACGATAAAGGATGGACGGGTACTTATGAAACGGAGTGGAATTCTATTAGCAATGATATTGCTGGCAGGGGGCCGGCCGACGGCCGGTGCAGAGACAACCCGGTTCGGCAAAATCACCGGCCATGTGTTCGATGCCGCCACCCGCGAGCCTCTGATCGGCGCTAATATTCTGGTCATCGGCACGACGCTGGGCGCCGTATCCCGGCCTGATGGCTCGTTTGCCATTGACCGAGTGCCGGAGGGCGCCTATGCTGTGCGTGTAACCATGGTGGGATATAAATCCATCATCGAATCGGATTTAGTAGTGAACACGGTCAAACCCTTGGATATCAAGTTTGGTCTGAACCAGACGGTTTTGCAGGGGACCAGCGTCACGGTCAAACCGAATTATTTCGAAGCGGTCAGCGACAAGCCGCTCAGCGTGCAGACCCAGACCTACGCCGAACTGCGGCGGTTGCCCGGAGGGCTTGAGGATGTGGTGCGCGCCATATCCATCCTGCCGGGTGTGGCCCAGGCCCAGAACGGCCGCAATGATCTTATCGTGCGCGGCGGAGCGCCCTCGGAAAACTTGTACGTGATCGATGGCATCGAAGTGCCGAACATCAATCACTTCGGCACACAGGGCGCCACCGGCGGACCGCTCAGTTTTGTCAATCTGGACTATGTGGCCAGCACCACTTTTTCCACCGGCGGTTTCGGCGTGCGCTATGGCGATCGTCTTTCCTCAGTCACTTCGATCGAACTGCGAGAGGGTCGTGAGGACCGCTGGGGCGGAAAGGCCACGGTCTCCGCTTCCCAATTCGGCCTCAATCTCGAGGGACCAGTGAGCGAAAAGGGCACATTGGTTTTTTCCGCCAGACGCAGCTATCTCGATTTTATCTTCAAGGCCGCCGGCTTTGCCTTTGTGCCGGAATATTGGGATTTTCTCATCAAGGGTGAATATCAACTCAGCCCGCGCGATCAGCTTTCTTTCACCGCGCTGTCCGCCATCGATGACGTCAAACTCTTTAACGACACCGCGGAAAAGCGCTATGACAATTCACGCGTCATCGCCAGCGATCAATACCAGGCGGTGGCCGGTCTGACCTGGAGGCGGTTGTATGGGGCGGGCTATTCCACCGTCACACTGAGCAACAACCGTTTTCGCTACGATCTGGTCCAGTCCGATACGCTGCAGAAACCCATTTTCAAGAATAATTCCCTGGAACGCGAGACCCTGTTGACCGCGAACCTGGTGTGGAAGCCGGCCAAACGGACCGAGACGACCGTCGGCGGCCAGGCGCGCGCGGTGCTGTTCGACAGTAAAGTTAAACTGCCGCTGATCGCCACTCCTTATGGCGGTGCGCTGGAGGCGGATGCGCTGCTCGACACCACGGCGGTTAAAGCGGCCGCCTGGCTGCAGCTGGTGCAAAAGGTCGGACCTTTTACGCTGACGGCAGGGGGACGCCTGGACTATTTCAATCTGATCGATCAAGGCACTGCTTTTTCCCCACGTTTTTCTGTGGAGTACGACTGGCAGGCTCTGACAAAGTTCAGCGCCAGCGCCGGCCGTTATCACCAGGCGCCGGCCTACATCTGGCTGGTCGCTAATCCACAGAATCGCGCGTTACGGCAGATTCAGGTGGATCAATATATTCTGGGCGTTCAGCGGATTTTAAAAGACGATGTGAAACTCAATCTCGAGGGATATTATAAAGAGTATTCCCGCTATCCCGCCAGTCTGCTTCAGCCCTGGCTGGTGATGGCCAACACCGGCGCAGGCTTTGGCGGCTCGGAGGATGGGTATGCTTCGTTCGGTCTGGAGCCCCTGGTGAGCAGTGGTTCAGGCTGGGCGCGCGGATTGGAGCTGTTTGTGCAAAAGCGCATGGCCGAGGTGCCGCACTATGCGCTGCTCAGCATCAGCTATAATGAGTCCAAATTCAGAGGGCTCGACGGCATCCTGCGTCCAAGCAGCTTTGATCAGCGCTGGATCATTAACTTTGGCGGCGGATACATCCCCAACAACCGCTGGGAGTTCAGCGCCAAGTTTCGTCTGGCGACGGGACGACCCTACACGCCGTTTGATGAGAGCTATACCAAGCTTGCAGCGCTGTACAACACCCAGCGCATCGGCGTAAACCATTCGCTGGATCTGCGCGTGGATCGGCGCTGGAACGTCGGCAAGATGTATCTGATCACCTATGTGGACATACAGAACGTCTACAACCGTCCTTTTAACGACATCCCACGCTGGAACAGCTTTAAGCAGGAATTGGACGCCACCTCCAGCATCGGCATTCTGCCCTCCATCGGCCTTAGCGCCGAGTTTTAATCCTGGTTCGCCGGGCTGTACCGCTGCGGCGCGGCGGACTGTTCTGTTTTCAACTTGTTTTTGTTTTGGATAAAACCACTGGAACCGCAGAGGCGAGGTCCGGCTGGTCAAACTGAAAGCCGCCGGCGAGCAGTTTTGCCGGAAGAGCGCGGCTGCTGCTCAGCAGCATCTCCCGCGCCATGGCGCCCATGACCAGACGAAGCATAAAGGCCGGCACGGTTAACACCGCCGGGCGGTGCAGACCCTGCGCCAGCAGGCGGGTAAAGACCGCGTTGCTCACCGGCTGCGGGGCTGTGACATTCACGGGTCCTGCCAAGTCCGGGTGAAGCAATAGATAGGCGATGGCGCGGTTCACATCGTTTGCCGTGATCCAGCTCCAGAATTGCCTTCCATGGCCCAACTTGCCTCCCAATCCGCAGCGCAGCAACGGCAGCAGTCTGGCCAGCGCGCCGCCGCCAGAGTCGAGAATGATGCCGAACCGGCTGTGGATCAGACGGATGCCGGCCGCTGCGGCCGGTTGCGCAGCGTTCTCCCATTCGACGCACACATCGGCTAAAAATCCCTTTCCCGGACCGGTAGACTCGTCCAGCGTTGCGTCACCCCGGTCTCCGTAATAGCCCACGGCCGAGGCGCTGATGAACACTTTGGGCGGTCGCTTTAAATTCACCAGACAGCGGCTCAACAGCGCAGTGCCGTTCTTCCGGCTGGATAAAATCCGGGCTTTTTTCGCGGCTGTCCAGTAGCCGGACAGATTCTCCCCCGCCAGATGAATGACGCCATCCATCCCCTCCAGAGCGCTAGCGTCGATCTGATCTTCATCCGGATTCCAATAGATCTCCTTTTGTACATTCAGTGCAGCGCGCCGGACCAGCGCATGGATTTCATGTCCCTGCTGCGCAAGATGGCGTTTCAACCCTTGGCCGACTAGGCCACTGGCGCCGGATAGGACTAGTTTCATGTGGTAGACCTCCTGCAACGGGTGTTCGTAATGCTAAAATGTTTTAACTGTTTTCAGCGGCAAGTTTTCCTGTGGCTCAGCGCTCTTGCTCCTGCTTTTGTTCCGGCAAGAGAAGCGCGAGACCGCTCAACAGCATGGGCAACGCCAGTACGGTGAACAGCATAACGCCGGCATAAAAGTTACGCTGGCCGCGGACAAAAACGAATCCAAATCCCAGTCCAATCAGGATCAGCAGCAGGCCGCAGACACGCGGCCATCGGTCTATTGCCGGCGCCAGACCCACCAGCAGCAGAAAGGGCAGCATCTCCACCAGCGTCATCCAAGCAAGTCCGTGCGACAATAGCACAAAGAACAGCCAGACGCCGGCAAAGAACAAGGCGATGGACCGCGCGGCGTTTTGCGGATGATGATTCTGCAACAGACTGATGAACAGCTTGACCGCCAGAGGGATCACCAGCAGCGCCAGCATGGCGTCGCCAGGATGCTTGTTCTGGATCAAATAGTCCTTGATGAGGACGATGAGCAAGATAATCAAGTAGGCGTAAAACGCCATGGTGGTGGAGAAGCGGCTGATCTGCAACTGCCGTTCATCCACATGGCTGCGGTGAAGGAACTCGCGGATCAATGGAATGGCCACCAGCACCACTGCTGCTGGGATCAACACCGGCGGCGGCAGCGCCCGGGAAAATCCCAGCATGATGGCCCCCACCAGAGCCAGCAGATACGCCCCTGCCAACAGATTTCTGATGTTTTTCATCACACCTCCCAATCCTGTTTTTCCAGAACAAAAAGCTTCTCAAGCTGGACGTTCAGCACCTTGCCGAGTTTAAGCGCCAGCCGGACGGATGGATTGAACGCCCCCTTTTCAATCGCAATGATGGTCTGGCGGCTCACTTGAACGCGTTCCGCCAGCTCCTGCTGTGTCCACTCTCCAGCAAGAAAGCGATATTTTCGCAGATGATTGATCATGCATGCCTCGGTTCGCGCTTGAATAATTCAGCGGCTCACAGGTTTTCTTACGCTGTTAGGAAGAATAAGTAATCTTTTGCTTACTTAATGTAATGTATTGTTTACATATTGTCAACTATTATTATGCAAATTTGCCCTTTTGTCCCAAAATAGTTTTTTTCGAGAATCATTCTGGCAGTGACAAATTTGGGAAAATTTTGCCAGACGACCCGACGAGACGCTATGGGGTGAGCCATGACTCGTGGGCGTTTGTTGCGTGTGAAAACGTATGAGATCGCTGTTTTTGCACGGAATGACCAGGAAAGGCGTGTCGGCTAAAAAACGCTTGCATTTCGTGGGAATAATTGATAAAATATCTTGATTTTATGCCGCGGGAGTAGTTCAGCGGTAGAACGCAAGCTTCCCAAGCTTGATGTCGCGGGTTCGATCCCCGTCTCCCGCTCTGGATTCAGCCTCTTCCTTGTCTGGAAAGAGGCTTTTTTTTCGCCTTAGTCGTTCGCCGGCCAAAGAATACTTCTTGGCATTCAAGGATGAATTTTGTACTTTTTCTCCTGTTCATAATGGATCGTGCCGTTCGTTCAGTAGGGAGGCCTGGTGAAAAATTTCACTTATTATAATCCGGTCAAAATCGTTTTCGGCAAAGGGTCGATCAGTCAGTTGCGGAGTCTGGCGCCTGCTTCGGCGAACCTGCTGCTCACCTATGGCGGCGGATCGATTAAACGCAACGGCGTCTATGATCAGGTCCTGGCGGCGTTGCAGGTAAAGCGGGTGGTCGAGTTCGGCGGCATCGAGCCCAATCCGAAATATGAGACTTTGCTGGCCGCGGTCGAAGTGGTGAAAAAGGAAAAGATTGATTTTCTCTTGAGCGTGGGCGGCGGATCGGTCCTTGACGGCAGCAAATTCATCGCCGCGGCCGCTCATTTTTCCGGTGCTGATCCCTGGGAGATTCTGTCCAAACACCGCCGGTTGCAGCAGGCCGTGCCGTTGGGCGCGGTGTTAACCCTGCCCGCCACCGGTTCGGAGATGAATAACTTTGCCGTGATCTCCCGTGCTGCGACGCAGGAGAAATTGTCCTTTGCCAGTTCGCAGATCTTTCCGCGGTTTTCCATTCTGGATCCTGAAACCACCCTTTCGCTGGATGCACGTCAGACGGGCAACGGCGTGGTGGATGCCTTTGCCCATGTGCTGGAGCAATACATGACCGTTCCACTGGATACGCCGCTGCAGGATCGGCAGGCGGAGGCCATTCTGCTGACGCTGATTCAGGAAGGGCTGCGGGTCATAGCCCAGCCGAACGATTATGACGGTCGCGCCAACATCATGTGGTGCGCGTGTCAGGCGCTCAACGGCCTTATCGGCTGCGGTGTTGTGCAGGACTGGGCAACGCACGCGATCGGCCATGAGCTGACGGCGTTCTACGGCCTCGATCATGCACAATCATTGGCGGTGGTGTTTCCGGCATTGCTGCGCCATCAACGGGAAAAGAAAGCGGCCAAGCTGCTGCAGTTCGGCGAGCGGATTTTCGGCATCACCGAAGGGACCGAAGCACAGCGCATCGAGCAGGCCATCGACCGGACCGAGCGGTTTTTCCGTTCTCTTGGCGTGAGCACTCGTCTGGCGGACTATGGCATCCAGGCGCAAGGCCTGGAACGCATCGGCCGGCGCATTGCTGAACGGGACGGAAAAATCGGCGAACATCAGGCCATTGGTCAAAAAGAGATCGACGAAATATTGACAAGTGCGTTGAATCAGCATGACGACAGATAACGAGCGGATCATGGCTATAAAGGACAAACACACAGCGTTGCTCGAGTTAGCCAATCAGCCTCATCTGGTACGGCTAGCCGGCCGGGTGCAGCATTACACCTGGGGCGGATTTGAATTCATCCCCCGCCTGATCAGGGAGGACAATCCGGATCGGCAGCCCTATGCCGAGCTGTGGATGGGCGCGCATCCGCGCTTTCCCTCTATTGCGGACATCGGCATGCCGGTGAATTTGGACGAACTGATTGCCGAGAACCCGAGAAAGATATTGGGCAGCGAGGCCGCGGCCTTGTTTCAGGGCAAGCTGCCGTATCTGTTCAAAGTCCTGGATGTACGACAGATGCTTTCGATCCAGGTGCATCCAAGTCTCGAGCAGGCGCAGAAAGGGTTTGCCAGAGAAAACCGCAAGGAGATTCCGCTGGAGGCGCCGGAGCGCAACTATAAGGATCCGTACCACAAACCCGAGCTGCATATCGCGCTGACGGATTTCTGGATGCTGCATGGTTTTCGGCCTTATGCGGAGATCGTGCGCACTATGAAGGCGGTGGCGGCGTTTCAACCGCTGGCGCAGTATGAGAAAAAGCTGTCCAAACTGGTTCTGTCCGAGGCCGACAAGCTGCGCCGATTGTACAGCACCATCATGGAGATGCCGCAACCGGAGGTGAATGCGGTGCTCTCCAGGCTGCATGATCAGTTGGCCCAGACATTCGGAAAAGGCACAATGACGAAGCGTCATCCGCAT
>DAIQOA010000117.1:0-14035 GCA_036788095.1 bacterium | reverse complement strand
TGTGGATAACTTGTGGGCAAATTCTATATCGGCTCTGCAGCCGTGCATACCACAATATATAGTGTGCCTCGGTGCGGGCCTTTAAATAAAAGTTGATTTTAATTGTAAATATTACTACATAATAGCTACATGGACGCCTCTACAGGACAAATGGTCGCAGCGCTGGTGCCGAATTCTGACGCAGGCCGAGTCGCGGTACTCGGTTTTTTATTGCTGCTGGTGATGGCTGCCGCTGAACTGGTGCGGAAAAGATATCCCCGCCGGCAGGAATTTACCCGCAAGCTTGTGCACATGGCGACGGGACTATTGGTGGCTGCAGGCTGTTTGGTTTTGCAATCGAAATGGCCGTTGGTGACCATCGCCCTGTTCTTTGTCGGTTTCAATATAGTGGCTCTGCGCTATGGCTGGCTCAGCGGATTACATGATACGCTGCGGCCGACGTTGGGTACGGTGTTTTATCCTTTCGCTTTTCTAGTGCTGTTGCTTTGGCTGTGGGATGACTATCGCGGTGTGATCATCATCGCGATGGTGATCATGGCGGTGGCGGATGCGGCTGCCGCGTTGGTGGGCAGGCGGGCGCGCCGTCCCAGAGTCTACCGTTTTGGCACAGAGGCGAAAACGCTGCAGGGTTCCATCGCGATGTTTCTGGTGAGCCTGGCCATCTCGTTGTTCGGCTTGTGTTTTTTGTTGTCGTTGCCGCATAGCTGCTGGCGGCTGGCGCTGATGGCGGTTGCCGCAGCGCTGGTTGCTACAGCGTGTGAGGCGCTCTCTTTCAGCGGATCAGATAATCTCACCGTGCCTCTGGGCAGCGCATTCGTGCTGCATTATTTGATCTCTCATTCCGCTGCGCAGGCTAATGGGTTTCTGCTCGGTGTGGGATTGTCGCTGCTGCTGGCGTGCGTTTCTGTGCGGCTGCGGTTTCTCACCGCCGGAGGTGCGGTGACCATGTTTCTGCTGGGCGTGCTCATCTTTGGCAGCGGTCGCTGGATGTTCGCCCTGCCGATTCTGACGTTTTTTATTCTCTCCAGTCTGTTGTCCAAATTGGGGAAAAAAGCCAAACAGCGATACAGCGGCTTGATTGAAAAGAGCGGCAGCCGTGATGCCGCGCAGGTGTTGGCCAATGGCGGGGTGGCCGGCTTGATTCTGTTGATATGGCATTTCAATCCTGCGCCGGTTCTTTTTCTGCTTTACGGCGCTTCGGTGGCAGCGGTGACTGCGGACACGTGGGCGACCGAGCTGGGGTTGTTGTCCAAATCTTCGCCGCGATCCATTTTGACGTTTCAACCCGTAGCGCCGGGCACCTCGGGCGGTCTTTCGCTCGTCGGCACGCTGGGCGCTGCGCTGGGCAGTTTGGTTTTGGCCGGCCTGTGCATCGGATTGGCGCCGGCGGCGGTGTTGTGCGGACGTGCGGGCACCGCCTTTCTCATCATAACGTCCGCCGGCTTTCTCGCCAGTCTGGTTGACAGTCTGTTGGGCGCTACGGTGCAGGCCCGTTTTGTCTGTGACCGATGCGGCAAGGCGACGGAGAAAAAAGTTCACTGCGGCGGCGAGGCGACCCGTCTGGTCGGCGGCGCCCGGTGGATGAACAACGATGTGGTGAACGTATTGGCCGCTCTCAGCGGCGCTCTTCTGGCGTGGCTGGGGGTATCGCTTGTATGACCGTGAATGATTTAGGTCACTTTCAGCTATTCTTAACATCATTTTTCAGGAGGTTTCATGACTACGATTGTCGATGTTTTCGCCCGCGAAATTCTGGATTCGCGCGGTAATCCCACCATTGAAGTGGACGTGGCTTTAGAGGGCGGCGCTCTCGGCCGCGCGGCCATCCCTTCAGGAGCGTCCACCGGCGAACACGAAGCTGTGGAATTGCGCGACGGCGACGCCAAACGCTATATGGGCAAAGGCGTTCAGCAGGCGGTAAAAAATGTGAACGACATCATCGCCAACGACATCATCGGTGAGGACGCGACCAATCAGGTTTTAATCGACAAGATTTTACTGGAGCTGGATGGGACGCCGAACAAGGCCAAACTGGGCGCCAACGCCACGCTGGGCGTATCGCTGGCGGTGTGCAAGGCCGCGGCGGAAGCGTTCGGACTGCCGCTCTACCAGTACATCGGCGGCGTCAACGCCAAGGTTCTTCCGGTCCCGATGATGAACATCCTCAACGGCGGCAAGCATGCGGACAACAATGTGGACCTGCAGGAGTTTATGGTTATGCCGGCCGGCGCGTCGAGTTTTACCGAAGCGTTGCGCATGGGCACCGAGGTGTTCCACAGCCTCAAAGCGGTGTTGAAGAAAAAAGGGCTCAACACCTCCGTGGGCGATGAAGGCGGATTCGCGCCGGATCTGAAATCCAATGAAGAGGCGCTGCAGGTGATCGTCGAAGCCATCACCAAAGCCGGCTATAAACCCGGCAAGCAGATCTTTATCGCACTGGATCCGGCCAGCTCCGAGTTTTTCGATAAAAAGACCCAGATGTACAATCTCAAAGGCGAAGGCAAGAAATTGACTCCGGCCAAGATGGTTGATTTTTACGCCAAGCTGGTGGAAAAATATCCCATCATCTCCATCGAAGACGGTATGGCCGAGGATGACTGGGATGGCTGGAAACTGATGACCGAAAAGCTGGGCGACAAGATCCAACTGGTGGGCGATGATCTGTTCGTCACCAACGTGGTGCGGCTGAAACGCGGCATCGACATGGGCGTGTGCAACTCCATTCTCATCAAACTGAATCAGATCGGCACCCTGACCGAAACCCTCGATGCCATCGAGATGGCCAAAGCCGCTTCGTACACCGCGGTGGTTTCGCATCGTTCCGGTGAGACGGAAGACAGCACCATCGCCGATGTGGTGGTGGCCACCAACGCCGGTCAGATCAAGACCGGTTCCGCCTGCCGCACCGATCGCATCTGCAAATACAATCAGCTGATGCGTATCGAGGAGAGCTTGGGCGAGGTCGCCCGTTTTGCCGGCATGTCGGTGGTGAAGAAACGCTAGATCGCAGGGCCCGGTCCATCGTTGGACCGGGCCGCTTAGCCAGCAGCCAGGATCATGCGAGGGGATAATGCTCTTCGGCATGGAGAAAGGATGGCCATGTCGTCTGTACAGTCTTGGAAGGTGCGTCGCGCCTCCGGGCTTGGCCGGTTTTTACCGGCCGGCCTTCTGGACTTGAACCGAAAAAAATATCTCATCATCGCCGCTCTGCTCTTTTTTTATGTTTTTGTCGCCGGCGGCTCCGGTTTCTACGCCCAGGTGCGCTTGTGGAAGCAGGGGCATGACCTGCAGAGTAAAATCGAGCTGGAAAAGAAAAAACGCAAATGGCTCAATGAACAGGCGGCCGGTTTGTCCAAGGACAGCCAGCGCATCCAAATGGAAGCCCGCAAGGAATCCGGTCTCGGACACAAGGACGAAATCATCATTCAGGTTCAACCGTAGTCAGGATGGGTTTGCGGCCGGAGCCCTATAGCTATGCCATCACATTCCTGCTCGGTGATGGCATTTTTATTGATCGCGGGACGCAGGATCAGCCGGGCCGGCTGCAGCCATAGCGGCCGGCTTTTAAGCTAACGATGGAACGCCTAATCCTTGAGTCGACACAGTTTGACATGGCGGTTCGGTGCAGCAGGATTTTGGCTCATCATGCTCTGCGGTTCTTCTGCGTGGCCGCAAATGGGGCTGACGGCCAAAAACCTCGAGGGCAGCCGGATGCAGTTCCGTCATGAGCTCAACACCTACTTCTGGCAGTGGGATGTGGGCAAACGGATTCCGGTCCATCCGCGTCTCGACCTCTCCTTTGCCGGGGGCTTTCGCTCCGACATGCTCAAACTGTCCACTGATCAGAAATGGAAGGACGACCAGAGTGTGACGGTCGACGCCCTGTATCGCGTCTCGGCGGCCTGGCAGCTGATCGCAGCGGCGCAGTCGCTATCCTTTATGGACCGGCAGACAGGACTGAACACCGACATCCACACCCACAGCGGGCAACTGGGTTTTCATTACCGCCCGTCGCCGCGGCTCGAGATCAAAAGCACGGCCGGCCCGAAATGGGATTATCGTTTTGATCGCCGCGATTACGGCTTGTCCTATCAACTGGACGGGGCGGCGAGAGAGTGGGATCTGTCCAGCTATCGCAACACGCTGACGCTGGCGCTCCTGGAGGACCGGTTTCGCGATCGCCGGAACCTCAACAACGCCGTGGGCTATCAGATCGCCAAGGCGTTTGCACCCGGCACCGCCGATACGCTCCGGTTTTTCGGCAACCGCCGCCGCAACGACAACTATACCTCGGTGTTCGGCGATTTTGAGAGCCTGCGCGAAGAGAACAAGGGCCTTATCAACCGGCTCGGCTACCGGCTGGCCGATGGCGTGCAGATGCAGGTGAACAGCGGTCTTCAGTTCCGCGACGTCGAGGTGGCCTCCTACGGCGCAACCGGCAAGCAGAAAAGCCGGCATCGTTCGGATCAGATCGCGGAGAACGGTTTGTCCGTGTTCGCCCGGGGCAGGGGCTGGCACCATCTGTCGCAATGGACCTATCAGAGCCTGAGCCAAAAGTATGACCTTGAATCCGGGACGGTGTCTCTGCCGTTTTCCCAACGCACCGCGTTTCTCACGCCCAACAACAACAGCCGGCGGCTGTCGATGATTGAAGAGGGCGGCCTGCGTCTGGGCCGCGCGGATTCGCTGTTTGCCAGCGGCGCCATGAGCCTCTTTCGTTATGACACACCGGATACCGGCAATTTCGACGACCGCGACGAGTGGCGAAGCCATATCCAGATTCTTTACCGCCACTACTGCCATCCGGCACTGCAGTTGGAGATCGAAAGCAGCGTCAACCTGTATCATATGGTCTACCTGTTCGGCGAACGCAGTGCGGACAACAACTGGAACCGGATCCTGCGGCTGCGTCCGGGCTTGCATTACCAGCCCCATCCACGGCTGCGCTGGCATCAATCGTTCGAGGTGCTGGCCAATTATGTCGATTATGATTTTGAGGGCGGCCTGACGACGACGAAAAGCCATGTGTTCCGGAAATTCAGCATGGATGATTCGCTGAACTGGCGGTTCGCCGATCACACCTCCTGGTCCGTGGATTACCGGCTGCAGTTGGAGGAGAACGGCCAGCTGTTCTGGCAGAGTTGGAGCGAGCGGGTCATGACCACACGCACCAGCCACTGGATACAGGCCCGGTTGAATCATTTCAGCCACGCCGGCGTGAACCTTTCCCCCGGGTTCACCGTATATATACGCAAGGAGTGGCGGCACGATCAGACCGAAACCGGAGCTGAGATTAAAAAATTTACCGGCACCTTTTTCAGCTATGGACCGATGCTGCGCATCCGTTATACCCCTTCGGCTAAGGTTCATGTTCTGGTCGACGGCGTTCGGCGGCGGGTTCAGCCGGAGGGACAGCCTTTTTATTATATCAATGACCTGGATGTGCAGATCGAGTGCTATTTTTAAAGCCGTAAACCCGACGTGAGGCTCATTGTGTCGCGAAGACGGGAAATCGTGCAAGACCTGGTGGTCCCCAGTGCGGCGGATCAGATCCAGGTGGTGGAGGAGCAGGCCGAGCAGCTGGCCCGCCTCGCCGGCTTTACCGAACAGGAATGCGACAACATCGCCATCGCCATCACCGAGATCGTTGCCAACGCCATTTTTCACGGCAACCAGGGCGATCGTCGCAAACAGGTCCATGTCCGTTTCACGCTTAATGAACAGAAATTCATTATCGCGATCCGCGACGAGGGTTCCGGGTTCGATCCGGCGTCCGTGGCCGACCCCCTGCAGCCCGAGAATCTGCTCAAGGATCGCGGCCGCGGCATTTTCATTGTCCGCACCTTGATGGACGATGTGGTTTTCCGTAATGCCGACGTCGGCACGGAAGTGATATTAACCAAGCGCCTGCTGCGCTGACCGCTTGAGCTGCGGCGCAGCAAGGACGAGACCAGGTATGGGATGAGCGGTAAGACGTTTTTTTTTCTTTGGCTGTGGGCAATCTGCTCTTTTGCCCAATCTGCGAGCGAGGTCGACACCTTGCGCATCCGCCGCTTCCTTTTTGTCGGCAATGACAAAACCCGGGAGGAGATCCTTCGGCGGGAGATGAAACTGCGGGAGGGCGATCGTTTCGATGCCGATCAGCTGGAAGCCGACCGCCAGGCCATTCAAAACCTGCGCCTGTTCACCCGGGTGGAGGTGCATCCGCTTCCGGCGGATGACGCGGTGGACGTGTTGATCATGGTCTCTGAACAGTGGTTCCTGTTCCCCTATCTCATTCTGGCCACCAATGAACGGTCTTGGGAAAAGCTCTCCTACGGCGCCGGAGTGTCGCATCATAATGTGGCCGGCCGCAACATTCGCCTGAACGGCTCTTTCTGGCTGGGGTACAACCCCGGGGGAAAGCTGAGCTATACCAATCCCTGGATCCGCGGCACGCGCAACCTGTTTCTCCAGGCCAGTCTGTACTCGAACCGCATCAGCAACAAGAACCTCGACCTGCCCGATTTCAATGAACAGCATCAGGGCATGACGCTGGCAGTGGGCAAACGTTGGGGTATCCACACCTATCTATCCGTAGAAACGGGCTATCGCCGGGTGGAGACACCGGCTGGAATTCCGGCCGCTCTTTCCAATGATGGCGTCGACCAGCTTGCCCATGTGGGCCTTAAATGGGTGTATGACCGCCGCGATCTGCATGCCTATCCGCGCAACGGCTGGTTTCTTTCCGTGCAGGCGGCGGACTACAATCTCGCTCAGTTTCGTAAATACGGCGTTGATCTGCGTCGCTATCAGCCCCTGTACGGCGGGCTCTCCCTGGCCATGCGAACGGCGGCCAGTCTGTCGGCAGGCCGTCTGCCGCCCTATGAGCGGTATTTTATCGGCTATCAGGAACGGATTCGCGGCCACTTTACCGAGCAGCAAGAGGGCAATCAGCGGTTGGTCAGCGGAATGGAGCTCCGCTTCCCGCTGCTAGCGGTGCGCTATTTTGATCTCAGCGACGGCGCTTCACCCATGGCCGCCTATATGAATAATCTGCCCTTTGGTCTCAGCGGCGGAATTTTCTGGGATACCGGCGCCATGTGGAACCAGCTGGAGGACAGCCGGTCCATCGCCTTTCAACACGGTTTTGGTCTGGGGCTGCACGTTCATCTGCCCTATGCCGATCTGGTCCGGTTGGAGTATGCCTTTGATCAGAAGGGCCGGCCGGAATGGATTTTCGATCTCTATGTGTGGTTTTGAGATGAGCCATTACGAACAGTTTTATGTTCAACCCCAAGACGTCACTTCCACCGGCTTTACGCTTCGCGAACAAGAGTTCCAGCATGCGGTGCGCGTCTGCCGCAAACGGGTCGGCGAGTGGCTGGTGGCTGTGGACGGCTACGGCCATCGCTATCAGGGCCCTATCGCGGCCATCGAGGCCGACAGGCTGCAGGTGAGCCTGCAGCAGCTCGATTCCGGTTTCGCCGAACCGCAACTGTCATTGACCCTGGCGGTCGCGCTGCTCAAAGGCAGCCACTTTGAGCAGGTGGTGGAGCAGGGCACTGAAGTCGGCGTCTCCTGCTTTCAACCCCTCATCACTGAGCGGACCCTGGTAGAGCCGTCGCCGCACCGTTGGGAGCGATGGCAGGAAAAAGCGCGCAGCGCCATGAAGCAGTGCGGCCGTTCGGTGTGTCCGGTCATTCATCAACCGATGGAGTTGGAAGCGTTTGTACAGACTTTGTCCGGCCGGCTTTGCCTGATCGCCGACGCGGCCGCTGAAGCGCCCCGTGAGTTGACGCTGAACGGCGCGCCGGTGGTGGTAATGATCGGCCCAGAGGGTGGTTTTACCGGGGCAGAGGTTGCGTCCAGCCTGGCACAGGGCGCTGTGCCGCTGTTTTTGGGCATGCGGCGGCTGCGCAGCGAGACAGCCGCTTTGGTCGCTGCGGCCAGGGTTTTGGCTGCGGCCGGACGCGATGGGGAATAAAGAGTTTTGTCGAAAGATAAAAAGAGAGCAATTATAGAAAGGAATAAACCATGAAAACAAGAATCGTTGCAGATCCGGTGCGGTTTCCACGCATGACCACCGAAGAGATACGGAACACTTTTCTGCTGGATGCGTTGTTCAAACCTGATGTGATTGAGATGGTCTATTGCGATGTGGACCGGGCCATTGTCGGCTCTGCGGTGCCCACTGCCAAACCGCTGGCGTTGGAAGCGGCGAGCGAACTGCGCGCTGACTTTTTTACCCAGCGCCGTGAACTCGGTGTGCTCAACACCGGCGCCGCTGGTTCGGTGAAAGTGGACGGCAAGGTGTATCGCATGAACAACCGTGACGGTCTGTATATCGGCCGCGGCAGCCGCGAGATTATTTTCAGCAGCGAGGATCCCGCCAGCCCGGCCTATTTCTATCTGCTCAGCTATCCGGCTCATAGCGAGTTTCCGACCATGCAGGCCGCCAAAAAGGATGCCGCGGCCACCAACCTGGGTTCCGCCGAACAGTGCAATCAACGTACGATCTATAAATACATTCATCCGGACGGCATCCGCAGTTGTCAGCTGGTCATGGGATTTACGGAATTGGCCGCAGGTTCGGTCTGGAACACCATGCCGCCGCACACCCACGACCGCCGTATGGAGGTCTATCTCTATTTTGATGTGGATGATGCCAGCCGGGTCTTTCACCTCATGGGTCAGCCGGAGGAGACGCGACACATCGTGGTGGCCAACCGCCAGGTGGTCATTTCACCGAGCTGGTCCATTCACTCCGGCGTCGGCACCAAGGCCTATACCTTCTGTTGGGGCATGGGCGGCGAGAACCAGGCGTTCGACGATATGGATGGTTTGACGATCGATCAGCTCAAGTGACCTCAGGAGGTCCGGTAAACCGGGATCATCCGTGGCGGTTGATCCACCGCCCCTTGGCCGGATCAACCAACTAAATGATTTGGGGTGACGGTTGAGCATCGTAAAAAAATTTTGACCGTACGACTGAAAAACACAGGAGATGATATGATACTCGATCAATTTAAATTGAACGGAAAAACGGCGATCGTCACCGGCGGGGCGCGCGGCCTCGGCCGCGGCATGGCCGAGGGTCTGGCGCAGGCAGGCGCGGATGTGGTGCTGGTGGATGTGCAAGACATGAGTGAAGCGCAAAAGACCATCAGCGGATGGGGGCGCCGGTGCGCCACCTTGACCGCTGATCTCAGTCGCCGGGAATCCGCGGATCAGGTGGTGGCGTTTGCCAAAGAGAAAATGGGCGGCATCGATATTCTGGTGAACAACGCCGGCATCATTCGTCGCGCCCCTTTGCTGGAATTTTCCGTAAAGGACTGGGACGACGTGATGAACATCAACATCCGCACCCTTTTCTTTCTAAGCCAAGCTGTGGCGCGGGTGATGGTGGAGCAGGGCCGCGGCGGAAAAATCGTCAATGTGGCCTCCATGCTTTCGTTCCAAGGCGGCATCCGGGTAGCGTCGTACACATCGTCCAAAAGTGCGGTGATGGGACTGACCCGGCTCATGGCCAACGAACTGGCGTCCCATTCCATCAACGTCAACGCCGTGGCGCCGGGCTATATGGCCACGGACAACACCGCTCCACTGCGCCAGGACAGCCAGCGCAGCTCTGAAATTCTCGCGCGCATTCCCGCACAACGCTGGGGCACGCCGGAGGATCTGCAGGGCGCTGTGGTGTTCCTGAGTTCCAGCGCCAGCGACTATGTGAACGGCTATACCCTGGCAGTGGACGGCGGCTGGCTGTGCCGCTAGCCGGCCTGTCCGTGGGATCGGCCGTGCTAACAACCCTGTCGACCTCATTTGGAGCGCGGAGGTAGGATCCGCGAAGAGTATGAAACGAATCATCATCGGCATTCATGGATTGGGGAACAAGCCTCCCGCGTCCCTGTATCGATCATGGTGGCGCAAAAGCCTGTATGAGGGATTCAGCCGCATCGGACATCCGCGCCGCCATCTTTCCTTTGAGCTCGTCTACTGGGCGGACATTCTGCATCCCGAACCCCTGGATCCTTCTGTCAAGGATCCGAACAACAATCGCTTTCTGGATGAACCCTATCTAATCGCCAGCGGCGCTTCTAGCGTCAAACCGTCGATCATGCGCAAGAAACTGCTGCATCTGTTCGACAAGCAGCTGCACCGCTTAAAGCTGGACGGGGAGGGCCAGATCATCTGGAAGCACATCACCGATCTGATCATCCAGCGTTACTTTTTCGAGTTGGACAGCTATTACCGGAATTCATGGGCATCGCCGGTGGAGGGACCTCAACCTGTGCGCGACCGCATCCGCAGCCGCTTGGCGGAGGTGCTGCGGCGTCATCAGGATAAAGAGATCCTGCTCATCGCTCATTCCATGGGCGCCATCATCGCTTATGATGTGCTGGCGCATACGGTTCCGGAGGTGCGCGTGCGGCAATTGGTCACCATCGGCGCGCCGCTGGGCGTGCCGGTGGTTGTGCAAAAAATCCGCAACGAGGGGGGTTTAAGCGCCGGAATGCCGCCGACGCCGGACGCCGTCGTCGAACGCTGGCACAACCTGGCTGATCTGGAGGACAAGGTGGCGTTCGACTATCAACTCGCGGACGATTACCGGCCGAATCGTCATCAGGTGGCGCCTGTGGATGTGCAGGTGGTCAACGACTATGTCATCCAGCGAAAACGGAATCCGCACAAGGATTTCGGCTATCTGCGCACCCGCGAACTGGCGACGATCTGTTTTAACTTTGTCAGCCAGGGGAGTTCCGCCGGCCGGATTCGCCGACTCGACCTGCAGTACCGGCTGTGGGAAAAATGGCTGCGCTGGGCAAAAGGATCTCCGCAGAATAGTTAACCGCTTCCGCATTCGCCTGGCAACAGATCACGGCGGATCGGCCATTCCAAGAAAAGAGTGGGCTCTTGTTTTTTTTCATCGCGTTTATCGCCGCCTTTGGCTATGCCCTGCAAATGACGCTGATGGCCGGTTTTTACCGGCGCATGGATACGCTCTCGGCTGTGGCCTACCGTGGGTTGTCGCTGGGATTGTCCATGCTGCCGTTGCTGGCATGGGCGCCCGTTGAGCAGTATGCCCGGCTCGGTTCCGTGTGGCCGGTGTTGCTGTTGCTGTTCATCCTGACCGCCTGCGGCGACTGGGCCATCGCCGATGTGGTTCGTTTTCTGCCCGTTGGCGTGGGCACCGCCATAGCCAACAGTCTGATCGCCATCGTCACCGCTTTTCTCGGATTTGTTTTTTTTCATGAGGCGCTGCAGACCGGTCAGGTGGTGATGATGACGTTGATCATTCTCGCTGTGTTTGTCCTGGGATTGACGCGGTCGACGGGAACGTTGCCGCCGGAGTACAACCTTCGCCGGGGCCTGACCAGCGCCGGACTGACCGGGCTGTTGTTGGGAGGCGGGTTTTCCGTTATGGGGTCGCTGTCGCGCAATTTTCATCCGTTTCTCGTCGGCTATGTCTGGGAACTGGGGACCGGCCTGACGGCGGTGTTTATCCTCTTGCTTCGCTCCAAATTGAATCGTCCGGGATTGGCGCGCTTGCAGCTCAAAGAGTTCGGCAAGCTCGCACTGGCCTGTTCTCCCACCCTTATCGGCACCGGCCTGTATGCGCTCTCCATGTCCCTGGGACCCATGGGATTGGCCACAGCGATCATCGCCACTCAGATGGTGTTCACCACGCTGCTGGCCTGGACGTTGTATCATGAAAAATTGACTTGGCGGCAATGGGCGATCCTGCTGGTGATCTGCGCATTGGTCATGGGGCTCAAGATCGTCAGCGGCTAGACTGCGAGCGGCGTAGCGCCGGCGTGTTGTCCTGTGATGAACGGGTGAAAGGGCGGAGCGGCTGTGAGCCGGCCGCCGGCTGTTTAGGCGCCAAGCCACACCCAGGCGGCGCAGGCCATGCAGATCAGCAGGTGGGCCAGGCTTTCGTGCAGCCATAAGGGCTTGAGGCGATGGAACCAGCACGGGTGTAAATGGACATGGAGGGGAACGATGAGCAGAAGAAGCGTGTACCAGTCGCCGGCTATAGCGCCGGCGGCAGCGATGGTGCGGATGAGGACGCCCGGCCAGCGTTGACGCTGATTGGGGAATGCGGCGATGCGTTGCCCGCCCAATATATGGATTACCAGTCTTTCCGCATAGAACATCAGCACCGAGCCGGCGAAACCAGCGACGATTAACGCGTTGGCGCTGATCAACCGGCGGCGGTTTGCATACAGGCCGGGCATGGCCGCGTCGGTCACGGTTTGCGACAGCCAGTAAGCAGCCAGGCCAATGAAAAATATATGCAGCGCTTGATCAGCGAGGAAAAAGCGGAAGCGATCGCCGACAGGCCGGCGGGTCATCTTAACCTTGAGGCGGTCCAGCAGCAGATGGGCGACCGAGAGCAGCAGGACGGCCGCCCAGACAACGGGTTGGGCTAAAAAGGGCGTAAGGATGATGAGGGCGACTGCGGCAAAGACGGCCACGTGCACCACAACCCCCATCATCGATTTTTGTTTCAGGCGGAAGATGGCATCGTTCTGCAGCGGGAAATCTCCCACCACGTGCGCCAACAGCAGCAGGTAAAAAAAATTCATGCCCAACCCGGGTGGGATTATTCCTTGACAACCCACACTTTGAGATGCGCCGTGACTTCCGGATGGAGTTTAACCGGCACGTCGTACACTCCCAACGCCTTGATCGGCTCGTCCAGCAGGATTTTTTTCTTGTCGATGTCGTGGCCGATCTCTTTGAGCAGGTCGGCGATGTTTTGACTGGTGACCGAGCCGAACAGCTTTTCCTCTTCACCCACCTGCACAGCGGCGGTGACGGAGACCTGAGAGAGCTTGTCCGCCAACTCCTGGGCTTCCTGTTGCCCCTTGAGCATCTTTTTGGCCTGTGCTTTGAGCTCCTGCTGGAACGCCCGCATGTTGCCGTCGCTGGCGAGAACGGCAAAGCCCTGCGGTATCAGATAGTTGCGGGCATAGCCGTTTTTCACTTCCACCACGTCCCCGGGCTGTCCCACTTTATGCACTTCTTTTTTCAATATGATTTTCATCGTTCATTTCCTGAGTTATTTGGTCAAATCCGAGACGTAGGGAATTAAAGCCAATTCGCGAGCGACTTTGATGGCGTTGACCAAAAGCCGCTGATGCTTGGCGCAGGTGCCCGAAGTGCGCCGGGGGATGATTTTGCCCTGTTCCGTGGTAAAGCGCATCAGTTTCTTTTCGTCTTTATAGTCGATATGTTCGATTTTTTCCTCGCAAAATCGACAAATCCGTTTTTTCTTCAGCATACGAACTCCTTTTGGGGTTATCACTGGTTATAATTTCAAATCCTGATAGCCGAAATCGAAATCAGTGGGTTCGATTTTCTGCACTTCTATCTGTTCGGCGGCGGGTTTGACTGGCTCGGCCGCCGGCTCTTCCGTGCGTTTGGACTCTGCGGGCGCGGCATTGGCCGCCGGTACGGTTTTATCCGTCTGTTCACCGCCTGCGGCCATTTCTTCGACATCCCGTTCGGTTTTACGATCCAGGAACTGCACGCGGCGGGCGCGGATTTCCACGACATTGCGGGTGGAGCCGTCCTCGTTGTGCCAGTTGCGGCTCTGCAATTCTCCGTCAATCAGCACCGAATGGTTTTTTTTCAGCACTTCGTTGCACGCTTCCGCCAGGCGGTGCCAGGCGACAACGCCCACGTAGCAGATGTTCTCACGCCAAATGCCGGAATTATCGCGGTATTTGCGGTTGGAAGCGACATAAAAATTCACCACCGCGGTTCCGTTGGACGTTTTACGAAATATAGGATCCGAAGTCAAATTGCCCGCGATCAAAACATTGTTGATGTCAGGCATTTTCAAATCAGCCATATCGATTCTCCAATACGTTCAGCGCGGCGAAACGTATCTTTATATGAAAAGGACTAGGGCCACTTGTTGGGTTTGCGGCTGCCGCATGGCGAAACCGTCGTTCAGGCGGTCGCCGGCGCGGCTTCGTCGGCCGCTGCGGCCGGTTCCGTCGCAGGCGTCTCGGTCGCGGGCGCTTCCGTCGCCACTGCAGCCGGC
>DAIQOA010000116.1:5032-14040 GCA_036788095.1 bacterium | reverse complement strand
CCGCCGGCAACTATATCTATCATATCCAGGCCCCCGGCATCGGCGAAAAAACCGGCCGGTTTGTGGTGATCAAGTAATCGTTCGAATCTTGAATCATACAGGATAGGGAAACAACCATGAAAAAAATGACCTTGCTGATCGTTGTCCTTTTGGGACTTGGGTTGAGCGCGAGCCAGGCACAGGTTGCCAGCCATTCTTTCAAGGCCCATGTCACCAAAGTTGGCACGACCGGGGCGCCCTTTCTGACCATCGGCGTGGGGGCCCGGGCCAACGCCATGGGCGGCGCCTTTGTGTCCGTGGCCAATGACGTCACCGCGCTGTATTGGAATCCTTCCGGCATCGCCGCTCTGCCGAGCCCGCAGTTGGCGCTCATCCATTCCGACTGGATTGCGGATCTGCGCCACGATTTTATCGGCCTGGCGGTACCCCTGGGTTCGTTCGGAGTCGTCGGCGCCAGCGTCAATGCATTAAGCATGGACGACCTGGCGGTGCGCACCACCGCATTTCCGGAAGGGACCGGCGACATGATGAGCTGTGGCGATATATCGATGGCCCTTACCTACGCCATTCAAATCACGGATCGCATTCGTGTGGGGGCGACGGGCAAGTATGTGAGCAGCAAACTTTATCACATGCATGCCGGCGCCATCGGTCTCGATCTCGGCGTTATGTTCAGCGACATTTTTGATTTTCTGCAATTCGGCGCCACGATGACGAATATGGGAAGCAAGATCAGATATGACGGCCGCGATACCTATATTTATTACGACCTTCGTCCATCGGAAGCGGGCAACAATGCCAAGATCGATGCCAAGCTCTGCACTCAGAGCTTTAATCTGCCGGTCGCCTTTCAGGCCGGCTTGTCCACCACCCTGAACCGGAACGGCAAAATGCCGCTCCTGCTGGCGATGGATTTCTATGAGCCGTCCGACAATGTACGCAGCCTCAACTTTGGCGCCGAATGGTCGTTCTACAACAAGCTGTTCCTCCGGGGGGGATACGCCCGCCTGTTTGAGGACGATTCGGAACGCGGACTCACCGTCGGCGGCGGCTGCAGGCTGAGCGTTCCCTCTTCACCGGTGAAAATTTACCTTGATTACAGCTATGAAGACTTTGGCCTGCTGGATAACAGTCAAAAAATCTCCATGGTGATTGCCCTATAAAAGAACGCCATCAGCCGGCCCGATTTAAAAATTGAGAGGACTCTTTTGACCCGATCAGAAACGACATCCCGACTTTTCACTCCGGAGCGTACCCGTTGGATTCTCCTGATGCTCACGACCTGTGTGCTCGGCGGCTTAAATGATTGCCGCAAACACACGGAGCCATCGCGCATCGTGGCACGCATCAATGATTCTGAAATTACCAGCCAGGATTTTATCAGCCAATTCAAGCTCCGTCATCCGGAGCTGACGCTTTCGCAAGCGGAGCCCAGCGTAAAAGAACGTGTGCTGCAGGACATGATCGATCAACAGATCATCCTCATGGAGGCCTATCGTCTGGGATATGATCAAGACGCTGAGGTGCGCACCTTTCTAACTGAGAAAGAGCAGGAGCTGGCGGCCCAGGCGTACCTCGACAAAGAGATCAAACTGGAGCCGATCAACGACGCCCTGAGCCGGGAATACTATCGTTTGATGCACAAGTTCTACGACCTCTCCTTTATCCGCATAGGGTTGGGCTTGAGTGATCAAGAGAAAGAGGCTGCGGAGAAAAAAGCGCAGGAGATATACCGTCTACTTCAATCAGGCGCGGATTTCCGTCAGATGGCGGCGGGGCGCTCGGAACACAGCACAGCGGCCACGGACAGCGGCAAGTACAGCCAGGCGACCTGTTTCGATCTGGAAAAGCCGATCATCCAAAGACTGTATGCCATGAAACCGGGAGCGATCAGTGAGCCCATCGAGGTCAGCGACGCCTTTTTCATCGTCAGGCTGGAAAAAGCAACCGACCAGAAACTGGCCGAGTATTCGATCGTCCAGCCGGAAATCCTGGAGGAGTTGAACAAGCGCCATCAATCCATCCGGGCGCAAAAGACAGCGAGGCTGGAGGCGGCGCTGAAACGGCAGTATCATTATTCGCTCCTACCCGATCAAGTGGATATTTTTTGCAGCCGCACTAAAAAGATGAAATCGCGGACAGACACGTTGAACCTTTTCACCGCCCAGGAAAAGCAAATCCCGCTCAGCCGAACGGATTTCAACGTCATCACCATCGGAGAGTTTTTACCCAAAGTGGTGGAGTATTATTGGGATTCGCTTTCGCAAAAACGGGTGGTCGAAATGCTGCTGAACTATATGAACGGCAAACGGATCCTCAAACATCACGCCATGCAGCTGCAGCTGAACGGATCGCCGGAGGTACAGCAGAAACTGCAGGTCCTTTTAACGCAGACCCTCAAAGAGCGCGTGCTGGCCAAAGAGGTGCTGGAAAAAATCCCGGCCGGCGACGCCGATCTGCAGCCCTATTATGAAAAGCTAAAAAACAACTTTCGCATCCCGCCCCAGGCGACGGTGCAGGAGATCTTTTGCCGGACCAAGGAGGAGATCGATCGCGTTCATAGCCTCTCTACCTCGCGGGATTTCGCCGGGCTGCAGGCCGCTCACTCGCAGGACCAGGAGACCAGAACCAACGGAATATTGGGTCCGTTTGCCAAAGGTCGCAACGGCCGGTTGGGCGAGTTAGCCTTTTCTGGCATGCGGGTGGGTGAAATCAGTGAACCCTTTGCCTACCGGGGGGGCTATTCCTTTTTCAAATTGCTCGCTCTGACGCCTGAACGGATCGAACCTCTTAGCGCTGTCAGAGAAAAAATTAATCAGGCCTATCTGGAGGATCATAAGGAGCGGTATACCGCCACATGGCTGCAAGACGCCAAAAAACATTATCGCATACAAATAGAGAAATTGCCATAAGAAAAAAATCATCCTAATCGTCTGTCATAAAAAAACAGGAGGAACGTTCGATCTGATTTGGATTCACCGCTTTTTTCTCGCACCGAGCAGTCAGAAGGAGGTGATGTCCACTTACAAAAGGATTCCACACTCAATCGTCAATCTGTGCGGCGCTAGGACCATTGCCCGTACAGCCTTTGGGAGTGACTTAATCAATGAGCCAAGATG
Organism: bacterium; assembly: GCA_036788095.1. GTDB lineage: Bacteria > Zhuqueibacterota > Zhuqueibacteria > Residuimicrobiales > Residuimicrobiaceae > Anaerohabitans. Next base: position 10,921 of record DAIQOA010000116.1, on the reverse strand, counting down.
TAAACCAAAGGAGGCTAGTAATGAGATGGATTAAATGCTTCAGTATTTTCCTGGTTGTCTTTTTATTCCTCGTCAGTACGACCAGTTTTGCCGAAGATAAAGACAACATGAAGTGGAAGCTGGCCTGGACCACGCCGGCGACCGGGCCCACCGTGGACGCGGCCATCGACGGCGAAGTCCCGATCCCCTATCGCTTTTACAACTCGGAGGCCTGGTTCGACTTTGACGGCGACGGCAATCTCGAATTCTTCGCCGAAGACCAGACCCCCTTCCGCGGCTATGTTTACGAAGCCGACGGCAATGATCAATTCGTCTACCGCTGGCACATCGACTACTATGACACCACCGGCAACCTGCTCAACAACGAACGCTCCTCCCACGGAACCGACTGCGATGGCGACGGCGCCGACGAATTGATTCACATGCACACCGTGCCCATTCCCACCAGTCCGCGCCACATTCCGCCGATCCGGGTCTTTAAGCATACCGCCGGATCCGCCGAGTTCCTCCCCGATCCATGGCACTGGACCGTGGCCTGGGATGCGGTGCCCACCGGACAGGGCGACGGCTCCTTCCGTCCCGAGTATTACACCGATGCCGGCGACTTTGACAACGACGGCAGAGGCGAATTCGCCATCAACTTTAAACGCGATCCCCTCTACCACTTTGCCATCGTCGAGGTTACTCCGCCTCTCACGCCCGAAGGCGTCAAGTTCACCGTCGAACTCATGGTCAACAAAGAAGAGTACATGAAACCCGGCGTCGAATTCGGCAACGGCTACAACAACTCCCGTATTGACGGCGAAGACCTCGACAACGACGGCCGCGCCGAATTCTTCCTCCTCAACCGCGAAACACCGGCCGTTCTGCCCCAGGCCGATTATTACATCGATTGCACCGGCGAAAACACCTATGAGGTCCACGGCTTCTTCAAAGACGGCCCCATCGTCATGCCGGTTCCCTACATCCGCATCGGCGAAAACTATGACTTTATCGATCTCGACCACGATGGCGTCAAAGAACTCGTCTGCTACGGCAAAGGCCTCACCGACGACGTCGGCAAAACCATGCAACTCTGGGTCGGAAAACTCAATCCCTCTGACCCCGCCCATGTCGTCAACGCCGACAGCTGGTTCCGCATCAAATCCATGGATGAAATGCTCGGCAAACAACCCGGCGGCTATCCCAAACAGGGCGGCGGCTGGCTCGAAGTCGGCGACGCCGATAAAGACGGATTTGCCGATATCTATTTCGGCGCCGGATCCGACGGCCTGATGATGGACGTCGAGTTCGTCGGCACCGACATCTCCAACCCCGACCATTACAACTATTACCCGGTCCTCACTCTGCAAACGGCTCTGAATGACACCATCAACGGCTACCACGCCGCCCGCTCCGCCATCGGCGACGGCGACGGCGACGGCCAAACCGATATCGTCCTGTGGAGCAAAACAGAGTGGAACAAGACCGCTCAGGTCCCGCGCCCAGGCATCTATCTCATCGAGTATGAAACCGGAACCTGGATCGATAAGAATAATATGGACTGGCGGTTGGCCTGGACCACGCCGGCGACCGGGCCCACCGTGGACGCGGCCATCGACGGCGAAGTCCCGATCCCCTATCGCTTTTACAACTCGGAGGCCTGGTTCGACTTTGACGGCGACGGCAATCTCGAATTCTTCGCCGAAGACCAGACCCCCTTCCGCGGCTATGTTTACGAAGCCGACGGCAATGATCAATTCGTCTACCGCTGGCACATCGACTACTATGACACCACCGGCAACCTGCTCAACAACGAACGCTCCTCCCACGGAACCGACTGCGATGGCGACGGCGCCGACGAATTGATTCACATGCACACCGTGCCCATTCCCACCAGTCCGCGCCACATTCCGCCGATCCGGGTCTTTAAGCATACCGCCGGATCCGCCGAGTTCCTCCCCGATCCATGGCACTGGACCGTGGCCTGGGATGCGGTGCCCACCGGACAGGGCGACGGCTCCTTCCGTCCCGAGTATTACACCGATGCCGGCGACTTTGACAACGACGGCAGAGGCGAATTCGCCATCAACTTTAAACGCGATCCCCTCTACCACTTTGCCATCGTCGAGGTTACTCCGCCTCTCACGCCCGAAGGCGTCAAGTTCACCGTCGAACTCATGGTCAACAAAGAAGAGTACATGAAACCCGGCGTCGAATTCGGCAACGGCTACAACAACTCCCGTATTGACGGCGAAGACCTCGACAACGACGGCCGCGCCGAATTCTTCCTCCTCAACCGCGAAACACCGGCCGTTCTGCCCCAGGCCGATTATTACATCGATTGCACCGGCGAAAACACCTATGAGGTCCACGGCTTCTTCAAAGACGGCCCCATCGTCATGCCGGTTCCCTACATCCGCATCGGCGAAAACTATGACTTTATCGATCTCGACCACGATGGCGTCAAAGAACTCGTCTGCTACGGCAAAGGCCTCACCGACGACGTCGGCAAAACCATGCAACTCTGGGTCGGAAAACTCAATCCCTCTGACCCCGCCCATGTCGTCAACGCCGACAGCTGGTTCCGCATCAAATCCATGGATGAAATGCTCGGCAAACAACCCGGCGGCTATCCCAAACAGGGCGGCGGCTGGCTCGAAGTCGGCGACGCCGATAAAGACGGATTTGCCGATATCTATTTCGGCGCCGGATCCGACGGCCTGATGATGGACGTCGAGTTCGTCGGCACCGACATCTCCAACCCCGACCATTACAACTATTACCCGGTCCTCACTCTGCAAACGGCTCTGAATGACACCATCAACGGCTACCACGCCGCCCGCTCCGCCATCGGCGACGGCGACGGCGACGGCCAAACCGATATCGTCCTGTGGAGCAAAACAGAGTGGAACAAGACCGCTCAGGTCCCGCGCCCAGGCATCTATCTCATCGAGTATGGACCCGGCTCAACGGTCACTTCGGTTGAAGAACGTCCGGTTGCAACGGTCTCTAAACCGGAATCCTTCACCCTGCAGCAGAATTATCCAAATCCGTTCAACCCGACGACCACCATCACCTATTCGCTGGACAAACCCGCTGCAGTCAAACTGGACATCTACAGCATCAACGGCCAGTTGATCCGGACGCTGGTGGATGCCAGACAGGCTAACGGCGGCCACACCATTGTCTGGGACGGAAGGGATAACCGCTCTCTCCGCGTTTCTTCAGGCGTGTATCTCTACGTGCTGTCCGTCAACTCGGAGCGAACGATCAAAAAGATGACCATGATCAAATAAGACCCCCAGGCAAGCCTTTAAGCTGGTTAGGCTTTCTACGGCTTGGCGGATAAAAAAAACGGCAAAGCCGCTGAACGCTTCTTCGCGACTTGGCCGTCCCCTTGTAAATGAAAAGGCTCCCAAAGAAATCAGGAGCCTTTTCATTTCATCGCGGTTATTCTGACCGCGTCACTTTGCTGATAAATTTCGCCGCCCCGGGTTGTAGACCTTTGGACAGGGCAAGATAGTAGCTGAACAGCTGCAGCGGAACCACATAAAGGGCTGGAGAAAAATATTCATCCAGCTCCGGCATGCGGACCACGGGCAAACCGCTCTTCGTGGCTGCATCCGTGAACAGCATCACCCTGGCTGCCACCCCGGCAAGTTCCCCTGCCAGCCGGAGCAAGGGCTCATGGGTCCTTCCAGTCGGTGCTGAAACCAGGAAAAGATTTTCCGCATTCGCAGCCGCTTCGATGGGACCGTGGCGGAACTGACCGCCGCTCAGCGCACAGGCGTCGCTCTTGGCTAATTCGATAGCGAGCAGCGCGCCGGTCAGGGAAGCGGAGAAAGCCGGTCCTCGGCCGATGCAGTAAATGTGGTTCGGACGTCTATGGCTTTCAGCCTGCAAAAGGGATTGCCAGAACGCGAGATGACCGCTCATCGCCTTTGCCAGGTCATAAAGCCTCTTCTGGTCCTCATCGGGTTCCAGGTTCGGATCGACCAAGCGTTCGGCCAGCAGCAAAAGCAGCGCCAGAGAACCGGTATAGGATTTAAAAGCGCCCAGGGAAGTTTCACTGGAATCGGACACCGCCAAAGCAATGTCCGCCCGATCGCGCAGAGCGCTCTTCTGATCGGTCATGGTGATCCCCACCATGGTCGGCGAAATCCCACGCTTCTGCAGCACCTGGATGATCCGGACGATCTCGTAGGATTCGCCCGACTGAGAGATCATGATGAGCAGAGTTCTGGAGGTGATTGAGGCCAGGCCGTAATGCAGCAGCTCAGAGGCATCCAGCCATTGAACTGTCCTGCAGCCGCGATCCATCAGGTACAGGCAGGCCGGGTAGGCGCTGAAAAGAGAGGTTCCCATGCCGGTAAAAACGATATTCTCATACCGGTGCAGGTCGAGACCGGACAACCGTGACGCCAGACTGTTTCCATCCAGATGTTTGTTGATGATCGTGTTAAAAACAGCCGGTTGCTGGAGAATGTTTTCAAGAACGGAATCCACATGTACCTCCTTGATAAACCGGAGCCCCCTCTTTTAACCGTTGACAGAGGGATCGTCTTTACCTGGTCGGACCCGACGAGCGACAAAGGGCTGTCGCAACGACCAGTCTGCCACGACCCATTGCGGCAAGATGATCGTCTATACACAAGAAATAGTTGCCGTTTTGCGCCGGCGGTGCGGACAGGCGCTGCGATACCAACGCCTCATCGCACGGCTCGAAAAGCGGTAAAAAGGATTAGCCTGCAACTCCATCATGATTATTATAAAAAGCAAAGAGTCTTCTATCATGGTAAAAAAAATCATGAAAACGCTTTCGCCGCTCCTCCTCTGCGGCCTGTTGGTGATCGGTTGCCGCAACGGTGAACGGATTCCCTATTTCGTCCTAGTGCCCAAAGCGTTGACCAATCCTTATTGGCTTCAAGTGCAGGACGGCATGAAAGAAGCGGCCGAAAGACTCAAGGTGAAAGCGGAGATGATCGGCCCGGTGCAGGCGGCGGATGTTTCCGCCCAAGTGCAGATCATAGAGTCCCTGCTCTCGCGGCGGGTGGACGGCATCGCCGTATCGCCCAATGATCCGGATGGCGTCACTGCCATCATCGACCAGGCGGCGCACATGGGCATCCCGGTGATCACCTTTGATTCCGACGCGCCCAAGAGCAAACGGCTCTGCTACATCGGCACGAATAATTACGCGGCAGGCCGTGCGGCGGGCCGTCAGCTGATCAAAATAGCCGGCCGGCAGGGGCGTCACGCCATTCTCACCGGTTCTCTGGGCGCCCTGAACCTCAACGAGCGCATCAAGGGATTCCAAGATGAATTAAAAGCACAGGCGGCTGAATGGCAGGAGGTGAATCTCCTGTTCTGCGACGATGCCACGGATCGTGCCTTGGATCAAATGGAGGAACTCACCCGGGCCACGCCCTCGCTGAACGCCTGGTTTGTCTGCGGAGGATGGGCGGCCGTCGCCGGAGCTGAAACGTTCCGCAATGCGCTGAATCGACGCTCGGACATTGTGGTCATCTCTTTTGACACAGTCCGTGAAGAGCTGCTCCTGGTGAAGGCCGGATTGGTACAGGCACTGATCGGACAGCGGCCCCATGCCATGGGAGTCCGCTGCGTAGAGATGCTCACGCATATCGTTGTCGATAAAAAGAGGCCGGATCAGGAGATCTATGATACCGGTATTGATATCGTCACCCGAGAGAACGTCGATCGTTTTCTCAGCCAGGCGAAATAAAACAGAAAGGCCTGCAGGATTCCTTTCACCAAGTCATGCAAGGGCGGCCTGACGGTCAACAAATTTCCCCAGGCCCATGAGCCGGATAAAGCGGAACAAATTAGTTCAAAAGACATTTACCGCAGAGTGCGCAAAGGACGCAGAGCGAGTATTTTTGTTTCTCG
>DAIQOA010000116.1:0-4932 GCA_036788095.1 bacterium | reverse complement strand
GCCCAGGGCGCAAGCCCTGGGTCGGCATGATTCATAACGCCAAGCCCTGAAAGGGAGGCCTGACGGTCAACAAATTTCCCCAGGCTCATGAGCCGGATAAAGCGGAACAAATTAGTTCACAAGACATTTACCGCAGAGTGCGCAAAGGACGCAGAGCGAGTATTTTTGTTTCTCGACCAGTTCAAAATTTATATTTTCTTCCTGTCGCATTTTTGATTATCTTTAGCCGCAACGCGGCGTACGGACACAGCCCAGGGCGCAAGCCCTGGGTCGGCATGATTCATAACGCCAAGCCCTGAAAGGGCGGCCTGGCGGTCAACCAATTGCCCCCAGGCTCCTGGGCCGGATAAACCGGAACAAATTAGTTCAAAAGACATTTACCGCAGAGTGCGCAAAGGACGCAAAGCGAGTATTTTTGTTTCTCGACTAGTTCAAAATTTATATTTTCTTCCTGTCGCATTTTTGATTATCTTTAGCCGCAACGCGGCGTACGGACACAGCCCAGGGCGCAAGCCCTGGGTCGGCATGATTCATAACGCCAAGCCCTGAAAGGGCGGCCTGGGAATGAAACAGATCGCCGGCGTGTGCCCATAGTTGTGAGAAAAATCACGGTGCGACCGACAAGTTCCATAACCGCTGCAGACTGGATTCCAGCGCCGGCGCCAGTTTTTGAACATCGTCTGTCAACTCGGGTTCATTTTTCAAAACCACGTAGGGCACTTTGATCTCCTGAATCGACACGTGCGTGGCATTAGGCTTGGTGACCTCCTGCCAATCCACTTCGCGATACAAACGCTCCAGTTTGGCGTCCGGCAGACCATGCTCCAGAATGCTGTCCGGCCGGCTGGGATTGAACCGCCGCCGATTTTTGCGCAGCGATTCCTCATAGCACACATCGATATACAGAATGGCAGCCCGCTGGAGTATTTCCGGCGACAGATGGCTAAATGCGGAAGCATATCCGCCGTGCTCGGTGCCGCGGGAGAACTCGACCAGGGTGGTGTGCTCATGGTGATAATCAGCATGGTCGCGTAGTTTTTTCTGATAATCCAGATTCATCCGCTCGATCAGCAGATCCCACTGATACTGATGCAGAAAATATCCCCCCGAATCGGTATGCAGGCGCGGCTTTTTGAGAATTTTTTCTAAAATAGCATCCTCCTCAAACCAAATCCACAACATGGGAAAATCATCGATCTCGTCCATCACGCCGATATGAAACCGCTCCAGCCTCTCGATGGCCGGGGTTTTCTTCAAAAAGTCGATAACCTCGGATTTGCCGGAGGCCGGCCGTCCGAGCAGAATAAGGATGTCAAAATGGTTGCGTGTCATGAACACTCCCAATGTTTGAAAGATTTGTGTCCGCTTCGTTTTGAGTCAGGGAAGGCATGCCAAATTTTGATAGAGAGTGCGAGGCCGAGGACGGCGAAAGGAATCAGGAACGGGGGCCAGTAACTCCAGTTCTGTGAGGTTAGAAAGCCAAGACTCATCGACTGGATGCCGGTGCCCAGATAGACGAAACCGTCAATCAGCCCCACGGCGGTGGCCGCGGCGCGGCGTCCGCCGAAATCCATGGTGGATGTGCCGGAGAGCATGCCGTGTACGCCGATGACGCACAGGGACATAAAGACGACGATCAACCCCAGGGCAAACGCCCGTCGGTCGGTGTCCGCGCCGTGCAGGCGGCCGAGGTTCTTGATTTGGATCTGGATGTTTTCCTGTTTGTTCTGATACGAATTAAACCGCTGATATTCGGCCACCACCAGATTGCCGATCTGCGCGGCTGCCATCTTGGTTCCATCCGCGTGTGTGAGGCGCCAGTCGTCCTCTTGGGCCGATAGCGAAATCCCGTATCCCTGGTCACGCAGCGTTTTTTCGATCATCGCGCGATCGACCCCTTGCGCCTGAAATCGGTTGATTGGCTCGGGCTGCAGGGTCAGGGTCATCCCCTGTTTCACCGCGTTAGAGGTAGAGTGCACAAAGGGCCACATGACCAGGGTGCTGAGCAACATCAACGCGTAAAGCAGCGCGGCCACCGGCCCGCGCCGCGAGCCGAACACCTTGTCTGAAACCCAGCCGGCGAACATGCCGCCGAATACGCCGGCGAGCATCAACAGCAATCCCCAGTTTTTGGTAATAAAAAAACCGACGCCGTAGCCCATGTCCGCCGCAAAGATCAGATACCAGTGCATGATGCCATTGCGCAACACGCCGGAACAGAGCTCGATGAATGCGATGGTGAGCAAAATTTTGCTGGTCAGCACCCGTTTGATGATCTGCCCGGTTCCGAGCGGCTGTTCCGCCTCATCGCTGCCAGCATCGCCGGTGTTAAAATCAGCAAAGCCGGCCTGCGACGGCCGGTCTCGAAGGGTAAAAAGGTCGAGCAGAAAAAAAACGCCGAGGAGCATTGCGGGGACAAAGAAAACCCACCACGTCTGATCGATGGTGGCGCCGTCCATGGCCAACAGGGAGCGCAAAAGCCGCTGGACGAAATTCAAGTTTTGCGGGTTGACCACCGTGGCGTCCACGATCATCTGTCCCCAGTCAAAGGCAAAGTACAATCCCAGCGAGATGAGAATGCCAAAAATGCCGCCGAACACACCCCGTTCACGGATATGAAACCAGCTGGCATTGACCTTGACGATCGCCACAGCGCCAAAACTTTGAAAATACATATTCAGGCTGTAGAGCAGTGAAAACCACAACACCAGATTGAAACGGACCTTCGCGGTCAAAAGATAAAAGGTTAGCAGACCCATGAGCACGTTCATGATCGCGGCGCCGGCTGCGCTGAGCAAAATCGCCCGTTTACCGCCGATGCGGTCGGTCAACGGCCCATTCAGCAAAAAGGCAAAGGCGTAGGTCAAGGTGCCGGCGCCAAAAATGACGCCGAAATCCGCCTTGCTCATCAATTCGCCCAAGGCGTTTTTTGAAACCGTAAGATTGTACCGGGCCATGTACAAAAAAGCGTAGGTGAGGCCGAGCGGGAACCAGTTGAGAAATCGCCGAATCCTGTAGCGATTGCTGTGCTGCGGTTTGCTGCTTTCAGAAGGGGGCATCGCGTCTCCTTGAATCATTTCATTAATATAGCTAATGAAAAGGTACATTTCAAGAAATTATCTCAACCGCGACGCCTCTTCTCACATTCGATGAATGAAGGTCAGCAAAACGAAATAGTTTTGAAGGATTTTCCAATAGGAAGGATTAAAGCGTTGCGGGTTCTGGACTCAGGACCGTCGCCCGTCCGGGAATACTTCAGCCGCTTGACCCAATTAAGGAAGCCACCGGCTTGCAGCCACCGGCTTGCAGCCACCGGCTTGCAGCCGCCTGGACGCTGACTGTAGCCTTGGGCGGCAAAGCATGCCCAATGATGCGCCTGTTTAACGTAAACCGTGCAGGGTGAGTCAGGCTTTCCACCGGGCAACCCGCTGAATGATCTGCGGCTGCAGTTCTTCCTCAGCCGCCAAGCAGAGCAGAATCCCCTCGGGCTTCATGGCCTCCATGAACGGCTCCAGTTCATCCAGAGCGATGTCCACGACCAGTGATTTGCCGGCCTGCTGGATCATTTGCAAATCCCGGATCCACTGCATAATGGGCTGATCATCGCCCGCGCCCTGCACATATTGAAAACCGTCGATCTCTGGGATTTCGAGCAAATGGGGCAAATTTTTCGCCACCCCCTTGCCGTCCACATGAAAGATGTTGTGCGTCATGCGTTTGACTTCCGCCTGCGTGACCGGCAGGCAGAACTCTTCGAACTGTTGTTTGGAGAGCAGCGAGGCAAAATCGCAACTGGGGATGTGCATTTTGCCGTAGGAGGGCACGCCCAGCCAGGTGACGCTGGGCTGATTGTGGCGCTTGAGCAGGGCGTGGAAATGATCATAGACGCCTTGAAACTCCTCCGCCGCTGTGGCGATGAGCGCCTTGGCCTCCTGCGGGGAGTCCAGCAGATCCAGACAGAATTGCTGGGGATCGCGCCAGGCCGCGGCGCAATCGACGCCGCCGTGCAGATCGGTATAGCCGACGAGAAACCGTCCCTGGCACAGCGACAGCGCCAGTTGGGTCATCTCCTCCAGCTTTTTGAAATAGCGATTCTCCTTATCGAGCTGCAAACGATCCACGTCGCTCCACTGGATCACCGACGGCCGGTAATAGCTGGTCACATCCTGAAAAATCAATTCGCCGCCGAACAGGGCTGAAAAAATCTCCGGACCGAGGTTGGGCCAGTACACAGGAAAAGTTTCAGCGTAAAATTTGCGGTCGCTGATCGATGCGATAAAATAGTCCAGCTGAAATTCGGCATCCATCCACTTGGCCTCCAGGTCCGGCCAGCTGCGGCCTTGCAGCGTTGAGGCGGCGTTGTATTCGGCGTTATGCGCAGAAAACCGGATCGGCGGCCGGTCGATGATCTCTTGTTCATACCAGGCCAGCAGTCGTTGCATGCACTGATCAAAATCAGGCTTGGTTTCCAATTCCAGGGACCTATTGGTTTCGTTCATTTCAGCTTTCCGAATCAATAAGAATTTTAATTAGCGATGATGCTACTCATCACATGGTCTATTTAAAAGACGCACCAGCAGGCACCTGTGTTCCGGCCCATCCAATGACGGCAATACCTGCCACCAACAGCAGCAGGCCGGTGAGCATCAGTAGCAATGGTTTGCCGGTGGCTCCCTTCCATTCGCCGGTGGCCAAGCCTACTACGTTGCCGCTGAGCACGGCCGTGCTTTGAATCACCGGCCAGCCGATGCTGGCGCCCAGATGGCCTAGATTCATAACCGCCATGCCATAGACGGCCACGCCGCCGTACCACATCGCGCCCATCAAAAAAGTCCACAGCCAGTTGATCCCAGAGGTCGGTCGCCAAAACAGGGGTAGACTGCGGTTCTTGCGAAACAGGTGCAGAACATAAACCAGAGTTACAACACATCC
>DAIQOA010000115.1:0-14108 GCA_036788095.1 bacterium | reverse complement strand
CGCTTTAGCCCGATTGATTCGGCTAAAGCCGTTCATTACTATTTTCAGGCAATCCCTTGCGAAGAACGCCTCCGCGGCGCTCGATCATTGGTATTTGCTGAAGGTGTATCGCTTCGCCAAATTCGCTTTTTCTTCGCCTGGCAGCGCAGTAAAGTATTTCTTCCAGCCGGGACAAAAATTGATATGCCAACGCCAGAGCCGGCCCAGCAGGGATTTAGGATTCTTGTCGTAACGGGCGCGAAAGGCGCAGTTGGCGCAATTTTCCTCAGCCATCGTTTTCCTCCTTTGACTGCAGTTTGGCATATCAGGCTCTGAACACATCGGCCATAAAAAGTCCCATTGCCCGTTGCCGCCGGACTTGACCGCGGCCGGGCATTTCAAAGGGTTCTTACACCTGCGCCACGACCACCGTGTAATTTTTGCCGTATTTTTTCGCGCATTTGGGACAGGTGGTATACCACATATACCACTTCTTGATCTCCAGCCCCTTATCCCTGGCCAGTTCCTGGAAATCCGCGCACCATTTTCCCGTGTCCTTGAACGGTCCTTCATAGACCTTGGTGAAAAATTTGCCGCTCAGGCTGGTGTTCTCCGCGCCGGCAATTTCACGGTCCACGGCGAGATAGACATCCATATTCCATTTCGAAGTGTGATCGGACAGGCAGAGCCCGCCGGCAAAAGAACCGCCGGCCTTGGTCACCTTGGCGTCCAGCCGCTTCATCACCGAGCCGAAATTGAGCGGCATGTAGAACAGGGTCCGCACCTTTTCCTTGATGAATTTTTTGCCGGTCCATTCGAACGTTTTATCATCCCAGGGCGCTGGATCAAATTGCGGACAACAGGTTTTCTCATCCATTTTCTCCTCCTTGAAAAATCAGTCGTACTGTCAAAATTTATATTATTCATCCGGTAAAGGGGCAGCTGATCAACCGCAAGGTCGCCATCAGCGCCGAGCGGTAATAATGTAAAATTTTTTCATTCCCTCGGCGTCGCTTGGCGCCTGCTCAGCGGTTCAATCAGCCAGGCAGGATTCCGATGAAGACAGGGGAAAATGGTTTCAAAGGCTGCACGAGCGCTCACCATCGGCCGTCTCTCCCCGCTTGCCAGAAATTTAATCAGGCAAAGTGTGAAAGACAAGCCTGTTTGGTAAAAATACCTTGCATTTTCCAGAAACATTGGCTAAATTAGACCGCAAAACAAATTTAGTCGAAAAGACGAACCATAGGGGAATTGCAAATGGACATCATAAAAGAAAAAGATGAACAGGTTCGGCAAGCGATCCTTCAAGCAGCCATACGGGTTTTCCAGAAGTGGGGGCTGAATAAAACCACCATGGAAGACATCGCCCGCGATGCTGGAAAAGGGAAAAGCACATTATACTATTATTACAAGAGCAAAGACGAGATATTTGATGCGGTGATAAAAATTCAATTAAATCAAATTTTATCAACTGCTGAAGAGCTCGCCAACATGATGAGCTCGGCGAAAGAAAAACTTAAAAAATATATTGTTAGCTGTATTTACGAGATGAGCAAATACTCTACTATCTACAGCATTGCCCGCCGGGAGATCCACATGAGCCGCGGCTATCTTGAAAAAATCAGATCGACGTTGGAAGAGAGGGAGGCAAAATTTATCAGAGAGGTGTTGAATCAGGGATTTTTAAGCAGTGAATTTCACTTTATCGATGAGGAGGAGCTGGAAACTGCAATAAAAGCCATTGTCGGCATCATTCATGCGCTGGAATTGTACCTGATGTTGGAAAACGATGATCCCAAACAGATAGATATCGTTGTCAAGCTGATAACCAACGGAATTTAAATTTTTTTGCCGATTTTCCGACTAAAAAACTAATTTGGTCTAAAAATACATGGAGCTAAGATGAAAAAATTAACTGCACCCGCTGTCAGCCTGCTCATGGCTCTGATCACAGGAACAGGCTGCAACCATTCCGTGGGCAACACGCAAGCGGAACCCGTCCCCGTCAAGCTGTATAAAGTCGGCGCCGCCGATGCCCGCCAATATACCGCTTACAGCGGCACCATCGAAGAATCCGAAACCATTCCCCTCAGCTTTGCATCGGTCGGAACGGTGGCGGAGGTGCGGGTTGCCGAAGGGCAATTCGTCAAAAAAGGCCAGTTGCTGGCCAGGCTCGACACCGCCACGTTTAACAGCGCCTGGAAAATGGCCAATGCCGTGCAGCAGCAAGCGGAGGATGCCTATAAACGGTTGGCGCCCATGTATCAGAACGGCAATCTGCCGGAGATCAAATACGTCGAGGTGGAGACCGGCCTGCAGCAAGCCAAGGCCGCCGCGGCCATTGCCCGCAAAGGGCTGGAGGACTGTAATCTGTATGCCACCACCGATGCCCTTGTCGGCAAACGCTCTATCAACCCGGGCATGATCGCCCTGCCGAATGTCTCCTCGATTACGTTGGTCAAGATATCCAAAGTATTCGCCAAGGTGGCGGTTCCGGAAGACGAAATCTCCTCGATCAAAAACGGCGACAAGGCCACGGTCAGCATCGGCGCCCTGGGAAGCCAGGAATATGCCGGCACGGTGGCAGAGGTTGGCGTAATGGCCGATCCGCTGGCGCACACCTATAAAATAAAAATTGCCCTGGCCAATTCTGATTGGAAAATCAAACCCGGTATGATCTGCAAAGTGACCATCGAAAATCCGACTGCTCAACAGGGTTTACTAGCGCCGAGCTATGCGGTATTGGTCGATGAGACCGGGAAAAATTTTGTCTATGTCGTCGATCCCGCAACCGCCAAAGCGACAAGAAAATATGTTCAAATCGGCGGCATGCTGGCGAACGGCCTGGAAATCACCGCCGGGCTGAACAGGGACGATCACCTGGTGGTCTCCGGTCAGCACAATTTGGTGGATAACGCCGCGGTGAGAATCCTAGCCAACTAGCGTCTGAGGAAATGAAAACCATGAAAAAGAAATACACCTTATTGGAAACGCTGCTCCGCTACAAGCAGGTGCTGTTCATCAGCACCGGCGTTTTACTGCTGGTGGGAATTCTTGCCCTGGTGCAGATGCCGCGCGATGAATTTCCCACGTTTGAAATACGACAGGGCATCATCGTCGGCGTTTACCCCGGCGCCTCCTCCCTGCAGGTCGAGGAGCAGTTGACGACCAAAGTCGAACAATATCTGTTTCAATACAACTCGGTGGTGCGCAGTAAAACCCGCTCCATCTCCAAAGAAAACGTGATGGTCATCTATGCGGAGGTTTCGGAGAAAGAAAAAGATCCGGAAGCCTTTTGGGCCAAACTGCGGCTTGGCTTGAACGATTTTAAAAAGCAATTGCCCGCCGGGGTTCTGTCGCTGACGGCGGACAATGATTTCGGCAGCACCTCGGCTCTGCTGCTGGCGGTTCAATCCGACACCAAAACGTACAAAGAACTCAAAGAGTATGTCGACCGATTCGAAGATCAGATCAGAAAGATCCCTTCCGTTTCCAAAGTAAAAAATTACGGCGCGCTGAAGGAGCAGATCAACGTCTACATGGATGACGCCAAACTCGCCCACTATGGCATCAAACCCCTGGTGGTCCTGGCGGCCCTCAAACCGCAAAGCGACGTCGGCTATGCGGGCGAGATCGACGACGGCCGGTACGTGTATCCACTTCATATCCCGCTGAGCTATGGAAGCGAAGAAGACTTGGCGAACCAGATCGTCTATTCGGACCCCCTGGGCAATATCGTCCGGGTTAAAGATGTGGCCAGAGTGGTCCGTGAATATGAGGAACCGGGATCCTTTGTCCGCGTCAACGGCAAAAAATGCCTGATCATCTCTCTGGAAATGCAGACCGGCAACAACATCGTTCACTTTGGCGAGGCGGTCAGCAAGGATATAGACCGGTTCACCCGATCGTTGCCGCCGGATGTGAAAATCGTGACCATCTCCAACATCCCCGGCGCGGTCGCCAATGCCATTGCCAACTTTATGAAAGAGTTCGCCATCGCCATCGTCGCCGTCATCCTGGTCACCATTATCCTGCTGCCGCGCAGAGTGGCTTTGGTGGCCGCGTCCGCCATTCCCATTTCGATCCTCATCACCCTGGCGTTCATGTGGGTGACCGGCTGGGATCTGCAGACCGTCTCCCTGGCCTCGTTGATCATCGTACTGGGGATGGTGGTGGACAACGCCATCGTCATCATCGATAATTACGTGGAGAAACTGGACAACGGCATCACCCCGCACGATGCCGCATCGCAGAGCGTAGCGGATCTGTTCGGTTCGGTGCTTTCCGCCACCCTTATCCTCATCGCCTGTTTCTGGCCGATCATCTTTTTCATGAAGGGGACCGCCGGCGATTTCGTCCGCTCGCTCCCCTATGTGGTCAGTTTTGCCCTGTTCACCTCGCTGTTCACCTCCGCGGTGCTGGTGCCGCTGTTGAGCTATTTGTACATCAAAACCGGCATCAAAAATGATAGCCACAAGGGCAAAAAGGCCGTTTTTCTTGATAACGTACAAAACTTCTACAACCGATTGCTGGATAAAGCCTTTAAAAACAAACCGATCGTGCTGCTGCTGGGCCTGGCCTCCTTCATCGCCGGCATGGCGCTCCTCGGCATTTCCCCGCAACAGTCTTTTCCGAAAATAGAACGCAACCAGTTTGCCGTTGAAGTGCATCTGCCCCTGGGCAGCTCCCTGCAGCAGACCGATGCGGTGATGAAAGATCTGGAGCAGTTGCTGGAAAAAGACCCCCGGGTCAAGACCGTGGCGTCGTTCGTCGGAACCAGCTCGCCGCGTTTCCATACGATTTATGCGCCCAATTTTCCAGCCAAAAGCTATGGACAATTAATCGTCTTGACCACCTCCAACCAGGCGACGGTTGAGATCCTTGATGAATACAGCGTCAAATACGCCCATCGCTATGCCAACGCCAATGTCAAATGGAAACAGCTGGAATTCGCCGTCTCCCCTTCTCCCATCGAGATCCGCATCGCCGGCGATGACCTGCAGGCGCTGAAACAGACGGCCAACCAAATCTCGGAAATAGTCCGGGCCTGCCCCGGCGTTACCTGGGTGCGCACGGATTTCAAGCAGGCGCAACAGACCATCGATCTCGCCATCAAACGGGATGAAGCCAGCCGGCTGGGCTACTCGAATATGCTGCTCGGCTATTCGCTGATGGTCGGCACCAAAGGATTTCCTCTTGCCACCATCTGGGAGGGCGATTATCCGGTCGAGGTGCAACTCAAAGTGGACAAAAAAGTCAAAACCAGCATCGACGACATCAACAATCAATATGTGACCTCTCCCTATCTGGTGACCTCGGTGCCGGTTCGCCAGATCGCTGATCTCAAACCCGGATGGACAGAGGGGGAAATCGTCCATCGCAACGGCATCCGCACCATTACGGTTCAGGCGGATGTAAACAGAAAGGCGTATCCCGCAACCATTTTCAATAAAGTGAGGCCGAAAATTGAAGCGCTGCCGCTGCCGCAAGGTCTCTCTATTTATTACGGCGGCGATCATCAGGACACGGTGGAATACATCACCCCTTTTTACTATTCTCTGATGATCAGCATCGTCATCATCTTTCTCATTTTGATGGTTCAGTTCAAAAGCATTAAAACCACCCTGCTGATCATGCTGACCATGCCGTTATGCATCTTTGGCGCCTCCTTGGGCATTCTGATCACCGGTTATCCTTTCGGCGTCACGGCCTTTATCGGGCTGATCGGCTTGATGGGCATCGTCGTCCGCAACGGCATTATCTATATCTCTTATGCGGAAGAGCTGCGCAAGGAGCACGGCCATTCTTTGGAGGAGGCCGCGATCTCGGCCGCCCAGCGCAGAATGCGGCCGATTTTCCTCACCGCGGCGGCTGCGGCGGTCGGCGTGATTCCCATGATCGCCGGCGGTTCCTTGTTGTGGGGTCCGCTGGGATCCGTGATCTGTTTCGGGTTGATCTTTGCGCTGATTCTATCTCTGCTGCTGATGCCGGTGCTCTATTATCTCTTTAACCGGAAAGATTTCAATAAAGTTGAAGCGAGTGAACGAATATGAAAAAAATAAAAAGTCTCCTTCTGATCCTGCTGCTCAGCAGCCACCAGGGCTACAGCCAGGAAGCGCTGACCCTGGAACAGAGCCAACAGCTTGCGCTGCAGCATAACCACGCCATACAGAACAGCCGCCTGGAAGTAAAAGCGGCGCAGCAGACGAGAAAAGCCGCTCTGACCAAATACTTTCCAGCCATCAGCGCCGGCGGGGTTCTGTTTGAAGCGCAGGATCCGCTGATGGAAATAACCACCCAGGGCGGCAACCTGCCGGTGTATGATGGCAATCCGATTCACCTGCTGCACCCCAGCCAATTTGCCTATATGCCCAGCACCGCCATGGGCCTGTTGAAATCCGGGACCATTGGCATGGTCAATGTGGTCCAGCCGGTGTTTGCCGGCGGCAGGATCGTCAACGGCAACAGGCTGGCGTCGTTAGGGGTGTCCGTCAACGAACGCCGGGAGCGCATGACCCATGACGAGGTTCTGCAGAAAACGGAACAGCAGTACTGGCTGGTGGTGTCGCTGGAGGAAAAAGCCAAAACCGTGCAAAAGTATGAATCTTTGCTGTCCAGTTTACGTAATCAGATTGAGGATGCCTGGAAATCCGGGATGGTGACGAAAAACGACGTCCTCAAGGTGAAACTGAAACAAACTGAAATCCAGCTCAACCGCTCCAAGCTGGAAAACGGCAAAAAACTGGCAAAAATGGCGTTCTGTCAACACATCGGCATCCCCTACGACTCAACCCTGGTTTTACAGGATTCGCTGCTGATCCACGATGCGCCGCAGACCTATTATGTCGATGCCCAGGCCGCGGTGCAGAGAAGGAGTGAATACCAACTGCTGCGGGCCTCGGTCAAAGCCGCAACCCTGCAAAAACGGATAAAAGCGGGCGAATACCTGCCCCAGGTGGGGGTGGGAGTGGTCGGCATGTACATGAAGTTTGATGAAGGCGAAGACCGCACCCTCGGCATGGCTTTCGCTACCGCGGCCATCCCGCTCTCCGGCTGGTGGGAGGCGTCCCATACGGTCCAGGAACACCGTTTGAAGGAGCAGATGGCGAAAAACGATCTGCAGGACCGCACGGAACTGCTGCAGCTGCAAATTGAGAAAGCCTGGCAAGACCTGAACGACGCCTACAAGCAGGTATGGCTGTGCGAAGAGGCGAAACTCCAGGCCGAGGAAAATCTCAAAGTCAATCAGGACAGCTATGACCATGGGGTGTGCAGCGTCGCCGATCTGCTCGAGGCCCAGGCCCTGCACCAGCAGACCATCGATCAGCTGACCGACGCCAAAACCGGCTATCTCTTAAAAAGAACCGCCTATCTGCAGGCGACCGGCAGATAACAACATCACTCACAACCGAACCGATAGAGTTTCGACGATGGCATTGAAACTGAAAAATTTCTTTCTCCCTGTGCTTTTATTGACCCTGGCCGCCGGCGCCATTCCTCCGGTCTACGCCGGCAACGGCGCCAGACACCCCATGGAAGGCGCGGTATTCGCCAAATATCTGGCGCCGGCGGAGGTCGGCGGCGGAAAATTCAAACGCTATGGCTCCGCCTTTCTGCTCGGCGCTTACAGTCATTTGCTCTCGGATCAATTCGGCAACTATGAACCTCGCATGAAAAGCCGCAGAATGATGTGGTTCAGCGCCGAGGGCCTGACCGGTGCGGTTTTATTGCTGCCGCAGTGGAAAAAAGATCCGGCCCTGTTTTTCGGCTCTCTCGGCGCCATGGCCCCGGATCTGGAGCATTCCATAAAACTGTTCGACAAACGGTATTTCCCAACTCATAGCGGCGCTCTCACCCACGGTGAATTGGTCCATTTCTGGCATGGTGTACTGCAAAACCTGCTCATCAATGGGGCGGCCTATTATTCTATACATCAGCAACTGCCGCAGCACAACGATGACGCCCCCCTGTTCAGGGTCGGGTGGTCGTTGAGCCAATGGCAGATTCCGGGAGTGGCCGACAAAGAGCCGTTCAAATTCCAGAGTTGGAAGAACAGCTCGTTGATGCGGAATATCAATCTGGCATTTGATCTGTCAGAGTATGTGTCGCTGGAAAGCGGCTGGGGAACCTGGATGAAGGAGGGCGACGTCGTCGAGGGCCGCGATACTCCCACCAAGATGGTGATCCAATCCCATCTGCTGGGCATTTCGCTGCATCCGCGGCAGCAGCCGTTGTTCAATCCATTCATCACGGCCGGCGCCGGAGTGTACACCGCCAGCCAGAGCGAAGCGGTTAGCAGAAAGGGGATCGCTTTTGCCCGTTAC
Source organism: bacterium (assembly GCA_036788095.1). Taxonomy (GTDB): domain Bacteria; phylum Zhuqueibacterota; class Zhuqueibacteria; order Residuimicrobiales; family Residuimicrobiaceae; genus Anaerohabitans. The sequence continues at coordinate 5,805 of DAIQOA010000115.1, read as the reverse complement.
ATAGACAGCAGCTTTGGCCTCCACTATGGCGCCGGCGTAAGAATTCCACTCAAGCGGGGCAGCAGCATCGTCATCAACCAGTGTTATCACCATAACACGTTCAACAAAGCGATCAACGGGGTCCGCAGCTACTCTGGATGGGCAGGCGGCCTGGCCCTTGAACGCAGCTATTAGCCGGCAGACCTCTCTGTTCATCTGACGTTTTTGTTTGCTTCTTCTGGCGACATACAGGCATGGTTTATTTGCACTCGCGCCTGGAATGCAAAAATAGGCGGAAATGTCGATGAGCGACTCTTGCTTTAACCTGATGAACTAGAGGCCATTTCAGCTCCATCCAGAATCGATCCGGCAGCCTGACAGGCGCACTGCAGCGCTCGTACACGAACAACCCCCTCTATTCAAGAAAAATCAGATAATGATGCACAAAAAAATTAATCGTTGTTTCATCATGCTCTTGTTCATCGCAATGCAAAGCGCCGCGCAGGAGCAGGATGCCTATTTTTATCATGGCTATGAATATGGCAGTCAGGCTCTGGTCCAGCCCGTCGCGCTGATTCTGCACGGCGGCTATGGCATCATGGCCATGGAGAACCGTGCCAACAATATCCTCGACTTTCCCTATGCCGCCGGCTGGAAAAATGTCCGCTATAACCTGTCCCGTCCGCTCGCGGCCGTTAAAAGCTATGGATGGAAGGATTTTATCACCTCGGAGATCGTGCCGTTCAGCGTCAATTCCAAACGCGCGCAATATTGGCCCAACTATACCATGCATCTTCTCGGCGGCGGCATGAGCAGCCGCATGATGACCGAATGGTTCACGCATCAGGAGATCCCGCATGCCAAGCTCTGCGCCGTCGCCACCATGACCGTCTACCACCTTCTCAATGAGGTGGTGGAAAACGGCGACTTCAAGGGCTACAACGTCGATCCCATCGCGGATCTCTATATTTTTGATCCGCTCAGCGTCGTGCTGTTCAGCAACGACAAAGTGGCGCGCTTTTTCAGCCACACGCTGCACTTTTCCGACTGGTCCTACCAGCTCGCGCTCGATCCCTGGCGCGGCGCCATCGTCAACAACGGCCAGAATTTCAGCCTCAAATGGCGCCTGCCCAAATCACAGAAATGGCACCTGTTTTACAACTATGGCAACCATGGCGAGCTGGGCTCTTCCTTCAAGTTCGACCGTGAGCGGTCGATCTCGTTCGGCGCCGGTCTGGTGGCGAAGAATCTCGTGGATGTCGCCGGGGATGACGCTAGCACTCTGCGCATGCTCACCACCAACCTGGTGACCACAGCCGGCCTCTTTTATGACCGCAATCAGTCCCTGCTGGCGTCGGTGCTCTATGCCGGCAAGCTGGAGGATTATCTGCGCATCAACCTCTATCCAGGCCTCATCGGGATTGGTCGCTTTTCGCCGGGACTTTTTTTCATGCTGGATCGCCAGAACAGGTTGACCATGGGCGTTCATTGGCAGCGTGCGCTGGTGGGATTGGCCTGGGCCTCCCGCGACCGCCGGCTTGATGGGGCGAAGTAAAAATTATGTGAATGGTGAAATTTTCGCTGTGTTTTCATAAAAAGAATAGTAAATTTCTGCCAGGGTCGGCCGGGTGCCTTCCCGGCCGGCAGGATCCAGTGCGTCGTTGCATGCCGGCGCTCTTTTCTTTTTCACCCTGTCAACACCTCCCTGCAAATCCGGAGATGAAAATGGACTTTTGCCGTAGCGCCTGCCGCATGCTTTGCCTCACCAGCCTGCTGATCACGCTCAAGACAGACGCCGGTCAGCCCGTGCTTTTTCCCCAAGCGAAAAGTCCGCGCATCGCCAACTATGACATCGACGTCCGTCTTGACGCCAAGGGCCGCCTTTTACACGGCCGCCAGGTTCTGCACTGGCGCAACACCGCCGGCCATACGGTCGAGGATCTTGAATTTCACCTCTATCTCAACGGCTTTCGCAACGACCAGTCGACCTTTATGCGCGAATCCGGCGGCCGCCATCGCGGCGAAGCGCTCAGCGAAGAGGGCTGGGGCTATATCCAAATCGACTCCCTGACCAACACAGCCGGGGAAGCGTTGCTTCCCCGGACCGCCTTTATCCAGCCGGACGACGGCAACCCGAACGATAAAACCGTGCTTCACCTGCTGCTCCCCACACCCCTTAGCCCTGGCCATACCATCACCCTTTATTTCGTCTTCACCGCCAAACTGCCCGAACCGCCCATGGCCCGCACCGGCATCAAGAACGAGTACATCATGGCCGGCCAGTGGTTTCCCAAGATCGGCGTGTATGAAAACAGCGGCTGGAACTGCCATCAGTTTCACGCCCATTCCGAGTTCTATGCCGATTTCGGCGTCTACAATGTCAACATCACCGCGCCCAAAGGCTACATCGTCGGCGCCACCGGCCTTTGCTATGCAACAGTGAATAATCCCGATTCCACCGTCACCCACCGCTACCATGCCGAGGATGTCCATGATTTCGCCTGGACCGCCAGCCCCGATTTCATCGTCCTGAACGGTGAAAGCCAGAATGTTAAGATTCGCGCCCTTCTCCAAAAAGACCATGCCTCCATGGGAAAGCGCTATCTCAAGGCGGCCGAGATCGCCGTCGCCTGGTTCCAGGATCAGTACGGCGACTATCCCTATCCCAACCTCACTGTCGTCGATCCCCGCCGCGGCGCCGGCGAAACAGGCGGCATGGAGTACCCGACCCTGATCACCGCCTGGGGCGCCTACGGACAACCGCAGGGCGTTCGCGCCCTCGAGATGGTGATCATGCACGAGTTCGGCCACAATTACTGGTACCACCTCGTCGCCACCAACGAGTTCGAAGAGGCCTGGCTCGACGAAGGTATCAACACCTTCAGCGAAATGCAGATCCTCGCTGACACCTATGGCAATACCGGCAACATGATCGATCTCTACGGCATCCGCATCAGCGACCCCCAGCTGCAACGTATGGGTTACATCGCCGAACCCGGACTCGATCCGGTCCTTCAGCCCGCCTGGAAATACTATTCGGGAAGCGACTACTCCTCCATGTCCTACAACAAACCCGGGCTGATGCTGCTCACCCTGCAAAACCTGGTCGGCCGCGACACCATGAACCGCATCCTGCGTACCTGGTTCGAACGCTGGCAGTTCAAACATCCGCGCAGCGGCGATTTTATCGCTGTGGTCAACGAGGTCTCGGGCCAAAATTTCGACTGGTTCTTTGACCAGGCCCTGCGGACCACCGCGGTGCTCGATTACAGCGTCAGCGAGATCAGCAGCGAAGAGGTGGAAGAAAACCGCGGCTTTGATTTTTTCCCCGCCGAATCAACAGCAGCCGATTCGGCCGCTGCCGAGTCGACCCCTGATTCGACCACCGATTCGACCACCGCCGGCTCGACCGCTGATTCGGCCGCTGTTACGCTAGCCACGGCCAAACTCACCGCAGACGCTCCGGCTGCGAACGCAATCGAGGTTGATACGGCCTCTCTGCGCCAAAAAGCAACTCCCGACAGCAACGAACAGGATGCGGTGAAGCTCTATTATTCGACTGTCAAGGTGCGCCGGCTGGGGGAGTTTATCTTTCCGGTGGAACTGCAAATGATCTTTAGCGACGGCGATACGCTGATGCAAACGTGGGACGGCAAAGCGCGCTGGAAAGCGTTCTCCGTCACCCGGCCCGCACGCCTGGTCTCCGCCGCCATCGATGCGGAGAACAAGATTCTCCTCGACGTCCAGCTCACCAACAACAGCCGCACGCTGGAGAGGTCCTCGCGCGGAAAAGCTAAACTGGCCGCGCGCATCCTCTTCTGGACGCAATTCTTCATGGACATGCCCAAGTTCTTCAACCTCTTTACCATCTTTTCAGCTCACTTGTAACCAGCTGCGAGGGACTCTTGATGATGAAACACGCTCTCCGCTCAGCCCTGGTCCGCCTTCTCTCGCTCAAGCGGCTCTGGTTTCTCTACTATCTCAGCGGACTGGCTTTCGCCGCCGTGGTGGCCCTGCCCTCGGCCTGGATCGTCAACAACTATGCCGGCCGAACCCTCGTCGCCGAACGGCTCAGCGGCTTTATGGATATGCATTTTTTCATCGAACTTGTACACTACCGCGGCAACGCCCTGGGCGCGCTCTTTCCCCTTATGGTGATGATATTCGTTTCCTTCTCGCTGCTGATGCTCTTTTTCTCCGGCGGTGCGCTCAAGCTCCTGGCGAGCGATCGTCCCTACCAGCCGGCCGAATTCTGGGAGGCCTGCAGCCGCTATTTCGGCCGCTTTTTCCGTCTCTTTCTCTGCAGCCTGCCCTTGCTTGCGTTGCTCTTTCTGCTCCCAGCCCTGGCCAATCTGGTGCGCAAACTTTTCTGGGGCAAGGACCCTGGCGAAAACATCAGCTATTGGTTTGGCGTGATCAAAATGGGCCTCCGCTATCTCGCGCTGCTGCTCTGGGCCCTGTTCTTCGATTACAGCCGCATTCTGGCTGTGCAGAAAAGGGAGAAACGGACGCGCCGCCTCGCTCTCATTGCCCTGCAGTTCATCATCCGCCGTTTCAGCAGCCTTTTCACCCTGGCTCTGCTGCTGGCCGCCGTCAGCCCGCTCGGTCTGCTCATCTATAATCCGGTTGCCGACCTGCTCCACGCGTCCTCGGCCGGGATCATCGCTTCGCTCTTCCTCTGGCAACAGCTCTATATGTTCTTCCGCGCCGGGCTGCGCCTCTTCACTCACAGCAGTCAGATGAAACTCAGCCAGGCGCTGGTCCGGGGTCAGTGATGCGCAAAGGGTGACCCCTCACCAGGGTTCACCCGCTGTACCCCGCGGATTTGCCGCACTATGGCTGTGCCTTTGCCGAGACGACTTTTGGGCGCACGGCAGCAGGCAAAAAAGTTAAAATCTAATGCCGATAAAGAACATGGGCGGGAAATAAAACAACGGGTGGTCTTTGGCGTGCTTTTTAAAAGACGCCGGTTTGGCGCCGGCGTCGGAATAGAGCGAAAAGCCCAATGGCCATTGAACATTGATGAACGCAGGCGCCCCGGCCACGGTGAAATCCCACACATACCCCAGGCGGAACTCATTCCACAGATCAAAACCAAGCGGATAGGTCTTGTTCTCGTTTTTCTCGTAAAAATGATCCCACTGCGGGATGAGCTGATAATCGATGTGCAGTTTGTTCCAGATATACCGGCGATAGCCGACGATAAACCCGGGAGCATCGGTGTTGCCGATATCCGCATAGTGAATGTTCGCATAATAGGGAGCGAGGATCAGCTCACCCTGCCGGGACAGCCGGCGACCATAATGAACGGCGTAGATCTTGAACAGCGGCGACATGGGGCAAAAGTCGATAGAGTGGTTGTATTCTATTGCAGCGAGACCCTCCTGCGCCGGCGCCTGAGCAGCGCAAGCGAAAAAGACAAAAAAGCAAACAGCAATACAGAAGGGCCCATAAAAGCGGTTCATGGCAAGCCTCCCTCCGGGGCTAAAGACCAGGTTGGCTGCAGCCGTGCTGGTTATTTATCGATCCACTCTTTGAAGCGGTGCGTCCGCTCTACGCTCACCAGAGCATCGATGGCTTTCGGCGGAACCGGCTGCAGCTCCAGTTTGATGCGCGAGCGCGAAAAGGCGGTCATGCTTTTAATCGCTTTATAATTGACGATCATCTTGCGGTTGATGCGGAAAAAAATATCCGGATCCAGCATCTCTTGAAGCTGGTCGAGCGAAAAATCCACGGTATGGACCTCCCGATCGAACGTGGTCAGAAAGCTGCTCTTCTCCAGAGTATAAGCAAAAGCGATGGCGCTGGTTTCAATATAGTACAGCC
>DAIQOA010000114.1:12567-14181 GCA_036788095.1 bacterium | reverse complement strand
CTCCTGCTTGTAAGGCAGGCGCTCTAAACCTGCTGAGCTAACCGCCCGAGCATCTAGTACCGGACCTGGTACCCAGTTTTCCCTGTTAAAGAACAAAAGGCTCAGCATTGCCGCTATTTTTGCGCTTCGCGCTTTTTCGCTTTCCAGAAAATAGCGTAAGGAATGACCACACAATAACTGAAGACCAGCAGGATGGGCGCCAGCGTCAAAGACATGAAACTGTCAGCCGGACCCTGCGCCAGAAAGAAATAGCCGACAATCAGAATCAAAATCCCCAGTCCAAATAGCTTGTAGTTGTTGGCGGCCAGGTCTAAAAACTCACCGCCCTTGCGGACCAGTTTGCGTGCGACTTTTTCGCGCTTTTCTTTCATAGGACAATAATGTAGGTATATTTTAGTATTTAGTCAAGCTAATTTTCTTCGCTTGCTTTTATTTCGCCTGGTTTGTATTTTGTCAACGATGAAAAACCACGTTGGTTCCTTATTTCATTCAATTGTTTCTTTTATGTATACGAGGGACAGCACGCAATGAAGAGAAGGGACTTTATCAGGAGCGCCGCTTTGAGCGCGGCGGCATTGGCGAAAGCCCCCCAGAGCCAGGCCGGAGAGCGGAACATTCCCATTCTGGTCTGCAGCCGGGGCGAAGAGTGGGCTGCCAAAGTCCTGCAGCCGGGCTGGCGCACTTGGCTTGAGACAAAAAGCATGCTCGATGCGGTGGAGGCTGCAGCCAACGTGGTTGAACTGGATCCGGAGGACACCAGCGTGGGCTATGGCGGCCTGCCCAACGAAGAGGGCGTGGTGGAGCTGGACGCCTCGGTGATGGCCGGGCCTTTACACCGTTGCGGCGCAGTGGCCGGCCTGAGCAACATCAAGCGCGCCTGTTCTGTGGCGCGGCTGGTGATGGAGCGCACCAACCACAGCATGCTGGTGGGCGATGGCGCGCGGCGCTTCGCTCTGGCGCACGGGTTCAAAGAGGAAGACTTGCTTACAGATAAAGCGCGCGAGATATGGCTGCGATGGAAGGAAGATTTAAACAAGGATGATTTCTGGGGCGCGCCCGATGCCCGGCCGACCGGCACTATCAACGTGCTCGGCGTTGACGATCGGGGCGATGTTTACGGTATCACCACCACCTCTGGGCTGGCTTTCAAGATCCCCGGTCGCATCGGCGACTCGCCCATCATCGGCGCCGGATTGTACCTGGACAATGCTATCGGCGCTGCCGGCGCCACCGGACGCGGTGAAGAGGTGATTCGAACCTGCGGCAGTTTTATGGTGGTGGAAAAAATGAAACAGGGCCTTTCTCCACAACAGGCTTGTGAGTTCGGCTGCCGGCGGATTCTTGAAGTGAATCAAAAGGTAAATTTTAATGTGAAATTCATTGCGGTGAATAAAAACGGCGAGGTGGGCAGCGCACAGCTGCAGGATCGCAAAAAAAGCGAATGCTCTTTTATCACAGCTGAGGGGATCAAGTCAATTTTTTCGAGTATTGTCAAGTAGTATTTTTTTGTCGCTATTTTTTAACACATCCCCTGTCTCCCTCTCAAGAGGGATGCTGCAACACAAGCCAGTGTCTTGTGCCACGGCTTGTACCACGACAAGTAGCTGTGATGCT
>DAIQOA010000114.1:0-12467 GCA_036788095.1 bacterium | reverse complement strand
ACACAAGCCAGTGTCTTGTGCCACGGCTTGTACCACGACAAGTAGCTGTGATGCTGCGACACAAGCCAGTGGCTTGTGCCACGGCTTGTACCACGACAAGTAACTGTGATGCTGCGACACAAGCCAGTGTCTTGTGCCACGGCTTGTACCACGACAAGTAGCTGTGATGCTGCGACACAAGCCAGTGGCTTGTGCCACGGCTTGTACCACGACAAGTAACTGTGATGCTGCGACACAAGCCGGTGGCTTGTGCCACGGCTTGTACCACGACAAGTAACTGTGATGCTGCGATACAAGCCGGTGTCTTGTGCCACGGCTTGTACCACGACAAGTAGCTGTGATGCTGCGACACAAGCCAGTGGCTTGTGCCACGGCTTGTACCACGACAAGTAACTGTGATGCTGCGACACAAGCCGGTGGCTTGTGCCACAACAGAAAAGGATATCATGGAAAAAACCTACAAACGATTGACCGAAACAGTCAAATGCGCCGGTTGAGCGTCCAAGCTGGCGCCGGGTGAACTGGCCGCAGCTTTGGAAAAGCTGCCTCCCATTAATGATCCACGTGTTCTCGTTGGTTTTAATACCTCTGACGATGCGGGAGTGGTACGTCTGACCGACGAGATCGCGCTGGTGCAGACGGTCGATTTTTTTACGCCCATTGTGGACGATCCGTATTGTTATGGCCAGATCGCGGCGGCCAACGCCCTCTCTGATGTCTACGCCATGGGCGGAAAACCCTATTGCGCTCTGAACATCGTCGGCTTTCCGAAAGAGCTTTTCCCCATGGAAGTGCTGGCCGCCATTCTCTCCGGCGGCCGGGATAAAACGGCGGAGGCGGACGTTGTCATCGTCGGCGGTCACACCATCAGTGATGCCGAGCTCAAGTACGGCCTGGCGGTGACCGGTCTTGTTCATCCGAATAAGATTTTAACCAACGCCGGCGCCAGACCCGGGGACATTCTTTTTCTTACCAAGCCCATAGGTTCCGGGACCATTACCACCCAGCTGAAAGCGGGCAAGGGTTCCGAGGAGATGATTCGCACCGCCTGCGAGGTCATGGGGCGGTTGAACAGAGCCGCGGCCGAGGCGTGCCAGCAAGTGGGCGTGCACGGCTGTACCGATATCACCGGCTTTGGTCTGCTGGGCCATGCCCTGGAATTAGCGCAGGCGAGCGGGATTTCCCTGGTGCTTCACTTTGACAACATTCCTCTGCTGCCGGAGGCGATGAACAGCGTGCTCCAGGGCTTTGTCCCGGGCGGCACTAGAGCCAATCGATTGCACGTGGCGCCTGATGTGGACTATGACGCGCGGCTGGGCGATGCGGAGCAATTTCTACTCAACGACGCCCAGACCTCCGGCGGTCTGCTCATCAGTGTAAGTGAAAAGAAAAGAGCGGCAATGGAGCAGGCGCTGTTGGATCGCGGCGTGATGGTCGCCTGCATCGGTGAGGTGGAATCCCGGCGGGATGCGGTCATTCAGGTTCGATGATCAGATGGGCGTCCCGTTCAAATAGTACGCTGCCTGATGACAGCTGGCCCGCTAAAGCTTTTTATGAGTAATGGGTGATGAACTGTAAAAACCATTCAAACCGGATCAACCGCAGGGAATTTGCCAAGAAATCTGCCTTGGCCGGCGCTGCGGTGGCGCTCTCCGGCTCGTCGCCGGCTTCGGCGTTCGGTACAGCCGGCCCCTTGTGCATCTTTTCCAAGAATCTGCAGTGGCTGGATTACAATCAGGCGGCCGAGACCGCCGCGGCTATGGGGTTCGACGGGTTAGATCTGACGGTGCGCAAAAACGGCCATGTGCTGCCGGAAAACGTCGAACGCGATCTGCCCAAAGCGGTGGCGGCTGTACAAAAAGCCGGCCTTCGAGTGGCATTGATCACCACCGAGATCGATGCTGCGGAAAATCCTCTGCACCGGCGGGTTCTGGAGACAGCGGCCGGGCTGGGCATCGGCTGTTATCGTATGGGCTGGCTTGAATATGATCACTCTTTGAGCATTCGCGATAATTTAAAACGGTTTCACATCCGGTTGGCCGCGCTGGCGGAGCTGAATGAAAAGACAGGCATCCTCGGCGCGTATCAGAATCACAGCGGCGCCAACCTGGGGTCGCCTGTCTGGGATATCGCTGAATTGCTGCACGAGATCCATTCGCCTTGGCTGGGGTGTCAGTATGACATTCGTCATGCCATGGTGGAGGGCGCCAACGCCTGGCCGCTGGGGCTCGAGCTGGCGGCGCCCTATATCAACAGCCTTGATTTGAAGGATTTTCTTTGGGTGGAAAAAGGCCATCGCTGGCAGGCGGTCAGCGTATCGATAGGACAGGGCATGGTGGATTTCAATGATTTTTTTACCCGGTTGAAAAATTTGAATGTGAAGAAGAATGTTCCTTTGTGCATCCATTACGAGTATGATCTCGGCGGCGCGGAAAAAGGCAGCCGCCGGATCGCGGTATCGCCTGAAGCGGTTATGGTTGCGATGAAGAAGGATCTTGATTATATTAAAGCCATTCTTGGATCTTTGTGAGAATGGGCTTGGTTCGTTCCAACAAAGATTCCTGGGTTAATCGGCTGCCTAAGGGGCTTGCTTCGCTCCAGCATTGATTCCTCAGATAGCTGCTTTTCTATGGGGCTTGCTTCGCTCCAGCGTAGATTGGTGTCGTTGTCATGTGCTGTGGCTGCGCTCGCAATGAAGGCAACCTTTCCCTATTTCCACCCCTCCTTTTCCACCGACACCTGAAAATCTTCAAACTCGACCTTGTAGCTTTTTTCATCGCAACTGCCGGCAGCCAGGCCAAGATGAACCGCCTCGGCAACGCCGGGTATCTCTTCTGTCTGCCGTGAGATGGTCCACTGCACTCCGTCATAGCTGACAAAACCGGAGAACCGATTGCCATGGCGCACCAGCTTGAGCCACATCGGATACGGCTCCATTTTGGGGTGATTTTCGCTCGAGGCCCAGTGCATGGCGCCGTCGCCGTAGCGGTCCCAGTTCATGCCCACCCGTCCCGGGGTCACGAACCACAGCACCGAACCCAGGCTGGCATTCCCGGTATCAAAGCTTTTGCGCAGGTCGTTTCTGACGAACAGGCCGGCGCGAAACCAGGGGTTGGTTCTTTCACCAAAAGCGATCAATTTGACCGTGGCGACGAAATTGCCTTTCACCGGCTTTTTAAAATACACCGTGCCATAGGAATCCTCACCGTGCATGAAATCCGTTCCGGATGCCTGCAAGACAAAGTGGTTCTTCTTACGATCGACGGTAAAGGCGCAGGGTTTGGCTGTGGCTGAACAATATTCGAGCAGCTCTGCTGCCGCGATGTTGATCGGATCATGAGGATAGACCGTCAGCGGCAGCGCGGGCGTCTGGCCTGCGCGAATCGCATAGCGGCCGGGCTGCAGTTTCCGTTTGAATCGCACCCGGGCTGTGCCTTCAGCCGGCAGCTGAATGCTTTGCGTCTCGGCCACCTGATCGTTGATCAGCAGCGGCACGTTCACCGCGCCGTCCTGTTTCTCAATATTCCGCACCAGGACGGAGATCTCCAGTTCCTCTCCGGCCGGCAGACAATCGGTGGACAGATGCAGTGAATCATACAACGCGATCGTCCGCGGGCCTTTCACCGTGATGCGCTGATAGGGCGTGCCCGCGATCGCCAGGTGATGTTCGCCGGGCTCGGCAAACCTGGTTTTAAATTCCACGGTACGCGTGTTGTTTTTAATCACCGGGAATTTTTCGCTCTGTTCCACCTTGCCGTCAACATAGAGATCGATGGCGCCAAAACCGGTGGCGCCGCGGTTGGTCACCGCGGCGGTCACGCGCAGGTAATCGCCGGTGTAAAACTCTTCCGCCGACCCGGTGACCGCGCTGGTGATGCGCAGATCGTTGTAGGTGAATTCGGGCTCGCCGGTGAGAATGCCCTCCGGTTCGTTCGCCGGCGTTTCGATGACATGGTTGTCGTAATACAGGTTGTCCACCAGGTTGGCGGCGCACAGTTTCATCTCATCCTGATCCAGCGCATACATGATGTTGTCGCGCGCGACCCAGTTCAGCGACATGTTGTCGAACCAGATGGCCACGTTGTTGTTAAAATAGCCGGCCTTGACATGATGGATGAGGTTGTTGCGAATGATGGAGTCATGGGTGAATCCGGCGGTGGTGATGGCGCCCGAGTCATCGGCCAATGCCTGCACGTGGTGCACGTGGTTGTACTCTAGCCGATAGCCGGCGTTGATCGATTCTTCCAGGCTGGACCAGTTGCCGAGATAGATGGCGGTCCTACCGTGGTTGTTGGTCACCTCATTGTGCGAGATGGTGGTGTTGAGGCAGTTCAGCGCGCCGATGCAGTGGCCGCCGGCGCCGTCGATATAATTGTAGGACAGAATGTTTTCACGCACGATGTCCATCCAATGCTCGGGGTGAGCGTGGCCGGCCACGGTGATGGCGCTGCCCTGGATGTTGGTGATGTGGTTGCCAAGGACGCGGACCTGAAAGCTGCCAGGCCCGAGGCGGACGGCCTGGCCATCCATGGCGCTGAGCCGGCCATCGACCAATTCACAATAGTGCGCGTATTCAAAGAAAATCGCATCGCTCCCGGGAGCGACGCCGGTAAAGCCGAGTCCGTAGAAGCGAAGATTGCGCACCGGTTTTTCGCGCGTGCCGACCACGGACACCAGTTGATTCAGATCTGGGACCATGCAGTGAAGCGTATTAGGGTCTTTTACGCCCGCCGGTGGGATGAAGGACAATTCACTCGACGATGGGTCGAAAAACCACTCTCCGGGACCATCCATGAGCGATTTGACGTTCTCGATGTAATAGCGGGGCGGAACGACCACGATGCCGTCCTGTTCCTTGCTGAGATGGATGGTCCGTTTTTTCTCGTCGATGCGGCTGATCGCGTTGTGACCGGTGTGCCAGCGCAGCAGCATGATGATCCGGTTGCCCTCCAGATCCGGCCACGCGCGCACGTCGCCGCGGCGGTACTGGAACGCCTGGGTGGAGGTCGGATGTTCGGCCGGGGTGAAATAGCCGCTGTTGGGCGTGCGCGCCAGCGGCTGAGTGGCGCCGTTCACCACCAGCGTCCGCACCTCGGCAAGGTCTACCCGGCTGACCCAGTGGTTTTGCTTTTTCTGCCACTCTCCGACCGGTTTACCGCCGGTGATCACCGCCTTTTCTCCCGGAAAGGCCGCCCAGGTCACATAGTGCTCCTTGAGTTGGTGGTATTCGAAAGCGCCGGTGGGCAGATTGGTTTGCACGCGCTCGCCGCCGTCCTCCGGCGTGAACTGCATCGGGCTGTTCAGGGGATAATATCCTTCGCGCACATAGACCAGGATATCCTTGCCTTCGCCAAAGGGGTGGGGAGAGCCGATGAAACGTTTTTCCACAGAGGCTTCTTTGGGTTTGTACACGCGTTGTTTCAACTCCCTCACCGCCGTTTGCGCCCGCTTCAGGGTTGCAAACGGCCCGTCGGTTTTCGCGGCGTTGGGTTCTGCCAGAGTGCCGGACCAGTTGTCATTTCCGTTCATGGCCACATAAAAGTCCGCCTGCTTACCCTCAGGAGTAAACCTTTGCCAGTTTTCCCCTCGTAAAAATTTGCCGTCCGCAAAAAGCCCTGTACCCATAATCATGGTGACGATCATCAGTGTTTTCAACCGTGAAAATAGCATGCGAGAATTCCTTTCCTTGTTATTTTTTTTGTGAGGGGTTTGAGAGTTCCGGCCAGCGGCTGCAATCCATCGGCATTCCCTGTTCATCGCAGATGCGCAAACAGGCCTGCCAGACGCCGCCCAGATTCATAATCCGCAATAGCAGACTGTTCCGTCCCTGAGCCAGATTGACGTTGATTCGGTCCTCATCGATGGCGAGAACGCGACCTTTCGAATGATGATGAATTTTAACGCCGTTTAACCACACCGTGACGCCGTCGTTGCTTCCCAGCTTGAATTGGGCTGCCTGCGGGCTCGAAAGGATCATTTCTGCGCAGGCATAGACCACACCCGGCACGGATCCGAACCAATCGCTCAGGTGCAGAATGCCCTGAATATTATCGGCTGATACAACGGACCAGGACATGGTTTTTGTCCCCACTCTCAACGGTTGGGACAGATCGATGCTTTCAGAAGAAACGTGGTCGCTGTGCAGAGTATTATTATCGAGCGGAAAAGGCCCGGCCAGATGCCAGTGAACGACAAAACCGAATTTTTGCGCCATGGTTTGGAAACGAGTTTTCATTTCAGCGTTTTTTTGGACAACCAGAGGATCGTCCGTTTTATCTTCCATATCCAGCAAAGCCTCTCTGATCATGGCCGGATCAGACGCGTGAAGCAGTGCCAGACGGCGCCACTGGTCAGCCTCAGGCCGGTTTGCCTCAGCCATTGTTCCGGCGAGCTGCAGGCCGGCATGCACAGCAGCGGAGCGCACGGCTTGCGGTCCGTGCATGAGCGTGTTCTGCAAAAGGTTTTTGGCCTTCGCATCATCATAACCGCCCAATAGTGCCGTAGCAGCTGCCCGCAGTTCTGCATCTTTGGATTGAACTGCTTTAAGGATCAGAGGCCTTGCGGCATCACTGGATTGCAGGGCAATGGTGTTGAGCAGCTCGCAACGCAAGGCCGACTCCTCGCATTGCTGATACCGCCTGACGAGTTCCTGAATGATCGCCGGTTGCGGAGGGGAGGAGAGCAGTAGCGCCAGCGGTTTTTTATGTAGATCCGTCACTGATTCATCCAGCTTGGCACACAGCGTGCCAAAGGCATGCATCACCACTGCGTCGTAATGGGTGCAATTGATCCAATCCTGCTGCCAGCCGCCGTCGGTCTTTTGCCACCAGGTTCTGTATCTGCCGCCGCAGCGCTGCTGTATTTGAGTCATGTTGTTGGCCAGAGCAACCGCCTTGGCCAGATACAGTTCGTCCCCGGTTTTCTCGTAATATCTGGAAAAGCTCTCTATCATTTTAGCGCTACTGGCATCAACCGGCAGGTAACACCGATACTGTTCCAGCACGCAGGGCGTGAACCAGTCATCCGCAGGCCCTTTTGACAAGGATAGCGCGGTGGCAAAGGGTTTTTTCCAGATCACGAACAGATCTTCGGAAAAATGCAGAAGATCGGCGATGAGCTGCTTTGATTCTGGAAATTTTTCACCATGGTCCAGCAGATACAGGGCCAGAGAACAGGCCTGATGCTTGGTCAGATTTTCGTACGGCAGGGAGGGCTCTACATCTTCAAATTGGCCTTCCCAATTAAAGGTGACGGCCGGATGCGCCAACACCCATTTCAAGGCGTGATCAGCGGCGGCCTGATAGGTTTCTATATGGTATTGTCTGTTCAGTCTGTCGAAAAATTCAATGATGGCTATCGGGATGCTCAGGTTCTCCTGCACCGGTTGTCCGCTTTCCGCATGCACTTTGAGATACCAGGTTCCTGAACCGAGCTGTATTTTTTTCAGCGTGCCGGCGATGCACAGGGCTGCCTGCAGATAGCCGGTGTCGTTAACTGCATCAAAGAGATCCAGATAGTACATGGCGGCTTCCGCGGCGTACGGAATCATGATTTGGCCCGCATAGGCGCCGGCGGTCAGCTGCTCTCCGTGGTAAGTGGGGGGGAAATAGGCGAGCGGACTGTCGGCCGGCTGGCTGATGCGGATCAGATAATCCGCGGCGTTTCTGGCGATGGCGATGGCCTGCGTTGAATCGGCCGGCGCCAGACGCGCATAGCGCGCCATGCTGGAGACAACCGCACCGATCACTTTTGCTGGATAACAGTAAAGAGGATAGGTGGGATCCGGTGCGCCCGTCTGCGCCCATGCCTGCACATGCTTTTGTTTGAACAGATGAGACCAGGCAGCCAGGGCGCTCGCCCGATAATCCAGTGCGGCGGACTGATAGGGTCCGGCAAATGCAGCGTCCTTGTAAAACTCTTTGGCGCCGCACATTCCTTTTGTCTTTCCCTGCCGGTCCAGGGCTTCCACCTTTAATTGAACGTAACCTGTGGGCAGGCGGCGCCACACTTCCGTAACAGCGGCCCAGGGTTGCTGCGCAGTGAAAATATAATCTGCACCGTCGACGGCAGAGGTGGCGGTAAAACGATACGCCGCTGCCTGTTCGACCGGTTTGAAGTTAAAGGCCGGGGCGTAGATAAACTTGACCGCGCGGCTATTCCAGAAAGGTCTTTTTCCCGGCTCTCCCGGCCGCACGGGTCGCAGGCTTTCCTGCAGCGCTTGCACATGATACACCGGGGACCGGGAAGCGGTTTGCTCTCCGCGCGAAAATAACAAGCAGATCCCCATGATGAAGCAAAGCGGATTTTTCATTGATCAAACCTTTTACAGCATGATTGAGATGACCAGGCAGGGGCGGGGATCACACGGCCCCTGTTTGCTCGATTTCATTACTTGCCTGTCGCGTGTTCGGACAATTGCTTGAATGCGTTTGCGATGCTGCTGCGCACCTGTGTTATTTTTTGATTGCGACGGTCTTCGAGCGTGCGCAAAGCGGCCATACCGTCCATGCCCGGCAGGGTGCCGGCCTTGTCCAGTCCGCAATACTGGGCGATGACCGAGGCCTGCTCGGTCAGAATGGTGCGCGCCGCAGCGACCGCTTTCGTCGCCTCGGGTTTGCCGGCAGCCGCATCCGCCGCTTTCTGCAATTGCACGAGCAAGCCATAATCCTCGATGCCGTCGCGAATGGCCTCCCACCGTTTGCTGGAGACCACGCCATTGCCGGAATAGATCAGCAGATAATCATGGCCTCCGTCGGGCATGAACCAGGGATTCTTGTTATGGGTGCAATAGGACCAGAATCCGATGCCGGTCAATCCCCGGGACCAGGTCAGCCAGGACTGGGCGCGGTAGTAGCCCAGCGGCGATTGATGTTTGGCATTGTGCTCGCATTCATAGGTCCACACCTTTTTGCCGGTGGATTTCAGAAAGGCTAATTTTTCCGCGCCCTGGTGCAGCAGAAAACCGTTGCGGTTCGGGCACCAGATATTCACATAGGGCGTCATCGCCTGCAGTTCCTGCAGTGTGGCTCTGCCCACGGGATCGGTGTAAATCTGTACCTTGGCATCCACCTCGCGGATGGGTTTGGCATAATTAATAAACGCCTCCACCAGGCCTTCGTTGAGGCCGGGTTCATCGATGGGATACAGGGCATAGTTTTCGTATCCCACTCCCAGCTCTTGCAGATGTTGGACCCAGGCCCGGAGCCAGGCTTTATAAGCTTTGCTCCATGCCGGCGAGAAATGAGGACCGGGTCCTTTCAGCCCGTATTGGTAACCACAGAAAAGAATGATGCCGTGTTGGGCGTGGCGGCTCATATACTCGTCGTGGGTGGAAAAATCTATAGCGCCGACGAGGTCTCCCTCCTCGTCGTAGCGGGCCTGGGGCGCCTGGTCGCCGGTGGCGACAAAGACATTGGTGCCATGACTGATCTGATCCTCCAACGCCGCCTGCGGTTGATCCTTCAGCAGCGAGGTGTGCACATAGCCCCAGTGGCACAGCCTGAGCGGTTGCGGCTGTGCCGGCGTGAACGGCCATCTCTTGATGGTCAGGGAGGCTGAGACCGCCTGCGATTCGATTTGCAAGGAATGAACGCGGAGGGTGCAGCGCCAATCGCCGACGGGCAGCGAATCTGAATGAACGTTCATCCAGAGTTGGCGCATTCCCCAGGCCGGAATGACCAGAGTGCGCGCCTGGCCGATGAGCGGCAGCGCATCGGCGGAGTAATCCAGCGTTTCAGTGGGAACGTTCAACACTTCGTGAAAGCTGAACACGCCGGCCGGCGCCAGGACCTGGTTTGAATCAGCGGCGGAGCGGAGCGGATCCATGCTGATCAGCACGGTCATGGCTTGACCGCTGAAGTTGGCGATGTTTAATGCAGCGGATTCGATCTCGTTGCCAAAGCATTCCAGCGCCAGGGCAGCGGGCTGGGTGCGTTCTTCAACGATCTCCTCCATGCCGCCATAGGGCGCCCAGGGGTTAGCGCCATAGATCGCCAGGACGCTGCCGGAGTTAGCTGCAGCCCGGGCAGTGGCCAACCAATGGCCGGCATCGGTTCTCAGCGCAGCGACATCCTCCTGCAACGCGCTGCGCTGGCTGACAGGCAGGGTGCCGGCTGTGCGGCTTTTCTCTGTAATTCGGGTGAACCGGTGATTCAGCACCAGCAGCTGCTCCTGCACAAATGCCTGATCCGGCATAGAGGGAATCGCCGCTTCGATATCCGACAGCGTGGTGGACAGATCCGCCAGGTCTTTGGCGAATGGAATGACATAAAACGATTTCTCCCGCGATGCCAGCTTTTTTTTCCCGAAGGACAACTGGCATTTAAAGGTGAGGTTGACCGCGGATTGTCCGTTGAGCGAATAGGGCAGGATCGCGGTAAAGACTGTATCGGCGGAGCGGATGGTGTTCTCCTGCGCTCCAGCGTTGTTTCCCTGCAACGCCAGCACCAGTTGCAAAGGATCGGAGGCGGGATTTTTTACTGTGACGCTAAAATTGTTGGCGCCGACGTACATGGGTCCGTAATCGATCTCTGTGATTCTGGGTTGTTTGGACGGCGCTGCGATAAAATCAGAGCCGGTCCTGCCGGAATCAACGCGGTATTGCGTCCACAGGGCCGGGCTGGAGCGTTGCGGCGGGCTGGTCATCCAAGAGATCACGGTCATTCGGCTGCCTGCGGCGCAGAGAACGGTCTTTTGTTCATTGCCCTTGAAATCGACAACGGTTGGCATGGCGTTCATGGAGGCGTGCAGCGGATAACGTTCTTTCAGATTTCCGTCCGGGTCGAAAATATGCAGCGCAGCGCTGTAACCGCCGATGAGGATCTCGACCACCGAATCGCCGTCGATATCAGCGATGGCCGGGGAGCGGCGCACGCGCTGTTCGGCGTTCGCGGTCCATTTGACCGCGCCGTTGTCCTCCAGACAGGCCACATGGCCGAACAGATCCGCTACGACAATCTCTTTGCGGTCGTCGTCGTCGATATCCGCTATGGCAATGGCGTCGTGCACCGGTTTTTTCATGCGATGATGCCAGAGCTGTTTGCCGATGCGGCTGTAGACAGAAAGGCCGTCTCCGCTGCCGACCACGATCTCCGGGGCGCCGTCGCCTTGCAGATCAGTGACAACCGGACTGGACCCAGAGCCAGCAGCTTGGGCGGCTCTCCACATTTCTTGGCCGGTATGGGAAAAGCAGATCAGCGGCGATTTGGCGGCGCCCAATAGGATTTCCATATCGCCATCGGCGTCAAGGTCCGCGAGCGCCGGTGCGCTGTTGATGCCGCCGGCGCAGCGGGCTGTCCATTGCAGGCTGCCGTCATCAGACAGGCAGACGAGGTTGCCGGCGCGGTCAGCCACCACCAGTTCAGGGACGCCATCGCCGTCCATGTCCACTGCCACGGGCGCTGTGCTTCCCCAATCCACCTCTCCGGGCAGGCTGTAATCCCACACTCGGCTGCCGGATCTAGCGTCCAGGCAGATGACTTTGCCGGGATTGGTGACCACCGCCATACGCGGCTGCCGGCGGTCCATCCAGATGGCCGGCGGATTGCTGATGGTCTGCCGCGCGTCATACTGCCACTGCAGCTTGCCCTGGGCATCGACGGCGGCGATACGGCCTGCGGTGGAGCAGACCACAATATCCAGACTGCCGTCTCCATCGAGATCACACACTCCTGGCGAGGTGTCCACTTCGCCGGCGCCGGGCTGATACTGCCAGAGGATCGATCCGGCTTCAGCGAGTCCGCAAAAAAAGAATAGCTGTAGAGCGCCGATCATCTCGATGGCGATCGACGTTCTTTGCAGGCGATGGAAAAGATGGCGGGAAAAAAGATTGCTCATGCAGAACTCCGTTTATTGATGCCAGAACAGTTTGGACGCCGGCAAAGGGCGCCGAAGCGCAGCCGGCCGTTTATAAAAGACTTTTAAAACCTTGCTGCCACCGGACTGAAAATAGGTAGCCCGAATGCGATGCCGACCGGCGGGCAGACGAACCGTGCCGCTTTTATCCATGGCGCCGTGTTCGCCGTCGTTGTTCACGATCAGCCGGTCGTTGATATAGAGCCGGCTGCCGTCGTTGGAGCTGGTGTAAAAAGTGTATTCATCTTGCTCTGTGATTTCGAGAAACCCGTTAAAGACCATGGCAAAGTTGTGCGCAGGCAGGTCGAGCCCGGCCAGATCGATCTGCTGAGCGCGGCCGCTTTTCACCGGCGTGAGTTTTTTGAAATCCGGCAGTTTGACAAAAGCGCCTTCATACAGCTCCCAGGTGACGCCGTTATTTTGCGGATCGACGAACTCGAAGACTGCGGACGCCTTGGCGCTGGTGTGAAAGCCCGTTTTGTACGCCTTGGCCTGCAGAAGTGCGGCGGAGGTGATCGTCAAAGGGCCCTGATACAGCGCAGCGCTTTCGTCTGGTTCGCTGCCATCCAGCGTGTAGTGGATTTTCGCGTCTGCGGGTTTGGCCGCGATAGTTA
>DAIQOA010000113.1:0-14200 GCA_036788095.1 bacterium | reverse complement strand
TGGGCCATTTTTTCCAGTTCCACTCCGCTGTAGCCGATGGCATAAAGTCCGCCGATGATGCCGCCCATGCTGGTGCCGGCGATATAGTCAATGGGAATCTGGAGGGAATCGATCATTTTAATCGCGCCGATATGGGCGAACCCCTTGGCGCCGCCTCCGGAGAGCACCAATCCCACCTTGGGGCGGCCGCAAGGCTCAGCCGAAAACCCTGCGGTTCCCAGCAAGAGAAGCAATAACACCCAGCTGTTTTTTTTCATGATCAGACTGCCATTTTTTTGTCGACAGGCGAAATTTTTTTAGCATGCCTGCAAAAGATCGGGCCAATTTAAGCCATTTTACCGATTATTCCAAGGCGAATCAGAAATGCGCTGCGACCGTCAACGGGGAGGGTATATTTTTTTGTTGCGAACTAGGTCACAGACCGGTATATTTACTTGATGTTAGCATGGGCTGCTTTACAGCGGCCGGCAGAATGACAAAACCCTAAGGCCTTTAACGCGCCTATCTGTTCAGGAGACATAAATATGAGATGGATTACCTTACTGCTCACTGCAATGCCGGTGGCGGCGTTCTGCTCCGCTGCCCTGTCGCCGTTTGAAACCGACGTTTTCCCCGGCAATCAGGGTGAAATAAGAATCACGTTTATCGGCCATGGCACTCTTTTGCTCGAATTCGCCGGCAAGGTCATCCACGTGGACCCGGTGTCCGCCTATGCAGACTATCAGACCCTGGCCAAGGCGGATGTGATTCTGATTACCCACGAACACGGCGATCATCTGGATCCCAATGCGGTGCAAATGATTCGAAAGCAGAACACGCAGATCGTCTACAGCGGCCGATGCGCGGAAAAATTACCCGGCGGGATCGTCATGATGAACGGTGAGGAGAAAACCGTTGCCGGCATTCCGAGTGCAGCGGTGGCAGCCTACAATCTGGTGCACAGACGCAAAGATGGCACACCCTTTCATCCCCGGGGAGCGGGCAACGGCTACGTGCTGACCCTGGGCGACAGAAGGATTTACATCGCCGGCGACACGGAATACATCCCGGAGATGAACAACCTGAAAAACATCGATATCGCCTTTCTGCCGATGAATCTGCCCTACACCATGACGCCGGCGATGACGGCTGAGGCAGCCCGGGCCATCAAGCCCAAAATCCTCTATCCCTATCATACCGGTGATACGGATCTGGGAGCGCTGAAAAATCTACTAAAGGATGACAAAGAGATCGAACTGCGCATACGCAAACTCAATTAATCTACAGGAGCCGGTCATGTCGATTTTGTCTGTAAAAGCGGCGGAAGCGTGCCGTTATGATCAAGTTTCGCTAGGGGAGGTCATGCTGCGTTTGGATCCGGGCGACGGCCGCATTCGCACCACGCGCCATTTCCAGGTGTGGGAAGGGGGCGGTGAATACAACGTGGCGCGCGGGTTGCGCAAATGTTTTGGCCTGACCACCGCCGTGGTCACCGCGCTGGCGGACAACGAGGTGGGGCGGTTAGTGGAGGATTTCATCTTGCAGGGCGGTGTGGATGTCGCCTGGATTAAGTGGATGCCGTATGACGGCGTAGGGCGCCAGGTGCGCAACGGCCTGAACTTTACCGAACGGGGGTACGGTCTGCGCGGTGCGGTCGGCGTCTCTGACCGCGGTCACACAGCGGCCAGCCAATTAAAGGCCGGCGACATTGACTGGGAGACCCTCTTTGGCCGACTGGGCGTACGCTGGTTTCACACCGGGGGCATATTCGCCGCATTGTCTGAAACCACGCCGGGGGTGATCGAGGAGGCCATGCGCAGCGCCAAAAAGCACGGCACCATCATCTCCTATGACCTGAACTATCGCCCGTCTTTGTGGAAGGCCATCGGCGGTAAAGAAAAGGCGCAACAGGTTAACAAACAGTTGGCCCCGCTGGTGGATGTCATGATCGGCAACGAGGAGGACTTTACCGCTGCGCTGGGGTTTCAGGTCGAGGGCGTCGACGAAAATCTGAGCAGGCTGCAGACCGATGGCTTTAAAAAAATGATCGAACAGGTGGTCAAGACCTACCCCAATTTCAAAGTGGTGGCGACTACCCTGCGTACGGTCAAAACCGCTTCCCTGAACGACTGGGGCGCCATCTGTTGGGCGGATGGGCGTTTTTATGAGTCTATTTATCGGGAAAACGTCGAGATATTTGACCGGGTCGGCGGCGGCGACAGTTTCGCCTCCGGGTTGGCGTATGGATTTTTAACCGGTTGTGATCCGGAGAAGGCGGTCAACTATGGCGCGGGCCATGGCGCTCTGGCCATGACCACGCCTGGGGACACTTCCATGGCCACGCTCAAGGAGGTGGAAAAACTCATGTCCGGCGGCAGCGCGCGCGTGGATCGATGAATCAATAAGAAGGTTGACTGCCTGACGCGCGAAAGACCGATTTTGGCTGATTATAAAGACAACCCGGCTAATACAATCGCTTTTTTAATCCTGGAGATGGTAAGCAATCATTACAAAAGCACAACCAGGTAAAAAGTTTATAATCCTTTTCAGGTAGTTCACGCTTTTCGTTGCTAACTTTTTTAATGGAATGGCAAACAGACATCGATCAACGCACAGCTTTTGAACAAAAAACTAAAAAATGTACGAAAAGCTTTTAACCCTTTCGTGTATTCCGCACCTTTCGTTGTTTGGCTTTTTTAATGGAATGGCTGACAGATATTGATCCGTGCAAAGTTTTTGGGTAAAAAAAAGACTACTAAACACACGAAAAGCACGAAATAATCCAGCTAAAAAGCTTTTAACCTTTTCGTGTATTCCGTGCCTTTCGTTGTCGTTTTTTTCAATGAAATGTCAAGCAGACATTGATTAATTCACAGCTTTTTAGACAAAAAAACCACGAAATACACGAAAAGGACGAAATAATCCACCTACAGAGTTTTAACCCTTTTCGTGTGTTCCGTGCCTTTCGTTGTTGGCTTTTAATGGAATGGCAGACAGGCATCGATCAATGCACAGCTTTTTGGGCGAAAAAACTAGGAAATATCGAAAAGCTTTTAGCCTTTTCGTGTGTTCCGCGCCTTTCGTTGTTTGGCTTTTTTAAATAGAATGGCAGACAGACATGGATCAATACACGGCTTTTTGGACACAAAAAACTACGAAATTTACGAAAAACTTTTAGCCTTTTCGTGTATTCCGTGCCTTTCGTTATCAGTTTTTGACTCATTGTTAATTAATTACAAAACACGCAGAACGCGCAACCAAAAGTGCTAAAACACTTGGAATGTGAGCAGCCGTATGAACCTGCTATATAAAGACGAAAGCTATAAAATCATCGGCGCCTGTTTCGAGGTCTATAAGGAAAAAGGAAACGGTTTTATCGAAGAGGTCTATCAGGAGTGTTTATGCATTGAATTTGAACTGCAGTCTGTTCCATTCATTGCTAAGCCAAAGCTGGAGCTCGCCTACAAGGACAGAATCCTGCATCAAAAATACGTACCCGATTTTTTTTGCTATGATAGGATCATTGTAGAGATTAAAGCCGTCAAACAGCTCACGGATGAGCACAGAGCCCAGGTGATCAATTACCTGAAGGCGACTGGTAAAGAGCTGGGATTATTGATCAATTTTAGCCATCATCCGCTGCTTGTACATGAGAGATTCGTTAATTATTTTCAACCTGTCGATTAAACCCAATAGGCTCGGGAGAAAGCAATGGTCAAAATCCCATGGCCTCAGTCATCCAGAAACTTGTTATTGAATGATTTCAGGGCATCAATCCACCGCATTAAAAGCCTGCCGATCTTGCCGCTGCTCCTCATCCTCCTCTCCATTCCATGTTATAGCCAGTACGATTCGTCGGTTGTGCGGCCGACAAAACCACGGCTGCTGGTGCTCACCGACATCGGCGGCGACCCGGATGATCAGCAGAGCCTGGTGCGCCTGCTGACCTATGCCAACGAGTTTCGCATCGAAGGACTGTTGGCCACTAGCCGCCTGGCTCATGGATACGACACCCGGCCTGAACAGATCGAGCTCCTGATCAGGGACTATGCGCTGGTTTATGACAGCCTGCGCCATCACGCGGAAGACTACCCTTCGCCGGATTCTCTGCAAACTCGCGTCAAGAGCGGCTTGGGCGATCCCAGCAAACTGGGCGCCGGATGGGATACCCAGGCCTCCCGTTGGATCATCGAGGTCGCCGAGCGGCCGGACGATCATCCACTGTGGATCAGCATCTGGGGCGGGAGCCGCGAACTCGCCCAGGCGCTGTGGAGCGTACGCGACCGGCGCGACGATGAGGCGCTGAATGCTTTCATAAAAAAAATTCGCGTCTTTGCCATCGCTGATCAGGACCGTTGGGGCTACTGGATCAATAAAAGCTTTCCTGAGCTGTTTTACATTTACGCCGGCGCCTGCGGCCATCGCTCCTGCCAGAGTTTTCGCGGTCAGTATCTCACCGGAGACACCTCGCTGCAAAACCGGCTTTGGATCGATGCCAACGTGCGCAAAGACCATGGCCCGCTGGGTGCGAGCTATCCACGCAGTGGCAACGGCGTCAATGGCATGAAAGAGGAGGACACCCCCTCCTTTCTTTTTGCCTATAACAATGGGCTTATGAACCCCGAATATCCGGAATGGGGCGGCTGGGGCGGCCGGTTCGAAAAAGATCGCGAGGGCTATTTCATCGATGCAGCAGATTTGCTGGAGGGCTCGAGCGATGAACGCCATACCGTCAGCCGCTGGCGGCCATTCTTCCAGTACGAATTTGCCGCCAGAATGGACTGGTGCCGCACTGCCAACCGCGACAGCGCCAACCATCCCCCACTGGCCGTGGTCAACCAGTTGCCGGGCACTGCAGCTGTTTACCTGCAGGTGCAGCCTGATCGCACCATCCTGCTGGACGCACGGGACTCTACGGATCCGGATGGCCACCGGCTGACTGCGCAGTGGTGGTTTTATCAACAGGCCTCCAGCTATCAGGGCCCGCTGGCGCTGGAAGACGCTGATTCTCTTTGCTGCCGGGTCACGATGCCGGCCACGGCCTCCGGCAAATCCATCCATCTGATCCTGCAAGTCACGGATTCAGGCGCCCCGCCGCTCACTGCTTTCCGCAGAATCATCCTCAGCCAATAAAAAAAAATTGAATACTTTTAGCCGCTGCGGCATCTAAAAGGTATAACAAGAACGATAATCTAGCAATGGGAATCCTATGGTCAGCGTAACCCCGAAAGCGAAAAAAGCCTTCAAAGAACTGGCTGCCAAACAAGGCGTGGATGGCCGTATCTACCGCATTATCCCTGCCGGCTATGGCTGAGGCGGCCCCCGGTTGGGACTGGTTCAGGTTGAATCCAGTGAAGAAAAAGCGGAACATTCGATGACCGTCGAAGGTGTGGAAATCACCTGGGATGACCGTATGGCGCAGATCAGCCGCATGTACGGACAGATCGTCATAGACTATGTTCACATGTTTTTCGAAGAGCGATTTTATGTGGGCTTTGCCGGCAGCTCC
Organism: bacterium; assembly: GCA_036788095.1. Lineage (GTDB taxonomy): Bacteria > Zhuqueibacterota > Zhuqueibacteria > Residuimicrobiales > Residuimicrobiaceae > Anaerohabitans. Next base: position 8,712 of record DAIQOA010000113.1, on the reverse strand, counting down.
TGCTGAGCCGTGCACCGCAAAAGGATCATTTCGCACGTCGCGAAAAACAGGCAGCATTCAGCCCTTCATCGGTTTTTGCATACCGGTGAAGGGCTTTTTTATGCTGCCGCCGGATGGACAGATCCTCTTTCACTTCGCGCCATGAACCAGCCAAGAGCCGGATCCTGAGAAAAAGTGGTACGTTAAAAACAACTCAAACGGTTGATGATCGAAAATACTCTTCCCGCAATACAGCTATGACGTAAAAATCGCAATAGCGGTTATGATGATACATCGCCTGCCGCAGCGTCCCTTCCACCTGAAATCCCGCGCGCTGATACGCTTTCACCGCATGATCGTTGTCGCAACACACGTGCAGCTGGATGCGATTCAAATTCAGCACATTGAACCCATAATCTACTATCAGCCGAGTGGCCTCGCCGGCAAAACCCTGAGACCAGAACACCGGATTGTAAATCGCGATAAAAAAAACAGCCACGCGGCTGACCGGATCGATGCGCACCAGCGCGGTCTGCCCGACCGGCTGCTGATCCTCCTGCCGGCAAATCGTGAACAGCACAGTCTCCTTGCTGCCGGTCCATGCGGACATCTCCGCGCGCACCTGTTCCAGAGTCATCGGCGCTGACAGAAACAGCGTTTCCCGTACTTGCGGGTCGTTCTTGCCGGCATAGACCAACTCATGATCCTCCTGCTCCACCGGACGCAGATACACTTTTTTCCCTTGATAAAATTTTACCGCAGTCATTGCGCCTCCATGCTGTTTGCCCCGGCAAGGGCGGATACCACCTTCCCGCCCCGCGTGGACCATGACAGAATCTGCATGAAACAAAATAATCAAATCTCATAATAAAAGCAAGCTGGGCGCAGTCGGTTGAGCTTTTGGCATGTTTTTTGAGCTGATGAGGATGAACATTCCGACAGCGATTACTATAACAACTTTAATTATTGGCAGTTACACGCACTAAAAAGACTAAACCACTGACATGGATTGTCAAAACAAAAAGACAAGCGTAACATTTAAGTGAGAACAGATGGGATGCGTAGGAAAGGAGAATGGGGATGAGGCGGTAGAATCCGGCTGCAGTCCAGTCAGAAAGATACCCTTTGCAAAGTAACGTATCGCAGATTGTTGAAATGGGGCGCTGTCGAATAGACCGCTGCCCGCAACGTAACTTTTTGGGAGAGCAAAATGAAAACAACACCACGTGGTAAAAAAAGCAACGCGATCTGGTCGCTTCTGCTTTGCCTGGTTCTCTTGACGATCCTGGTTCAGGCGGCTCCGGCGAGTGAGGTCGCATTGCCCCGGCAGTCCAATGCCTATCTGCAGACCAACGGGGGCCAATCACCGGAAAAGGACGGTGATTGGTGGACGCATGAGACGCACGGCAAACAACCGCATCTGTTTCAGATCGTCGTTCCAGCCGGCGTCAACGATTTCAATCTGGCGGTGGAAATCTTTGATCCGGAAAGTTACTGCACGGACATTTATACGGATCCGGATGAGCAGAAGAACAACCTGGTCTGGGAGGACACCCGCGTCCGGCTGCTGGACAGCGATAAATCGACGGTGCTGTACGAGACCGTTTATCCCGGCGGCTCTTCCGCGAGCAACCAGCGATGGGTTTCTTTTTATTCCTGGAACGTCAGCGGCCCGCACGAATATTATTTGGATGTGAGCCTGCTTGCCGGTGCGGATGCGATCGCCGACGATGAGAACGGATATAAAATCCGCCTCGTCAACGGCAATACGGACGGCAATGAAAGCAACGGCAATGAGATCGGATTATACGCGCTTCGCACCGCGTTCTCTTTGATGGGCGCCGGCGATCTGTCCTACACCTTTGGCTTTTACGTGCCGCCGGGGCAATCCACTCTGAACCTGTACAATTATGATATGGAACTGCAGGGACCGGTCACCTATATTTCACCGGACGGCGTAGAGTACAGCGGCACGGTTTCCGGCTCTTCGGCCTGGAACACTACCCCGCCGATCAACAGCCTTCCGTCCGCTAACGGGGACGTTATCGACCAGCCGCAGTCCGGATGGTGGGCAGCCAAATTCAACATTCGGCAAGAGGACGGAAAAAACCATAATACCAACCAGTTCATTTTCTGGCCCAATGACCTTCCCTTTGACGGCGTCCGCAACCTGGGATCTTCCATCGGTGACCGTGTCTGGCGCGACGCCAATCTGAACGGCCTGCAGGACACGGATGAAACCGGCGTCGGCGGCGTCGTCGTCAAGCTGTTGAACGCAGCGGACAACAGCGTGTTGCGAACCACCACATCGGCGCCGGACGGCTCCTATCTGTTTATGAATGTGCCGGCGGGAAGGTATGTGCTCGAATTCAGCGCTTCCTCCGCCTGGTATTCTTCCCCCAACGGCTTGGGCTCAGACCGCAACCTGGATTCGAACCCGGATCCCAACAGCGGCCGCACCGGCATTGTCACGGTAGGGGAAAACATGGCCATTTTGGACATCGACGCCGGTTTTATCCCCAAGAATATTTCCAATCTGGTCGTGCACAAATCCATCGATGCCAATGGCAATCGCTTCTACCCGGGTGATGAGTTCACCTTTGTCATCACCGTGGCCAACCAGGGCCCGCAGGCCGCCAACCACGTACGGGTAATGGACCAACTGCCCGACGCCGTGACCTTTATTTCCGCAGAGCGCATTGCGGATAGCGGCCCGGACCCGCTGGTCTGGTATGAAGCAGAACTGGCGAGCGGCGCCAGCGTCAGCTACCGCGTCACTGTCCGCGCCAACACCCAGTTAGGCACTTTTGAAAACTGCGCCTTTGTCTCCAGTCCAAACCTGGATGAGAATCTGAACAATAATTCAACCTGCAGCCAATTCTTCATTCTCGAACGTCCGGCGGGCAACAGCAATATCCGCATCGGCGACCGGGTGTGGCAAGATGCAAATAAAAACGGCGTTCAGGATGAAGGCGAAAGCGGATTGGCCAAGGTCAAGGTTCAACTGCTCTCTTCCCCGGGCGGCAACCTGATCGCTGAAACGACTACGGACGAAAACGGCCTCTATGCCTTTGCCCAAGTCGCACCCGGCAGCTACCTGTTGGCGTTTGAGCATTTGAAAGATTATTATTTCACCCTTCTCGACCAGGGTGAAGACGACAAGGATTCGGATGCAGACCCGGTCACCGGGCGTACAAGCCCACTGACCTTAACTACCGACCAGATCGATGACCGATGGGACGCTGGCATGGTCCGCAGGGAAACGCCGCCGCCGCTGGATAACAGCATCGGCGATCGCGTCTGGCTGGACGGCAACGGCAACGGCATTCAGGAGGAAGGCGAAGCCGGCATCGAAGGCATTCAGGTTCAGCTGCTCTCCTCCCCCAGCGCCACGCTGGTGGCCACCACAGCTACCAACAGCGAAGGTCTGTTCAGCTTTGTCAATGTGGCGCCCGGCAACTATCTGCTGGCGTTCAGCCTGCTGGACGGTCATCACTTTACCCTCACCGGCCAGGGCGATGAAGCCACGGATTCGGACGCAGAGATCACCAGCGGACGCACCGCCGGCTTTAGCATCGCCGCGGATGAAAAAATCACCGGCTGGGATGCGGGCATGACAGCCAACGACTCGCCGGCGCCCACCGGCATTCGCATCGGTGACCGTGTCTGGCTCGATACGAACAAGAACGGACTGCAGGACGAAGGCGAAACCGGCGTTCCATCAGCGACCATCCATCTGCTCTCCGATCCCTCCGGTACGCTGGTGCTCACAACCCTGACGGATGCGCAGGGACAGTATACGTTTGAAAATGTTCCGGCCGGCAGCTACCGGCTGGAATTGCTGCTGCCGGACAACCTGGTGTTTACCTCCGCCGATGCGGGCAGCGACGACATCGATTCGGATGCAGACCCGGCCACCGGACGTACGGCTGTATTTGCGGTCGATAACGGTCAACAGGTGTTCCTGTTCGATATCGGCCTGAAACAGAGAACCACCTCGAACCTTCAAGTGGTCAAGTCGATCCCGGATGAGCACTCTTATTATTACCGCAATCAGCAGGTAACCTTCCTGATCCGGGTCACCAACCAGGGTCCGGAAACAGCCCAGAACGTGCGCATCATCGACACGGTGCCGGACGGATTGACTTTTATCTCCGCTGCGCCCAGCCAGACCAGCGGTCCCAATCCGCTCATCTGGACGGTTGAAAGCATGGCGGTCGATGAGACCATCGAGATCTCAGTGGTCATGCAGTCCACGGAAAAACTGGGCGGCATGGACAATTGCGTCATGGTGAGCAGCTCCAGCCTGGATCCGGACCTGGCCAACAACATCAGTTGCGCGCAGATCCATGTGCTGTTGCCGGTGGAGCTGTCCTCTTTCAGCGCCCGATCGGTCAACAATCAGGTGGTGCTGGAGTGGAGCACCCAGTCAGAGACCGAAAACCTGGGTTTCCATCTCTTGCGCTCGGACAACGAAAACGGCCCCTACACCCAGATCACCCAATCCATGATCCAGGGAGCGGGCACCAGTTCCTCGCTGCGCAACTATCAGTACCAGGATTTGTCCGCGTCAGAGAGCAAGACCTATTATTACAAACTGGTGGATGTGGATTATAACGGACGCTTGAGCCTGCACGGTCCCATCGATGTGACCGTAGCACTGCCGACGGCCAATATGCTCGAGCAGAATTATCCCAATCCATTCAATCCATCGACGAAAATCCGCTTTATCCTCAAGGAGCAGGGATTTGCGGCGCTGACCATCTATAACGTCAGAGGTGAAAAGGTGCGTGAGCTGGTGGCGGATCAATTGAATGCCGGCGCCCATATCGTCGAGTGGGACGGCATGGACCAGTACGGCAGACAGGCGCCGAGCGGCATGTATCTGTACACGCTGCGCATGAACGGATTTGAGCAAAAACGCATGATGATGTTCCTCAAATAACGAAAATGACTTGAACAACGAGCCGGGCCTTCAGGGGCCCGGCTTTTTTTATCCCTGGATGCCGCCGAATAAGCGCCGCCTGCAGTTAAGCAGAACAGCCGCTGTTGCAGCGACGCCCTATTCCCATGCAATTCAGTTGCAAGTGCAGTGATTATTCGCTACATTTGCATCCACGGCAAAAACGCCATGTCATTCATCCCTGCACAAAATGTGGATATTTTATGGTCGTCATGAATCGCAGAAACTTTATGCGTTCCTCCGCCGCCCTATTGCTGGCGTCCGGTTGCGTCTGCCAGCGCGGCCGGTTGACCGTCTCGCCGGTCAGACTGGGGAACACCGGTTTACGCGTCTCCAAACTGGCGTTCGGCACCGGCACCGCCGGCTGGGAAGGCCATTCGGACCAGACGAAAATCGGCCCGCAGGCGTTTATCCGCCTGATGCAGCAGTTATATGAACGCGGCATCAATTTTATCGATGCGGCGGATATCTATGGATCCCACCATTTAATCAAAGAGGCGCTAAAAACCATACCTCGGGAAAAACTGGTGATCATGAGCAAGATTTGGACCACGCCGGTAGATTGGATATCATCCACTCCACCTGCGCAGACGCTGGACCGGTTCCGCCGGGAACTGGGCATCGACGTGATCGACCTGGTGCTGCTCCATTGCACGTCAGACGGCCTTTGGCCGGAAAAGCTCAACGTCCTGCGCGAGGCACTGAACACGGCTAAAATGAAAGGGATCGTCAAAGCGGTGGGCGTGTCCTGTCATCATCTGGATGCCTTGAAAACGGCAGCCCATGATCCCTGGACAGACGTTATGCTGGCGCGCATCAACAACAAGGGCATTCGCATGGACGGCCGGCCTGAGGAGGTCATGACGGTGCTGCAGCAGGCGCACGAAAACGGCAAGGCCATTCTTGGCATGAAGATTTACGGTTGCGGTGAGATTAAACTGGAGGAGGAGTGCGAATCTTCGATTCGCTGGGTGCTTGAAAGCGGCAACGTGGACAGCATCACCATCGGCGTGACCACCCTGGAACAGGCGGAACAGAACATCCGTCGCGTCAACCGCTACAGCCGCGTCGTATAACGGTCTTTCGAATACATGCTCTACGAACAATCGCCGGGTTGCTCTTGCGGCGGGCGGAGCAGATTGAATGCGTTCAGCTCCTCCGCCGTTATATAGCGCCACTCCCCTGCCTTTAGACTTCCCAGAGTCACCGGACCGATGCGCGTGCGCACCAACTTTTGCACCGTATAGTCCATGGTCTTGAACATTCGCCGCACCTGCCGGTTTTTTCCCTCACAGATGGTGATTTCCACCTGCCGGCCTTTGGCTGGATCCGGAAGCAGCACCGTGGCCGGACGAGTCAGATAGCCGTGCAGATCGACGCCCTGCTCCAACCTGATGCGATGCGGTTCCTGCAGCGGACGATCGATCTCCACCGAATAGGTTTTAGGCACATAGCTGTCGGGATTCGTCAGCCATTGGCCAAAGGGACCGTCGTTGGTCAGGATCAGCAATCCCTCGCTCAATCGATCCAGACGGCCGATGGGGAAAATCCAATTGGAAAACTCGGGCAGAACGTCATAAATGGTGGGCCGGTTCTGCTCGTCGACGCGTACCGTGAGATAGCCTTTGGGCTTGTTAAAGAGAACGTAGACCGGCTTCTGCCACTGCTCCAGCGGCCGGCCGTCAAGACAGATCACATCCCGATTCAAATCCACCCAGGCATAAATCATCTTTTCAACGCGGCCGTTAACGCTCACGCGGCCGGCAAGGATATACTCGCGCGCCTGGGTGCGCGACGCCACCCCTTTTTTGGTGAACGCGCGCATGAGATTGACGCGCGTCCCCGGAGCGGCGTCAGAGTGAACCGGCCGTTTGGGCAAATGAGAATCCATTAGCGAACCAGCGGCCTTAACGCAACAACATGATTTTTTGCACCCTTCGCTGGTCGCCGGCAATCAGCTCGAGCCAGAAAACCCCGGACGCCAGGGGCCTCGCCCGGTCGTCGCGGGCATCCCATCGCAATGAATGGCTGCCCGCTGCCATTAGGCCGTCATACAGGCAGGCCACCTGGCGGCCCTGCACATCAAAAGCGCGCACCACCGCATGCAGGGCGGCGGGCATGTCGATGGTGATGGACACCGTGCTGTTGAACGGATTGGGAAAGGCCGGCGCCAAGCGGATCTCTGACGGCAAAGCACGGCCAACGGTCCATTCCTGCGAATAGTGCCTGCTGCCATCCTGGTCCATCTGCAGCAAACGGTAGACGCTGGATCCTTGCGTTGCGTTCTGATCCGCATCTTCATAGGCATAGTCATGTGGCGAGGCGGTGGTGCCGAACCCAGGCAGAAAAGCCAGAGAATGAAATTCCCCGCTCTCCATCTGTTTTTGCACATAAAAGCCGAGATTATTGGTCTCTGTGCCGGTGCGCCAGAACAGGCGCACGCGGCCGTCTTTACAGCGCTCCGCCCTGAACGACTCCAGCTCGACGGGGGTGACGATGCTGACCGCGAGCATGGAAGTGTTGCCGCTGCTGTCGCGCACCGTTGCAGTCGCCCAGCCGTCGCCGGTTGATCCGTGCCAAATAAAATCGCCTTTCTCATCCGCTCGAATTTCGCCGAGGTATTCGTCCAGCCGGTTGCCGCTGCCCAGGAACAGCTCCACCAGCCCCAACGGAATGGTCGTTCCCGAGATCATGGACCCGGCGCCGTTCAACAGTTGCGGCGCTGGCAGGCTTGCGTTGCCGCCGCTGTCGAGAAATATGGCCTGGTCTTCCACATCGATAATCCGGTTGCGGGTGATGGTGTTGCAGACCGTGCTGTCATGGCGGATCCACACGCCGTATTTTTTACCACTGATGACATTGTCCGGCCCGATGACGTTGTGATGGGCGCCTTTGGAAATATAGACGCCGGAGTTGTACCGGCTGCGCAGAGTGCCTTCGGGATTGCAGCAGAGATAATTGCCGAACACGCAATTATAGCTGGTGTTCGGATCATCCAAACGCACAGCGGCCCAAGGATCTCGGATGACATCGACGCTGTCGGCGAGAATGATATTGCCAGGGCCCAGTTCATTGTATTTCGGATAGCCTCTAAGAGGATCGCCGAAAAAGTAGATCCCGTTATGAGAGTTGGGCAATGCGACGGCGCCGACTGCATCCGTGCCGATGCGATTATTGATGAACCGGTTGTATTGGCTGCCGTAACGCATCTGAATGCCTGAAGAGAGATTGGCGGAGACGACATTATTTTCGATGAGGTTGTAAGCCGGTCCGATGCCGAGACCTCTGTCAGGCAGATTTCCTTCAATCCACAAGCCGGCTTCACCATTGCCCAGCGGGGTTCTGCCGTCCGCAGCTACGCCGAAATAGTTGCCCTGAATCCTATTGCTGTCCGTTCCTGTGGATTGAAGCCGCAGACCGGTGCGCAAGTTCGCGGCGATGACGTTGCCTGCCCCCGGTTCCAGCCCGCCGATCTGATTGCTCCGGCTGCCATCGGTCACAAGAAATCCTTCCAGCGCATCCGCACGGTGACGAGTGGGAAAAGCGGCCCATTCGTTGGTCCAGCCGTTGCCGGCAGGATCGAGGCCATTCTTTTTAACGCCTATGTAATTACCCTGGACAATGTTATAATGGCTTTTCTCCAAATAGATGGCCCGGCCGTAAAAACCGCACAGGATATTGCGTTCCTGCGGCGTTGTGCCGCCGATCAGATTATGATGGGGCCCGTCGGTCATACGGATGCCTTCGCTTTTTACCATGCGATAGGGATA
>DAIQOA010000112.1:0-14292 GCA_036788095.1 bacterium | reverse complement strand
GCGGCGTGCTGGATATGTATTACGAGAGAATGAACGGTCACCTGTTCGAAGGCTTTCTGCGCTGGGCTTTGTGGACCAGCGTCCAGGGCGACGCGAACAAATGGAGCGCTCAGGGCCAGAAGCCGAGCCTCATGTTCATCGAGGACTATATTCCGGAAAAATGGGCGGCCAACGGCAAAGACCGGTTCAGCAAGATGCGTTTTGGCCTGGCCACCTCCCTGATGTTCGATTGTTATTATGGGCTGGTATTCGGCGCCAACTACCGGTTCCCTTATTGGTACGATGAGTATGAAACCGATTTAGGCTATCCGGTCGGCGCAGCGGAGACCCTGAGCAATGGAGTGGTGATCCGCTATTTCGACAAAGGCGTTGCGGCTTGTAATCCGACCGGCGTCACTCAGACGCTCAACCCCGGCGATCTGCGCGGCGGGCCCTATTATAGGCTCAAGGCGGGCCAGGATGCGGCGATCAACACCGGCCAGCTGGTCGATGCCCCCATCAGCCTTTACGGCATGTTGTACAATGAGGACGATCTGCGCGGCGACGGCATTTTGCTGTTCAAGGAGCCGACCACCGCGGTGAGCGACATCATTGTCGACAATTCATACAACAACGACACCTCGCCCGGCAGCCAGCCGGTTGAAGTGTTCGGCAATTGGAAAATCTATCAATCCACCGGCTCGCTCGATCTGAGCAAAAACAATCCCTATTGGAGCATCACCGGCGCGGTCTCCGGCGACAGCGACTATCTGATCTCCGGAGGTTATCACGGCGTGGCAGCCGGCAGCGGAGCCGATTCCGCGCGTTATCGGCCCACCATCGGCGTAGCCGGCTATTACGAGATCAGCGAATGGCACGGCTGGTACGGCGCCTCGGACGGTCAATACGCCGAGGCCACCAATGTGCCTTTTAAAATCATGGTCAACGGCACGGTCAAGCTGCGCGGATTGATCAATCAGCGCATTCAAGCCGGGCAATGGAATCGGCTGGGCTATGTCTATCTGCCGGCCGGCAGCCAATCCTATGTGCATCTTTCGAACGCGACCAACGGTCCGGTGATCGCCGACGCCATGCGATTCCGCTATATGGGGGACAATGCCGTGCCGGACACGACGCCGCCCCAGGCGCCAAAGAACGTCAAGCTGAAGCAGCAGTGAGGTGAGGGATACCGCGGAAAGGGCATGGGCTTGACCATCGAGCCCGCATTAGGAGGAGGAGGCGTGAAGGAGAGAACGGCGGGGGCTATTTTGCTGGTGCTGTTGGCGTTAGTGGCCTGGATGCAGTTTTATGGGCTGGACCGACTGGTTTTGTCCAGCGACGAGCTGTTTCGTGCGCGCGCATTGATCGGAGCAGACTGGGATTTGTTCGAGGTCGCATGGCCGGCGGAGGCGGTGCGCGAGCACTTTCAGAGCTGGCCGGTCCATATGCCCCCGGGTTTGGGTTTGCTGATACGCGCAGCGGTTGTAGCCATCGGTCCCACGCATTCGGCCTTTCGGCTTTTTCCCTGGCTGTTCGGCGTAGCGGGCGTGATGATGATTTACTGGATGTACCGCTCCATTATGGGTCGCCGCTTTGCCTTTCTGCCGCTCGCGATGGCGGGCTTTGCCTCCAGCCTCATGCTCACCATCGCCAAAACCATGAAGCACTATACTGCGGATGTATTTTTCTGCGCTCTGATCTATTGGATCGCCTGGCGCATTGTACGCGAGGGAAAGACCAGGGATTGGATTTGGCTGGGTTTGGTTTCTGCCTTGTCCTTTTGGATCAGCTTTGGCTCCGTGTTTGTCGCCGCCGCCGTGTATCTGACGCTGGCAGTGTATGTGCTTGCCCGGCGGCTGGCCTGGTCTGAAAAAAAGAAGGGACTGATCGGTTATGCCGGTGCTTCCCTGGCTGCAGCCGTCTCCCTGGGCGCTCTGTTTCTGTTGATCATTCAACCGGCCTTTGGCAACGACGCGTTTATCGACCATATATCTAAATCCGGTTTGCAGCTTTTCGATTGGTCACGGTGGAATCAAGGGGCGTATTGGGCGCGCTATTTCGCGCGTATGGGCCATCACACCTTTCGCATTCCCATGCTGTTCTTTCGTGGAGATCTGGTTTTCGGCGCTCTGATCAACGGATTGATCGCCTATTGGGTGGTGATCAGTCTTCGCCGCCGCAACTGGCTGCTGCTCTCTTTTTTCTTGACCCCCTATCTGCTGATCATCCTCGGATCGTTTGCCGGCAAGTATCCACTAAAGGCTTATGAACTGGTCACATTCACCATGCCGGCCTGGCTGACCATGGCGACGGCGGGCCTGCGCGAGCTGTTTGACTGGCTGGCTGTGCGCCGGCGGCTGGTTGCCAACGCCTGTGTTGCAGGGGTGGTGCTCTTTACGGCCTATCTCGCTTATCTGAATCTCCATGACGTGCGCAGGCTGCATTTTGCCGGCGGACGGCGTGTGGACAAGGCCATCGCTCTTCTCATGGATAACGCCCGGGATCGCGACACCGCTTTTATTCATTGGGGCGCCATTCTGCCCTTTTATGTCTACGGGACCGATCATGCCGTTGGCTATCAGTCCGAGTATCCGATCAAGAACCACATCGGCGGCAGGCTGCAGGTGATCTGGGGTGAAGAGCATCTGGGCCATCTGGCAGGCAATGAAGAACAATTCCAGCGGGTCGAGTCGGTGCCGGGCCGTCTTTGGCTGGTGTTCTGTCACAAATGGCCTTCGGAGGAGATGGAGGTTTTAATCCAACGGATCGAGGCGCAACGCCCACTGATCCAGCGACATGATTTGCGCAAATGTCAGGTTCTATTGTTTGGGCCGCGGCCCTGAGCGTTTTATTCAAACAGACAGCGAGCAAAGGATGTATAACGGCAAACGCATAACGGTCATCATTCCGGCGTTAAATGAAGAGAAAAAAATCGGCCAGGTGATCGATGGAATCCCGCGGTTCGTGGACCATGTGGTGGTCGTCGACGATGGCTCGACCGATCGAACCGGCGAGATCGCCAGGGAGAAAGGCGCTGTGGTCTTGCGCCACGCGTTCAACCGCGGCGTCGGCGCTGCGTTCAACTCCGGACGACGCCTCGCCCTGGAGTTGAACGACGACATTGCGGTGAACATCGATGCGGACGGACAGTTCAATCCCGCGGATATCAAGACTTTGATCGAGCCCATTGTCCAGGGCGCCGCCGATTTCGTCACCGCCTCACGGTTCAAGGATGTCGCCTTCCGGCCGCAGATGAGCAAGATCAAATACTGGGGCAATCAGGTGATGTCGAGCCTGATCAGCCGAATGACCGGTCAAAAGTTCTATGATGTCTCCTGCGGCTTTCGCGCCTACTCGAGAGAATCGCTGCTCAAATTGAACCTGTTCGGCAATTTCACCTACACCCAGGAGACGTTTTTAAATTTCGCCTTTAAAAACATTTCCATTGTCGAGCTGCCGGTGCAGGTGCGCGGCCGGCGCGAGCATGGCAAATCACGCGTCGCCTCCAATCTGTTCCGTTACACTTATCAGACGCTAAAAATTATCATCAAAACGATGCGCGATTACCGGCCCTTTCGCCTCTTCGCTCCGATCGCGGCTTTTTCGTTCATCGTCGCCGTGGGCCTGGGGCTGTTCCTGATCATCCACTATCTGCACAGCGGTGAATTCACCCCGCACAAATGGGCCGGTTTCGCTTCCGGATTTTTCTTTTTTCTTTCCGTCATCAGCCTGATCCTCGGCTTTATTCTGGACATGTTTGCCCGCATGCGCCTGAACCAGGAGGAGATGCTCTATTATCTGAAGCGTTTGACCGTGCAACCGCCTAACCCACCGGCTAACGCTGCGGGAACGGTGAACGGTCGTGACTAGAAAACAAATCATCCGGTCCAGCTACCGTCTGCTGGGAGGACTGATTCTGGTCTATCTGTTGACCCGTATCGATTTTCACGTTCTCTGGGATCACGTGCGCCAAGTGCGCTTGTGGCCATTGCTGCTTTCCGCGCTCCTGGTGGCGCCCATGACGTTGGGCAAAGCCTATCGCTGGCGCATCTTTCTCCAGGATTACGGCATCGATCTTTCGCTCTCGCAAACGCTGCTGATTTATTTCAAAGGATACAGCCTGGGAACCGTTACACCGGGACAGATCGGCGAACTGGTCAAGATCTATGAGGTGCAGCGTCTGCGGCCGGAGGCGAAACGCGACCAGCTGTTCTGGACCATCCTTAATGATCGGGTGTATGACCTGTCGGTGCTGTGGCTCTTTTGTCTGCCGGCGTTTTTTCTCGGTCGGATGCCGTTGCGCCTGCCGTTGTGGCTGCTCCTCGCGGTGGCCGGGCTGTCGATCGCCCTGGCTTACTGCCCTAATCTGCCGTTTCGGTTTGTGCGCCGACGCCGGCTCGTGCAAATGAACCGGCGCTACGCTCTCAATCTGGCGCTTTCCATCGCGGTGACCATCGTCATCCTGGTGCGGAGCGTTCTAATCTTTCAAGCGGTGCGCGTGCCGGTTTCCATGTGGGAAGTGGCTCTCTATCAACCGGTGGTGAACGGGATATCCCTGCTGCCGATCTCCATCTCCGGTTTCGGCACGCGCGAGGCTGTGCTGATCTACTTTTTTACGCCCTTTGGCGTGGCGGCAGAGCAGATGATGGTGGTGGGACTGCTGATGGGATTGATCTTTTTCATTCTCAACGGCCTTATCGGCAGTGTGCTGATCGCGTTGAAACGTTAACTGGATGCAGGGAGAGTGTATGCTGCGCGTTGTTGCTGCAAAATCATTTTTTGCGATGTTCCTGCTCGGCCTTTTGCTGGCCATCGCCTTTATCGTCCGCGCCGGCGGCGCCACTTTCGGTTTTCCGCTGCTGACCCATCCTGATGAGTTCTATGTGTTCGACGCAGCCCATCGCATGATCGAAACCGGAGATCCGGATCCGCACTTTTTCAATTATCCGTCCCTCTATCTGTACACGCAGGCGGCGGTCCAGTACGGCTGCTATCTGCTGGCCAAGTGCCGGGAGGGGGTGCGCTCTTTCAGCGACGTCCCAATCACCCGGCTGTATTATGTCGGCCGCCTGTTCACCGTTCTGCTCGCCACCCTGAGCGTGCTGCTGACGTTTCACATCGCGAAAAAGATGATGAACCGTTGGCTGGGGCTCCTGGCTGCGGCGATTCTGACCTTCTCCTCGCTCCACATCGTCAATTCGTACTATATCACCGTGGACTTGCCCATGAGCGCAGCCGCGCTTCTGGCCATCGCCTGTTCCATGCTGCTCTACGAAAAAGGGCCCAGGACCAGTCTCTATCTGCTCAACGGGCTGGTCATCGGCTTGGCCATCGGCGTCAAATATACCGCGCTGTGGAGCGCCGGCGGCCTGCTGCTGGCCCATTACTGGCTGTTCCGGGGGGGCAAAACCACGCTGCTTTCCAAGCCGCTGATTTGGGGCTTGCTGCTCATTCCGCTGGGATTTTTTATCACCACCCCGTATGCGTTGATCAAACCCTTGGAGCTGCTCAGAGCCCTTCATTATGAATCAGCTCACTATCGCGCCGGCCATCAGGGCATGGAGAGTCCGGTGAGCTACGGGTACTATTGGATGAAATTGCATTCGACCTTTGGCGCCTGGCCATTGCTGCTGGCGGTGGCCGGCCTGGCCGCGATGAAAGGGAAAAAAGAGCTCGGTTCCATCGTGGCGGTTTTCCCGCTGATCTATTTCTTTTTTATGGGCTCCTACCGGGTTCGCTTCGAGCGCAACATGGTGGCGGTGCTGCCCTTTCTGGCCATCAGCGCCGCCTATGCAATCTATTGTCTGTACCACTATGCCAAGACTCGTGAGGCCGGTTCCAGAGTCCGGCCGTTTCTGTATGCCGGCGTCGTGATTGCGTTGGCTGGAGTGGCGGCCACCTCATGGCAGCAGTACCGTCAAGCGACGGAGACCATCCGTCTCGCCAATCTGCCGGATACGCGCCTCGAGGCCGGCCAGTGGATCAAGTGCCATGTTCCCGACTGTGCCCGGATCGGGCGCGAGCATTACACGCCGGAGACCGCAGCGTTTCATCCCCTGACCACCTACCTGGGCATTTGCGGACTGCTCAAGGCCGATATTCAGGGCCTGGACTATATCATCACCAGCAGCGGCGATTATGGCAGATTCTTTAAACGCGATGGTCAATTTCCGCAGGAGGCCGCAAGCTATCAGGCTTTTTTCAACCAGCACAAACTGGTCAAAGAGTTTGCGCCGGATCAGCAGACCACCTCCGGACCGACCATTCGCATCTATCAGACCGTTTGGGCGAATCCTGAATGTCTGCATTCCGGCCGGGGCGTCGAGAAACCCCTCGTGAAGGCCGGCGCCCCTCAGTGAAAGGAGTTCCGGCCGCCCCTCAATTGATTCTAAACGACTGGGAGTCGAAGCATTTGGGCACGATCTCCCACCTGCAGATACGCCGCCAATCGTTGATAATGATGTTCGGCGCGTTGGGATCAGTCTGCTGATCGGTGCCGTCGCTGCGGTCGTCGTCCGATACTTTTCTGTCTCTGCTGACAATATCCACTTTCAACACGCATTCAATCGACTGAACGCCCTCTTTGAATTTGCTTAAAATTTCACTCAGCACAATCTCGGAATGAATGTGCGGATCAAAAGTCTCCTTTTGCCCGTGGTCATTGGTAAATTTGTATCTGGTGAATTTATCGCTGACCCCGCCGGTCAGCAGATGAGTCATTGCATACGTGGCCGGTCCTCCCACGCCGTTAATGACGATGATATAGTGATCGTTTTCTTTTAATTCCTTCTGTTTCACTTCGCTTTCATTCTGAAAGGTGTTGCGCAAGATCAGCAGATTGGCATACACGGAAAAAATCGGCAGATCCTTTTGTAGTTTTTGATTGAAATAACTAGGTATTTTCCGGTAAAATTTATCGTCATCGCGATTGGAAAATTTAAATCCCGTCCGCAGCCAATCTGCCTTGTCGCTGTCAGCGGAGGGCGGCATTTCCGGCACTTCCTCTTTATAGAAAACGCGCGGATAGACTTTGCTCGGTTCGATGCCCGGCTGGCCGGCTCTGGCGGAGGCATCGCTGTGGCCGCTGAGCTGTTTTTCTTTGTAGACGATGAGCGGTGAGAGATCGGTTTGCAGCTTTTTATCGGTAAACAGGTCTTCGCCCGCAACGCCGTAATACTGGCCTAATACAATTTCCGTCAATGGATTGACATCCGGGGAGGCGATGATAATGCAATTTTTGCCCTTGAGCATGTCTTTCAGGCTGCTTAAATACCGCTGTTTCTCAAAGGTGTTGTTCCGGTCATAAGCCCGTTCCGGTGGATAGATCGGAGGCTCGATGCGGAATCGGTACTGATGGCTGCCGAAATAGGAGGTCAACTCTGAAACCGTCAACAAGTCCCAATCGCCGATCATCTCCCGGGAATGCTCGCCGCTGTGGAGAGCGCCGGTGAAGATACTGACTTCTCCTCCGGTGCCGATGATTTTGTTCCAAAACATCCGTCGCGACCACTCTTTGAAATCGGATCGAATCATCAGCTCGAGCGTATCGCGGATTTCGCCGCCGAGAAGGTCCGGCTTTGATTTAATAAAAGTGATGTGCCGCTGGGCTCTTATATCAAACGCCAGATCATACACCTGGCTGTCCGGCTTGGCGATACAGGTGATTGGAATGACATTCTTACCGATCGCGTGGCAGTACCCGAGCCAAAAATACGCCATCGGGTGACATTTTTTTCCGCCGGTCCTGACGATCAGGCAATAACAATTATCGATGTTTTCTTTGATCTCATGGCATCTTTTATTGGAAATATTGACAGTCGTTTTCAAGTTTTCGATCTGCGATTTATAATAGTTGATGACTTCGTTGCCGTGGATCTTGGCGGAGATCTTGTTGATCGAAATGCCGACGGAGGACATCAGGTGCTCATCAAAATCGAGTTTGATGTCCGGCCGGTCATCCCGCGGAGGTCTTTGGCTTCGCAAAGGCCGCTCCGGCTCCGCGGGCTCGGTGCAGACTGGAAGATATTTGGCATCGAGATCAAACAGCAGGATCCGGCTGTCTTTTTTCTGATAATCGATTTGAACGTCATTGATCCAGAGATTTTCACTGAAATTGACCAAAATGCCTTCGGACGGCCGCTTTAATAGTGTAAGCGGAGTCATGCCTTTATAGATGAATGGTCTGTTAAGTTTGAGCTCTCCAAGCAGTTCGATGATCTCCTTTTGATAAGCATACAAATTATTTTCCGGACTGTTCTCTTCTTTGTAAATGACTAATATCTTTTGTCGAAGCCCAAACGACAAACCCAGCTCATAAAAAACGTTGTTGTTCGGAACCGAAATATCCGCCACAATAAACGGCGATTCCTGGATCCGTTTGCAGATTCCTTCGCATATGATCACTCCCGGCCGCTTTACCTGACTGGCCGTGTGCAATTCCAGATAATAAGAGTACTCGGACCTGAAAAAGGGCTCTAGACAGTTCTTAAAAAAAGTTTCGATATTGGGCCTGAACGGCATTATCATAAAACCACTGGCCGATTGCTCTTCTAGCTTATTCTCCTTGACGTATTTTTCGAAATCACTTACATCTCCTTCTTCTACCGCCTGCTTGAGACGCTGCAGCCCCATTTCTGTTTTTCGTTTGTTTTCATCGATGAATTCGGTATACACACATGCTCTGCCGGTCATAAAGCAGGGGGCCACCTTTTTATGATCATGCAAGAGGTTGTCATAAAACGCTTTCATTTCCACAAGCCGTTCTCTGCCAATATCTCTTTCATCCAGGTTTTTTACGACCTGATCGTGCGCGGCAGTTCGCTCAGACATTTGAACCTCCTGCTGGTTGAATGCTCTTATCTCAGTATATCAAATGGCTCGATTAAATGCAATAAAAAAGTGCTAAATCGACGGCTGCCTCGAGCCGAGGTGAACGGTCGATTTATTGTATTTTTTGAGTATGGCGTGCGCTCTGCTGGCTGTCCCCGTTCAGCCTGTGCAGCCGCACATTCGGTCGGTTCATTTTTCTATTGCATTTCATTGCCTCTTTATCTAATTTCACTATTGGAATCGATCCAGGATGGCCTTGCTGCAGGAACTGGTTGGATGCGTGGCCAAAAAAAAAGTTTTTGACCTTCGATTAGACCGACTTATCTTCGCTCCTCGCGCGGGGCTAACCCTCCCTTCGATTTTAATCAATGCATCGCCATAGAATTGTTCGCCGGTATTTTTTTATTGCGTTTTCGCGCGGCATCAGCCTATCGGGAATGAATGAGATGGTAGAGTTTCGTTTTCACGGCAGAGGCGGTCAGGGCACAGTGCTTGCCTCTATTGCGCTTGCCAAAGCGTTTTTTCAAGCGGGTTATTGGGTGCAGACATTCCCGGTTTTCGGTTCTGAACGACGTGGAGCGCCTGTCGAAGCGTACCTGCGGTTGGACACGAGCAAAATTTACATTCGTAGCCAGGTCTATACGCCGGACCATGTGGTGGTCCAGGATGCAGAGCTGCTGAAGATGATGGACGTGACCAAAGGCTTAAAAAAGGGGGGATGGATCTTGCTCAATGCGCCCAGCCTCCCTGATCGCTTGCCACGGTTTGATGGATTTCGGATCGCCTGCGTCGACGCCAGCCGTATTGCCATGGAGTTGGGTTTGGGATCGCGGACTCTGCCGATCACCAACACCGCGATGATGGGCGCGTTCAGCCGCGTTTTCGACAAACCGCCGCTGGAGCATATCGCCTCGGCCATCGCTGCGGAGATGCCGGCCAAAATCGATGAAAATGTGGCGGCCGGCCGCGCGGCCTACAATCGCGTGATGATCTACGGGTTGGTGAACGGCACATCCCTTGCCCACCCCTCGCCTTTGCCGCTGAAGGAGGAGTCATGATGCGTGCGGCAGTGAAACGAACCATCCCGGTTCCCCTGTTAATGTCTAATGCCTTTGCTCCAACAACCAGCAACAAGACCGGTCTCTGGAGTCCCACCCAACCTCGCTATCAGAACAAGACAGCGCCCTGTTCGGTTCATTGTCCCTGCGGCCAGGATATCCCTCTGGTGGAGATGCTGGTGGCCCGCCGCCGCTTTCGCGATGCCTGGCGCGTTCTGCTTAGTGAAAATCCTTTCCCCGGAGTGTGCGGCCGGGTCTGTTTTCATCCCTGCGAAAGGGGATGCAATCGCGGCCACTTTGACGCCCCGGTTTCCATCCATGCGTTGGAACGCTTTCTCGACGATGAGGCCTGGAGCAAAGGGTATGAAGAGCGAATCCCCACGATTCCGCCCAGCGGCAAGCGGATCGCTGTCATCGGTTCAGGCCCCGCCGGACTTGCGGCTGCCTTTTTTTTGTCCCGGCTCGGTCATGCGTGTGATGTTCTCGAGGCTGAAAGCCATGCCGGTGGACTGCTGCGCTACGGCATACCATCCTACCGGTTGCCGCTGGAAGCGCTGGAGCGTGAGATCAAACGCATCGAGGCGCTGGGGGTTCGGATCCTTTGCTCCCATCGAGTAGACGTTGATTTTTTGTCGCAGCTGCGGCAGTCCTATGATGCGCTTTTCATCAGCTGCGGCAAGGGGTGTTCCAAACGCCTCGGCATACCCGGCGAAGAGCTGGCAATCGATGGCCTCTGTTTTTTAAAGCAGAGCATGCAGAGTGGAAGCAAGAGCGCTGAAAAAGCCGTGGTTCCGCTGACGTCGTCATCGACGGCCGCGGTCATCGGCGGCGGCAACAGTGCCATGGACGTCGCCCGGTCGTTGCTGCGCCTCGGCGTTTCGCCGATCATCGTTTACCGCCGCCGCCGCGAAGATATGCCCGCCTTTAGCGATGAGATTCACCGCGCCTCGGCTGAGGGCGTGCAGATCATGGAATTGAGCGCTCCCCTGTCGATCACCGCTGGTCAGAGCGGACTCACGCTGCAAATCCAAAGGATGCGTATCAACGGCATGGGCCCTGACGGACGGATGCGCGTTGCTCCGATCCCAGGGGATACCTCCCTGTTGCAGGTGGACCAGATCTATGCCGCCATCGGCGCTGACGCCGCGGAGCCCTGGATGATTCCGCCGCCGTATGCGGACCGGCTGTCGCTTTCTCACAGCGTCTCCGTGCTGGAATCCGCAAACAATCTCCCCACGGTCTATGGCGGCGATTCGGTGAATAAGGAGGAGAGCGTGGCCGATGCCATTGCTTCGGGCAAAGAGGCCGCCATTATCCTCGATGCCTATTTTAAGGGCGGAAGCGCTTCGGTCGGTCCAGCTGTTGAACGCTGCCGGATCGGCGACGGTCGGGCGTTGTCCATGGAAATCTATCGAAACGGACTGAGAGGCCAACGGTCAGAACGCGTGGTCGAGTTCGCTGATCTCAATCCCGCCTATTTCGATCATGCGGAACCGGGCAGGGGGGAGGTTATCCCGCCTGCGTTGTCCATAGGCTCCTTCGCCGAGATCGAAAAGACGCTTGACCTCGAGGAGGCGGTGCGGCAGGCTGAAAGATGCTTTCAGTGCGGCCTTTGCAATGATTGCGACAACTGCCGGACCTTTTGCCCGGAGGTCGCTGTGCTGATCAAAGCGGAAGAAGGCTCGCAGCCGGACAGTGCTATTAACAGTTGGCAGCGATGGATCGATGCCGATTTTTGCAAAGGCTGCGGCATTTGTGTGACTGAATGCCCGCGCAGTGCAATGGTCCTGGAGGAACCGTCGTCATGATGAAAGTGCTGGAAGGCAGTCAGGCAGTGGCAGAGGCGGTGCGCCTGGCCAGGGTCAAAGTGGTGTCTGCGTATCCGATCACGCCGCAGACGCACATCGTCGAAGAGCTCGCCAAGTATTGCGCCGATGGCTCCCTGGACGGCTGCTTTATCTGCGTGGAGAGCGAGCATTCCGCCATGGCCTCGGTCATCGGCTCTGCAGCCGGAGGCGTGCGTTCTTTTACCGCCAGCTCTTCGCACGGTCTGGCCTATATGCATGAGATGCTGCACTGGGCGGCCGGCGCCCGTCTGCCGATCGTCATGGCCGATGTGAACCGTGCCCTGGGTCCCGGCTGGAATCTGTGGATGGACCAATCCGACAGCCTGTCGCAGCGGGACACGGGATGGATTCAGTTCTATTGCAGTGATGGCCAGGAGGCGCTGGATACGACCCTGCAGGCTTTTCGGCTTGCCGAAATGGTCTATCTGCCGGCGATGGTGAACCTTGATGCTTTTTTTCTTTCCCATACCTACGAGCCGGTGGATGTGCCGGATCAACAGATGGTCGATGGGTTTTTACCTCCTTATGAGGCGAAGTTTAAAATGGACGGCAGCCATCCCCTCGGCCTGTGCGGCGTTGCACCGCCCGGCGTTTACATGGAGATGCGACGCAGCATGCAAATGGCGATGGACTCTGTGCCCGATCTCCTCGATCAAATCGAAGACGATTTTTTCGCCCGCTTCGGACGTCGCTATGGCCCGCTGGAGACTTTTCGCTGCGAAGACGCCGATGTGGTAGTGGTGACGACCGGCACGGCGTCGGGCACTGCCCGGGTGGCTGTGGAGCAATTGCGCGACCAGGGCGAAAAAGCCGGCTTGTTGCGGATTCGCCTGTTTCGTCCTTTTCCCAGCCAAGCTGTCTGCCAAGCGCTGGACAAGATCGAAAAGGTTGCCGTGCTCGACCGCAACTGCTCATTCGGCTCAGGCGGCATCTTTGCCAATGAGCTGAGAGCGGCCCTGCACGGACAATGCCGCACGGCCGTTTACAGCTTCATCAGCGGCCTGGGCGGACGGGATATCACCGTGGACCTGATCAAAGAGCTGTATGCCAGGACCCGCGATGCCGGCCGGCCCGATTCCGAGAGCGTTTGGTTGGGATTGAATGAGGAGTTGATGCCACGATGACAGACGAGCTTTATACCGGCCCAGAGTTGATGTACAGCGGGCATGTCGGCTGCCCGGGCTGCGGCGCCACCATCGCCATGAAGCTGGCCCTGCGTGCGCTGGGCCAACACACCATGGTGGTCATACCCGCCTCTTGCTGGGCGATCATCGCCAGCAGCTATCCGCAAACGGCGCTTCAAGTGCCGGTGTTGAATACCGCCTTTGCCACTACCGCGGCAGCCTGCACCGGGCTTCGCGCCGCTCTGGATGTGCGCGGAGAGACCTCGACCACTGTGCTCGGCTGGGCCGGCGACGGCGGAACCTTTGACATCGGTTTTCAGGCGCTGAGCGCCGCGGCGGAACGCGGTGAGGATTTTATCTACATCTGCTACGACAACGAGGCTTATATGAACACCGGCGTTCAACGCAGCTCATCCACCCCCTTTGGCGCGCGGACGATGACCACGCCGGAGGGCAGTTGGAAACGGACACAGAAGAAAAACATGGTCGAGATCCTCGCCGCGCACCGCATCCCCTACGCGGCCACGGCCAGCATCGCCTTTCCGGAGGATCTGGAGAGCAAACTGCGCAAAGCCAAAGGCATCCGCAGCGGTCTGCGCTTCATTCATCTCTATGCTTCCTGCCCGACCGGCTGGGGCTATGCACCGGCCAAAACCGTTCAAGTGGCGCGCGCCGCGGTGCTCTGCAACGCCTTTCCCCTCTATGAGGTGGAGGACGGCCTCACCTATACGCTGAACAGTACAGGCAACCTGCCGGTGGCCGAGTATCTTAAAATGCAGAGCCGGTTCCGCCATCTGGATGCGGAGACCATCCAAGCGGTACAGGAGCGCGTCGACCTGGAGTGGCAGCGTCTGCAACATAAAGCGCAAACGGCCGGGCTGGAGGCCGCGGCCTCTGCCGCGGCCCCCACAGTCCTTCGAAAATAAAATCCCATTTTTTTGTAAATTAATTGGTATATTTCTGAATAGCTCAGGGCGCTGAGGCTTTGCGGCACAGGAACTAGCAGCGCGCCCGACGTTGCAGAGGCCAAGCCCTGCAACGGACCGTTGATTAAAAGCAAAAGGGGTTGCTTATGGACACGGTCTCAATCCTGCCTCCCGGTTCGATCGGGAAAAACTTTGTTCCCGATGAATTCCTCCCGGACAACAAAGATGAGTACTTTTACCGAAACCTGCAATCGTTGTGGCCCATCAGCCGATGGCGGCATCTGCACGCCGCGGAAGTGGAACGATTGGTCAAGAACAACAACACCTCCAGCAATTGGGACGACATCCTCGTCACCGACCAGTTCGAACCCGCGCTGCTGGCCAACAACCAGTTTTTCGGCATGGTGCGGATCGGACGGCTGCAGAACGCCGTGCTGGAGCACAACGATCTAAAACTGCCCACCGGCATCACCGGCAGCATCATCATCGCCTGCGACATCGGCGACGACGTGGCCATTCACAACGTCGG
>DAIQOA010000111.1:0-14333 GCA_036788095.1 bacterium | reverse complement strand
GCGAGGGGGCATTTTCAATATAGGAACTGAGGCGCAAAGCGATGGATCGATGAGCCTGTATGCAGTATTCGCAGGCGCCGAAGGATCTATCGACGAACAGAACGAGCAAACGACCAAGGTCCAACGCGACGATAGCGATCTGGCGGAAATACGGCATTGCGGGCTCGGAATAACGTGCAGATCTAATTTCCTGTTTTTAAGAAAGCAGTAAAATTATTAATCGACAAAATAGTAATTATAGGAAGAGTGATGTCGCGTTTGATCCAAAGGTCCCATTTTTTACTTTTTTGTGGTCTGTTCAGCATGAATACGCTCTCTGCCGCAACGGTCGAGGGCATCCTGCGCGATGCCTCCAACAACAGCCCCTTGGACGGCGTACAGATCGTGATCAGACCGTCCCAGCAGACTGTGACCAGCGGCAGGGACGGTGTTTTTCATTTGTCTTTGCCCGCCGGCGCCTACACGTTGACCTTTTACCGTACCGGCTATAGCATGATGGAACAGAAAATCCGTGTGGAGGGTAAACAGGAGCAACGTCTGCAGTTTGCGCTGCAACCCACGTTATTGAAACTGCACGAGGACGTGACCGTGACCGCGGAACGGGATGTGCTGGCTACCTTTCATTCACCAGCGGCCATCACCTCGGTGACGCTGCGCGAATTCGATCTGCCCCGCTCAACGCCCGAAGCGCTCATGGGCAGCCAGGGCGTCTGGATGCAAAAGACCAACCATGGCGGCGGTTCTCCGTTCATCCGCGGCCTCACCGGCAATCAAGTGCTGGTGCTGATCGACGGCATCCGCCTCAACAACACGATCTTTCGCTATGGACCCAACCAATACCTCAGCACCGTGGATCCCTACTCGATCTCCCGCATGGAGGTGCTGCGCGGTTTCGGCGCCACGCTCTATGGCAGCGACGCCATGGGCGGCGTGCTCAATCTGTTAACGCCGATGCCCGAGTTTTCCAGCGAACGGAAAAAGAGCGTACAGGCCATCACCAAATACCTGTCCGCCGATATGGAAAAGACCGCCCATATGGATGTGGGCTTCAGCACCGCCCGGCTGGCGCTTTCCGCCGGTGCGTCGTTGCGTTCCTTCGGCAATGTGCGCGCAGGCAGCGGGGTGGGCCTGCAGTCTCCCAGCGGTTATGATGAAAGCGCCGGACAGGTCAAAGCGGCCCTGCGCCTCAACGACCAATGGTTGTTGACCATGATGTGGCACAAAGTGCATCAAAAGAATGTGCCGGCTTATGATCAGGTTCATCAGCGCGGCTATGCGCGCTATCTGTTCACGCCGCAGGACCGGCAGCTGACCTACTTGCGTTCCACGCTGTTTTCCAGCCATCCTCTGTTCCGGCAGATCGAGATCACCGCCTCGTTTCACGAAAGCCTGGAGGGCCGGGAACGGCAAAAGAGCAACAGCACGGTCGCCATTTATGAAAAGGACCGTGTGCACACCTATGGCTTGCAGGTGCAGGCCCATGCCGGCTGGAGCGGAAGCCATCAGCTGATCTACGGCCTGGAGGCCTATCGGGACGTGGTCAACAGCAGCTCGAAGCAGGTGGAGACCGCCTCGCAGCAACAGACAGCGCTGCGCGGCCTGTATCCCGACGGCGCCCGGTCGTACAACGGCGCTCTGTATCTGTCCTATATCAAGAACTGGTCGACACTGAGTCTTCATTCAGGCCTTCGTTACAACCTGGTGCACATCGAGATTCAGGACGCGTCTTTTGGCGACACGGATTTATCCCCCTCCGCGCTGGCCAGCCACTGCTCCATGCTCTACCGCTTCAGCGACCGCATCAACGGTGTGGTGAATGCCAGTTCATCCTTTCGTGCGCCCAACGTCAATGACCTGAGCACCTTCGGCCCATTCGATTACGGCATCGAAGTGCCGGCGCCGTCGTTGAGACCCGAGTACGGTTATACTTTGGAGACCGGCGTCAAGACGCGCTTCGACCGCTCTTCGCTCGCTCTGTTCCTCTATCACACCTGGATGCGCGATATGATCACCCGGGTGGAGGCGATGTATAGGGGAAGCGTTTTTTATCAGGGGGAACGAGTGTATCAAAAGGCGAATCTGCAGAAAGCGGTGCTGCGCGGCATTGAAGCGGAAGGGGAGTGGCAGCCGGCGCGACGCTGGCTGGTGCGCGGAAACATCAATTACTGTTACGGCCAGAACCTGAGCGACGATGAACCCATGCGCCGCATTCCGCCGCTGAACGGGAGAATCGCGCTGGTGCATCATATCAATCGTCAGTGGTCATGGACCCTAGAGTCGCAGTCCGCCGCCGCACAGACGCGCCTCTCCTCCGGCGACCTGTCGGACCATCGCATTCCGACCGGCGGTACCCCTGGTTGGCACGTCGTCAATTGCGCGGCAACCTGGCGGCCAGGCGCCTTTGCGCTCAGCACCGGCATCGCCAACCTGTCCGACAGCGCTTATCGTACCCACGGATCCGGCATCTTTATGTACGGACGTTGCTTTTGGCTGGGCCTGCAGGTCGGCCGATGAAGCGATAAAATGAGCTGCTTTCTGCCGGTCTGTTCACATCCATAGGTGAAAGGGCAGAAATCTATGAACAGAGAATCCTTCTTTACCCGGCGTGATTTTTTATCACGCTCCCTTTTCGGCCTGGCCGGCTGCCTGGCAGCCAAACCATTGTCCGCCGCATCCCCTGGCCACCAACGGCCCAATATCCTTTTGATCATGGCGGACGATATGGGCTTCTCCGATATCGGCTGCTATGGGGGCGAGATGCGGACCCCAAACCTCGATGAGCTGGCGGCCCGGGGGCTTCGCTTCAACCAGTTCTATAATAATGGAATTTGCGTGCCAACGCGCGCCTCGCTGCTTTCCGGCCTATACTCCCAACAGGTGGGTGTTTATGGAAATACGCCCATGGCCTATGAAAACTGCATCACCCTGGGAGAGCTGCTACGAAACGCCGGCTATCGCACGCTTATGGCCGGCAAATGGCATGCAAAAGAGACGCCCTTTCGCCGTGGGTTTGACCGCCATTTCGGCCTGTGCGACGGCTGCAGCAACTATTTTAATCCAGGCCCGCAGCGCCAGGGCGAACCTGCTCCAGGGAGAAAAAATTCACCGGGCGGCTATCCCCGCCGTTGGGCGATTGATGACCAGGAATTTCTCCCATACGCCCCGCAAGATCCTCAATTTTATTCAACCGATGCTTTCACGGATTATGCTCTTCGCTACCTGGATGACTACGGCAAAGAGGAGCGGCCGTTCTTCTTATATCTGGCTTACACCTGCCCCCACTATCCCCTGCATGCCTGGCCCGAGGATATCGCCCGCTATCGCGGCCGCTACCTGGTGGGCTGGGATGAGATTCGGCGCCGGCGCTTTGAGCGGATTCGTGATCTGCATCTGTTTGATCGATCCATGACCCTGCCGTCAAGGGATGAGTCTGTTCCAGCCTGGGAGGATGCGGCTGACAAGGACAGCTGGGATCTCAAAATGGCGGTCTACGCGGCCATGATTGACCGCATGGACCAGAACATCGGCCGGGTGCTACACAAAATCCGGCAAGTGGGCAAAGAGCACAACACCCTGGTGTTGTTTTTGTCCGACAACGGCGGCTGCGCCGAGGATGTCAACCACACCCCCGGCATTGCCCCAGGCCCGGTGGAGTCCTACTGTTCTGTGGACAAGCCCTGGGCTAACGCTAGCAACACGCCGTTTCGCAAATATAAAAACACGGATCATGAGGGCGGCATCTGTACTCCATTCATCGCAGCCTGGCCTGGCGTGATCCGGCAGCAGGGCCAAGTGAGCAATGCCGTGGGCCATCTGATCGATCTAATGCCGACCCTGGCTGAGATCAGCGGCGCGCAGTATCCGGCAGAGTATAATGGTCACACCGTTTTGCCCATGGAGGGCGCCAGTCTGCTGCCGGTGTTCAAAGGAGATAAACAGAAAAAGAGGCGCACGCTCTATTGGCGCACCCGTCGCGACCGCCATCGTGCAATTCGTCAAGGCGACTGGAAGCTGGTTTCCGCCGATCCAGTGTCGCCCTGGCAGCTCTATGATCTCAAACACGATCGCTTTGAAACTCAGGACCTGTCGTCTACACATCCCGACAGAGTGAGGGAGATGGCGGTGCTGTATGCCGTGTGGGAAAGAAAAGTGGGCCTGGACAGGGAATAGCGTTTCACGGTTTCCCTGTTTGCGCTGGAAAGAGGGGGCGCCGCCCTGCCGCTGCATGCATAACGGCAACAGGCGGGCTTTTGATTGATGCAGCTTTGATTGCGCTAACGAGCGTTTGAACCGCTGCTCATTGCTGCCGCTATTTCAGCGCTTGCAGCTTTTCGAGATACGGTTGATCCAGGGTGTAGGCTGAGAAAATAACCACGCCGTCGGCGTTCATCGCGTCGCAAAACGCCACCTGTTTGATCATGTTCTCCGGCGTGGCCCAGCGGTAAAAGCTGCTGCTGCCGACTCCGATGCCCGGGCACAGGCGTACGTGGCCCCGGCAGTCGGTCATGGCCTGTCGTACTTTTTTTTCAAAATGGTCGCAACGATCGGTATAGAGCATGGGACTGACCATGTCCACCAATCCTTCCTGCACCCAGGTGAGCCAATCCTGACCCACCATGATCCGGGCCGTGGCGGCAGTATTGAAAACCGCGGCACTGAC
This sequence comes from bacterium, assembly GCA_036788095.1. GTDB lineage: Bacteria > Zhuqueibacterota > Zhuqueibacteria > Residuimicrobiales > Residuimicrobiaceae > Anaerohabitans. The sequence continues at coordinate 9,673 of DAIQOA010000111.1, read as the reverse complement.
CTTCATCTCTTTATCCAGCGTCTCTAGTGCAGAGTTCAATTCACGCATAAAAAGCGTCACTTGTTCCGTGTTCCACTCGAGCCACTCGTTCCAGGCGATGCTGCCGGTGTCGCGGTTTTTGATCTCTGCCAGATCGATGCCGGTGTCCTCTTTGAACAACCGCAGCGTCTCCCGGTCAAAGCTGAAATAAGGTTCAACGGGCTCGCAGGGATAGCGAACGTAATCCAGATGGATCCAGCGGACAGCGTATTTCCGCGCGAGCTCGAGGATCAAACTTTTTTCATAGGCGCGAACAGCCGGCAGTGCGGGGTTGGCCACTGCCACCATCTCCCGTTTGGGGTTGGTGATCAACCATTCGGGGTGACGGCCCACCTGGCCCAGGATGGCGGTCTCGGGAAAAACGCAGAACCAGGGGTGCACTTCCATCTTTCTTCTTTCAGCCTCACTCAGAAACAGGGAGAAAAAATCCCAGTCATAGGCCTGGTCCCGCACGCCGATCTCGCTGCTGTAATAGAGATGGCCGGTGGTGTTTTTAACCAGAATGTACAGTGTGTTGATTCCGGCCCGGGCATAGGCGTCCAGTGTGGTCTGTATCTTTTCTTTCGCGATCGTTTTATCCGAACCGAAAAAGCCGGGGTGCATCCAGACTCCCCGTACGCGTGTCGACGCTTTTTCCACGGGCCTGGCGACTGCGGGCAACGCGCCGCCGAACCAGGATAGAAAGAGAACGAGAACACAGCCGACACACTGTTTCATGGTTCAGCCTCGTCAATGATGAGCGGGCCTTTTGCTTCAACGCCGGCGCAGCCGGATCAACGGTGATTCGATCCGGTGCAGGCCTTTTCAAGTCGGGCCGTTGTTGCCGGCCTGAAGCGGTTGCTCTAATTTTATTTCAGCAGCAGCATGCGGTGCGTCTGCTGAAACGCTCCACTCTCCATGCGCAGCCAATAGAGACCGCTGCCAACCGGTTGACCATCCTCTCGAGTTCCGTCCCACACCACCGAGTGCTGTCCCATCGAACAGCTGCGGTTCACCAATTCCTTTACCGGCCGGCCCAGCATATCATAGACGCGGATGGACACAGGCGAGGTGGTCGGAACGCTGAAGGCGATCCGCGTGGAATGATTGAACGGATTCGGGTAATTGGCTTCGAGGTTGAACGACAGCGGCAGTCGCTCGACGGTCAACGGAAAAGTAGCGGCCATGGCCACAGCCAGGGGGTCTCCGTCGGCTTGACGCAGATCAGCTGCCACAGTCTGCAATTCGCCCGCGGCGTCCGCCAGGGGGGCGAGCTGCAATTCGATCAGGGATCCGGTTCCGCACCAGGCCGGCGATTCTCCAGACTCAGCCAGGCGCGAGAAGGCGATGTCGATTCCTCCATGCTGGTCGTCGCGTTCCACCAGCCAGGCGGAAGAGCCTGTCATCAGCTCGCCCGGTTGGACGTCGATGATGCGCCAGGCGGCGGCGGGAGCATGCAGCACAATATGTCCCATGGATAGGTGATCCAGATCCTGCGCCATCAGCGAATACCGCTGCACCTCCGAGTTGCTGGAGGGCTGCAAGCGCCACTCCATGCGGGCGGCGACTGTTTTCGCCAACGGGTTCGCTGCCGGCGTTTTTTTCAGGCTGGAATGAAACCAATTCCACATGCGGGTAAAGACGAACAGATCTTCAAAATTGACCTGATTGTCGCGCGTCACGGTCAGAAAAGGCGGTGTGCCGTCGGCCGGGCCGATGTCCCCGGTTGCCGTGTTGTTCGGTTTCCAATAGGTGGACAGCAGAGCGAAATCACGGGTGTCGATGTCCAGATCCTTGTCGAAATCGCCCAGCAGGTTGGAAGTTCCGCCTGTGCTGATGGGATGAAGCGTGGCAGCGGCGGTGACTACAGCGATCGACGTGTTGTTCAGTTTTCTAAACACCTGGTCCGTTGCCGAGATGGAAATAGCGGAGCCGCAGTCGGGAACGCGCACTTTAAAAGTTACGGTGCACAATACGCCGCTGCCGCTGGCGCCGACGCCGGCGGTGTTCAGCCGTGTTGCGCTGATGTCGATGCGTGAGTTGGTCGCCTCGACAGAGGAGACAAAGGTGGTCTGTGATCCCCCTTGTTTGAGGAAATCTCCTTCATTGACCTGCACGGGTTCGATTTTCGCGGAATTGTATTGCAGATAAAAATGCACCAGACCCAGGTCGACGATGTTTTTCACCTCCACGGCCAGCTCAAACGTATAGTCTGTTTTGCCGATTACATTCGCAGGGGTGAGACTTACTTGCGACGATCCGACGACAAACATTTTTTCGCTGGTGTAAGAGTTGTCATCCACCTTCACTGTCAGATCCAGTGTGCGTACGTCGTCATCCGGTAAGCGGTCGCTGGTCACATAGGTGACGACGGTTTGGCTGGACAAGATGCGGCCGATGCGGCAAAAGTATTCCGCTGCTTTGTCGTCGTTCAGTTCGAGGAACAAACCCTCTGCCTCCTGCGCCAGGGTACGAAAATCAGGCTGATCAGGAGCGATGATGATGGGAACGATGTCGTCGAAATAAAGCCCATGCGCCGCCAAGATGGTGTTAAGCGTCGTGCTGCCGGCGCCGGAGCTCCCCTGTTGATAATAGGGCTTGTCGGTCAGCAGAACCACCATACGGACAGCGTTGGACCTAAAGTCGAGCTCCAGGACCTTGGCCAGGCCATTCAGGGCGTTGGTTTTGCCGTCGCTGCTGGTTCGCGGGGTGATCCCCTCGATCTGGGCCTGGATTTCAGCGAAATCGTTGCTGAAACCGGTCGCCATTTCCACATCGCCGGCAAAGGCGATCAGGGCATAACGGCTATCGATGCCCACAGCCGGATCCCGAACCCAGTCGTCGATGCAGCGAGCCCATGCGGCCAATTTCTCTTTCCGGGTCGAGGCCAACGTGGCGTCCACTACGAAAACGATGTCCACTTTGCCGCCCATTCCTGGGCCGGCTTTTTCAACGCGGCTGGCGGTCTGCGTTGATCCATCCTCTGATAGAGTGATCTGAGCTGGGACGATGTTTTCGATGGGCGTGTTGTTGCTTAAATCGATGGCGGAGATCCAGCAGGAGAGGGTGGGAAAATTTTCTGTGTCAACAACATTGACGCGTACGCCGATGCCGTCCTTTGTATCAGACTCTGTGCGAATGGTCAGAGTGAGGCGGGCGTCAGGAAAACCGCTGGCGGACGCGGTGATCACCGCGGTGCTGCCCTCGACCGCGGCCGGCGCGGCGTTTACCGTGACAGTTCCGCTGGTCTGTCCGGCTTTGATGGTCACACTTGCGGCCAGGGAAAAGCTGGAAGGATTGGAGCTGGAGAGATTGACCGTCAGGTCGGTGGGCAGAGCCTGGCTTAGCTTCACGGTCACCGGCCCGCTGCCGCCCGGCGACAGGGTCCAACTCGAGGTGGTCAACAACAAACGGTTGACCGGTTCATTGCTTATCTCGATGATTCCCCGATAGTCCGAAGAGTGATGGTTGGTCTGATAGGCAAACGTGATGTCCTGTCCGATCAGCGCGGTCCAGTCGCCGCTCCAGGATGGCGGTGCGGTCGCGTAATGCCAGTCACCGGAGGCCCAGTCAGCCACCTGGATATAGCCGTTGCCGTCCGACCCGCCGGAATCCATCCAACTCAACGTACCGTCGCCTTCCGCTACCCACTCCTCCTCGCCGCTGCGAAATTCGCTGAAAAAACGATTGCCGATGCGCACCACGTCGAGTTTACCCACATCGGCGCCGTCATACATTTCGGTGCGAAAGCGGATTTTGCTGACCGAAGCCAGAACACCGGCAAAAGTGGCGTCGTCGATGCCAAAGGCCGTTGCTGTGAGGGGAACGGTAAAGCTCTGCCAGACCGAGAGCTGAGCAGGCGGGCCCCAGGCGGCCGAGATGGTCTGCGGTGTTACCGGGGTTTTCTCCTCGTTGATCGAGTAGGAATCATGAACGCCGTAGGTGATGATCTTTAGATAGTATTTGCCCGCTGCTGCGCCGGCGAGGTTCATCTCATATCCCGCGCCCCAGGTGTCACTTCCGTTATGAACCACGGTCACGGCGTCGGCGCTGTACAGCTGCATGCGCAGGTTGGCGGAGCGGACCTGAGTGAGCTTGATCTTCAGGTCCGTCATGGACGACAGGGTGAAATGCCACCAGTCTACAACGTCCTTACCCAGGCTGTCTCTGAAGCCATCGTAGCCGAGATGGCCATCGGCCTGCGCGGTCAAGGACAGCGCCACAGCAGCGGCGGCTGTGTCGTTCGGCTCTGCATCAGATTTGCCGGGTGCAGGGACAAAAACGTTGTTCAAAGTATAGGGAGTATAATTCCAGGCGTATTTGTATACGAGGACAAAATAGTCGCCGTTGCGCAGGTTGTCGATGGTCAGTCTAGTGGTGTCGCCCCAGGTATCGGCGCGCATGATCTCGGTGTTGCCGTCGGGCTTGTAGAGGGCGAGTTGCAGATTAACCGGCTCGATCTGCGTGATGGTTACGGTTAAAGCGCCATCCTCCGTCGGGCTGACCTGCCACCAATCAGCCTGATCCGCCGGGTTGGACGCCCAGCGACCGTCATAACCAACATGGCCGGTTACAGAACCATTGAGTGGCAAAATTTTTGCATTAGCAAAAGTGTCGTTGGGTTCGGGATCGTTGGCGAGAGCGGCGACGGCGTATTGCGTCTGCAAGGAAAAGGCGATGTTGCTGCTCGGATCATAGTATCCATGTAGGGAGATAAAATAGGTATCGGGTTTGAGGCCATTGACGCTCAGGGTGAATGGGCTGCCCCAACTGTCACCGCGTGTGAGCTCCTTTTTTTCAGGTGTGCAGATCATGAGCTGAATATTGGCGCCGCTGCCCGGGGTCAGGGTGACGGTCAGGTTGCCATCCGCGTTCACCGGAACGGCATAATACACATTTATTCTGCCGGGCAGCGTTCCGTTGTAGATCGTGTTCGGCATCACCACGGTGGTGGCTGCATCGCCGCTGAGTGAAATCGGCAGCAGCACATCATCCCAGCCGGCCGCCCAGGCTTTCTTGGGAGAGAGCATCACCACATCCATAAAGCCCTTGTCCGCACCCAGACTGTGACTGATGCTTTGCCAGTTCGATCCACCGTCTTGCGTGTGGAAAATATGACCATTGGCGCTGACGACGATGCCGTTCTGCGTATCGTAAAAATGGATGCCGGTGAGAATATCGCTGTCAATTTTTTTGGCGCTCCAGGTTTCTCCGGCATCTGTCGTCGAAAGCACTTCGCCGCCGTAACCGGCTGCCCAGCCGTGATCGATATCGACAAAATGCACTGCCGCGATATCGGAATCCACCCCACTATCCTTGCGCCACCACTCCTTGCCATAGTTGTAGGTTTTGTAGATGATGCCCTGTGCACACACCGCCCAGCCATAGTTGCCGATCATGTGCACGTCCAAAAAATGGACGCCCGATTCGCTGTGCCCGGATTCCCACACCCGGCTGCTGGATGCCGCCGGGCCGGTGGAGTAGAGCAGTTTGCCATCGGCCTTGGCGATCACGTACACCGGCGTCTTGGGGTCGGCCTGCTGGGTGACGGAAACCGCTTCAACCTGAAGCAGTCCGCTGCCGCTGACTTCAGTGTTCTGCCAGGTTTTTCCGCCGTCAACCGTTTCGGCTGTCAGATAATAGGAATCGCTGCTATAGGAAGCGCTGCCCACGGCGATGGCGTTCTGCGCGCTGAGGCTAAAGATGTCGTAAAAGGTGTGCTCTTTCTTTGTCGACACCTCTTGCCAGGATTTACCGCCGTCCGTGCTGCGCTTGATCAGACCGCCGTTGCCCGCCACCCATATGTTCAGCGAATCAGAGGCATGGATGGCGTTATAATTCGCCGCCGGAGCAGCGGCGTACATGGTGAGGAGGATGAGCAATGGGAGTAACATGTTCTTATTCATCAGCAGACCTCTGGATTGGGTGAGCCATTCTTTCAGCGGAATATTAAATCAGGGCGTCGCCTGGATCGTCACCGTACAGGCCAGCGCCAGCGCTTCGATGGCGATCGCCTGGTTGTCATACAGGCCCAGATCCGCGTCGGTTTCCTTGTCAAGGTGCAGTTGAATGACGGTCGATCCGCTTTTAAGCGGCTCAAACTTCATGCGCGCAACCGCTCCGTCTCCGCTGACCGCCTTGGCAGCCGGAAACACGCCAAGCACCACGTCGATACGGCCAAGCGTGTTGTCGCGATTGAACTGCATCTGGGTGATGCTGCCGCCGTTGCCGGTCAGAAAGGCGTTTTCCCGGCCCAGTTCCGTCGCTTTCAGGTACGCGGGATCGAAGGTGATGCGCGCGCCAAAGGCGGCCAGTTTTTGCACCTGCCGCGCGGCCAGATACAGGGTGAACGATGAATCAGCGGCGACCGTCACCCTGGGAGGGGAGAGGATGACCGTGGAACGCAAATAGGTTAAATCGATTTTCACTTTGATCGCTTCGCCCTTTTTCAGGTCCACGGTGGTTGAACCGCGCAGGACCAGATCGGCCTGCTGATAGCCCAGCGCAGTGAATGTGCGGTTTTCACCAGCTGGAACTTTGACGACGCCGCTGGCATAGCCGCCGCTTATGGTCAAGTCTGTGCGCAGCGTGTCCATGTCCTCGCCGCAGACCTCCAGAGCCATGCGGGAAAGGCTGGAGCTGGAGACGCCGGTGCCAGATAGATTGATGGCGGTCTGTACAGAGATCATGTCTGTGCCCCGTGGAGCCGTCGGGCTGAGGGAGTGGCAACCCAGACCCGTCAGTAGGAGCAGTGCGATGATCGACGTGTGCTTGAGCATAGGATGGCCTCGTTGATGAGATCAGTGGTCTTTAATTCCATTCGACCGTAACATCGATGTTTGATTCTTTGGAGGACTCTTTGTCTTCTTTGTTGAGCAGAAAATAAGCGCCACCAGCCGTCAGCGCAACCGCCAGCCAGAACCCGGTTTTCTTGTAAAGGGGTTTGCCCGCCGCGTGCGGCTTGGTGGCTGTGGGTTTGGCAGCAGAGGTGGCTGAAGGCTTGGCTGCAGTCTTGGCGCCGCGTTGCATGGCCGCGATCTCTTCATCGGTCACCAGGCGAACCGAGGTCCAATCGCTCTCAGCCACTCGGCCGTCGACGTCCGTCACCTGAATCTGATAGGAAAGGCTTTGGCCGGAGGTGATCTGGCTGGGAATCGCTACGCCATATCGTCGGCCGGTGGAGAGGATTTTCACCGCTGTCTGGGGTATATACCCATTGGCCCCGTCCGTACTATGGACGCGATAATATCCATTCCGGTCTCCGCTCACGTCCAGAACCGTGCCGGAATCCACCAGCCGGGTCTGACGACTAGCGCTGACGGCCTGGCTGAGGAGCGGAATCCGGTCCTTGGTCACCCGCACTTGCACCGGAACAGTGGCCGGCTGCGGCAATGCCGGCAATTTTCCTTTGGTGGTACGGCCGTCGTGTTTGAGATGGAGATAGACGGACTGGATGCCGGCCTCACTGCCGATGTGGGCAACGATATTCAGCGGTTGTCCTTTTTTTGCCAGCTTGATGGGACGATGGGAGAGAATGGGTGAAGCTGCGAGTGCGGAGAGAGGGGTCAATAGGAGGTAAACAACGATCGTGCAGGTAGAGAAAAAGCGAACGGCCTCGGAATGGAAATACTTTCTCATGGGGTGCCTCTTTTTCTGCAGGGTGCGAATGCCATGACGCTGTCCTATCATAAAGGAATTTGTCAGCCGTTTGTTACTTACACCGTGAGTATCTCTTGTTCTTGTTTTGCTCCATGAACGGAGCAGGCTTTCTTCTGATTCGGCTCGAATGGAAAGCAGCCTTTCTACGGCGGAAGCATACTGCCGTGCCGCTATCCCGTACTTGGCTTTTTTCAGCTGCGGCCGCAGGCCGTTAGGGACCATAGTATATTATAGTACTGAAATCAGCCGGTTTTGCGGACAGAATCATTGGCTGGATTGAAAAAACAGCTGTGTGGCCGCTGATCCCCGGTTTCAGCACAGCTGTCATTGCGAACGCCCATGGCTTGAATTGAAATTCGCTTTATGCTGAAACGGATCACCGCTCCTTTTCAAATTTGTTTTCGGCAGGGAAGGACCGTTGTTTTATTTTGACTTTGACCGGTATTTTGTTAAATTGATGAATAAATGCAGTGCACACACACTGCGCCGCGGCTCTGTTGTGGCCGTGGCGGAACCTTGTGTGGACTCTGCTTAAACCTGGACGTATCATTTAATAAAACCGTGGGCTCATCCTGCGACATGATCCATTTACCTTGACGCCGGCGCGATAGGGCCGGCTCTTATCATGAGGCTGTCCTATGCAATACAGAACACTGGGCCACACCGGAGTAAAACTGCCGGCCATGGGATTGGGGTGCATGGGCATGAGCCATGCCTACGAGGGCCGGGACGATGAAGAGTCCCTGGCAACGCTGGAGCGAGCCATTGAACTGGGCGTCACTTTTTGGGATACCGCTGATTTTTATGGCAACGGCGAAAACGAACGGCTGCTTGCCAGAGGGCTGCGCAACCGGCGGCGTGACATTTTTATCGCCACCAAGTTCGGTTTCAAACCAACCCCTGAAAATCCGTTCAGCGTCGACGCCTCGCCGGCGTATATGCGGATCGCTGTGGAGGCGAGTCTGCGCCGGCTCGGCATCGAGACCATCGATCTGTACTATGCCCATCGCGTCGATCCGCTAGTCCCTGTGGAGGAGACGGTGGGCGCCATGAGCGATCTGGTGAAAGAGGGCAAGGTGCGCTACCTCGGCCTGTCCGAAGCCTCGGCCGACGCCCTGCGTAGAGCTCACGCCGTGCATCCCATTGCCGCTCTGCAAAGCGAATATTCTCTGCTGACACGAGAGGTGGAAAAAGAGATCCTGCCGTTGTGCCGCGAGTTGGCCATCGCTTTCATTCCCTTCAGCCCGCTGTCCCGCGGCCTGCTCACTCACACGGTCGACGGCGCCCAGCTCGGCGAAAAAGATTTTCGCAAAACCCTGCCCCGGTTTTCCGGACCGCACTGGGAGAACAACCGGCAACTGGCCGATGCCTTTGCTGAACTGGCTTTTGCCAAAGGCTGCACCCCGGCGCAGCTGGGTCTGGCCTGGGTGATGGCTCAGGGTGACGATATCATTCCCATTCCGGGCACCCGAAAAAGAAAACATCTGGAAGAAAACGTCGCCGCCCTGGACGTGGCGCTTACGGCTAAAGATTTTTCCGCCATCGAGGCGGTGCTGTCGCGTTTCCCTGACACCGGGCCGCGCTATGCCGGCCCGATGGCCAAGCTGGTGGCAAAATAGACGTACGCTATGTTTATAAAAGTTTCTAATATCTACCTGAAGAATTTATAGCCATGAAATTCACGAGACCACGAAGGAAAACATTCGCACAATTCTTTTAACTGTAACAATTTTTAAAGGCCTTCTTCTTTTTCTTCTTCGTACGCTTCGTGCACTTTGTGGTAAAATAAGGATTTTAATTCTTGGTAAAATAAAGCTTTTAATTCTAATAATCGGCCTTCGTTCTATTTTGCGATACGCTAAGATGTCCACTTTGTGCACTTGTTGAAAAATAGTTTAAAATATCTACCTGCAGAATTTATAGCCACGAAATTCACGAAGCACGAAGGAAAACATTCGCACAATTCCTTTAAATGTAAAAATAAATAAAGGCCTTC
>DAIQOA010000110.1:0-14485 GCA_036788095.1 bacterium | reverse complement strand
GCCAGACTTCGGGCGAGCTGTACAGCGACCCCTTCGAAAAAAAGGTCATCGTCGCCGGCGTCGCTCTTGCCGCCCTCGGTACCGATATCCCAATCATGGTAAAAGCCGCACACCAGCCTAGTCAGATCTTTATCGCTGATATTTTTAATGTCATATATGGCGAACCAGGCATCCTGCAATCGGGGATCGGTCCATTGACAGGTCCGGACTTGTACTTCCAATCCCAATCCTCTTCTCCCATCCGGCCAGGGCAATGAATCCTGATGGCTGGCAATAAAGGGGTAGTAGGCGAATTCGTCATTGCTGCGATCATCCATTAAGCAATAGCTTTCCTGATCAGCCATGGGCCATGGGCCCAATTCGCCGATCCATCGGCCTGCCCATTCCGGCGGACGATTCGGCCAAAAGGCGGGCCAGGTATGCGGCAAATGGCTCATAGCGGGGAAACGATCGATATTGGTCGGGCCTTGGTTGAAAAAGCCGGGCAGAGGCTCCCAGGAATAGGTATGCGAGTCAGCCGGGCACCAGTCTCGTGGTGCGCCGGTATAACTGTCGGTAAAGATATGGATGACCTTGTTATTCGCATCGATGACCTCGGCGCCGACGTAAAAAGAGCTTTCGAAAAGATAATTAACGCCGCTGGCCTTTGGCCATTCTCCGCGCAGGGTGAGCGTCCGGCTGCCGAGATTGCCGAAATTGGAAAAAGCGGAACGAATGCGGTTGCCGTCGTGTATTCCGGTACGCCGGTGTGGATTTTCCCAGTTCAGAGCGCTGGTTACCGCAGGGGTCTCGAGCCGCTTTTTGCCGTCCTCGGCAACGGCGAAGGAGGGCAACCAAAAGCAGGTCAGAATTGTGAGCATCAAGATGTTAATTGAAGAGTTCTTCATTTCGTTTCAGCCTTGGTTAAAAGGATGACGAAATAGGGGCAATCAGGAACGCGATCGGAGGGGGACGCCACGACGGCATAATAGAAAAAAGGAATCACGTACCTATCCATTGGATCGATCCATTATACCTTCGGTTCGTTCATGGCTATCTCTGGAGCAGCCCGGTGATACTTTAGTATATAGTATTTATAAGAAAAGTGCAAGGGGAATCAAGGGGGAAGCGAACAAGACAGAGCATGGAAACGAGAGGGAATGGTTGCAAAGCAGAGCTTTGCGCCCAACGGCGTTCCCGAGCAAGCGAGACTGGGTGAAAACGCAAAATTTGCTTGCTGTTTATTGCAGTTTTACTCAAAGTTGTACAAAGGACACCCGGAGTTGCCGCAAAAACCGCGGCAACATCCGGGGTCAGACGGTTTTCACACAGTCTCAAGTGCTTGGGAATGAGAGGAGTGAGGAAAATTTGCTTGATTATCAGGACCTGCTTCGCTAATTTTCGGCTGGAAAACGAATGGAGCCGTGCGGATTTTTACCAGGTGCGAAAAGCAGGAATGTGCCCCCTTTTATTAAAGGCGATGGCCGGCGATTGTGCGGGCGATCTATTTTTTGCCGCGGCAACACAGGCGCAAAGCTGATGCTTGAATAAAAGGAGCCTGTTTTCAACGACATAAGCTCAAAGGTATAGAATTCAATCTTTTTTACGCTTTTGATGGACCCAGGCGGAAAGCCGGGTAGTCCGTCCTTAAATGGATAATCATCCATTATGCCAAGTCCACGCCTGTTGATGCTGTTGTCCGGCGTTGCCGTGCTGCTCGCGAGATCTTCGCCGTCTGCCGGTGGGCAATCCATCTGGCCTCATCCGGATTCCACCTTGACCGGCGGCTGGCTGCAAACGGTCTGGCATCAGGAGTATCCGTTCAACGCCCGCTGTCCCTGGGATGCGGATCGCCAGGCCCGTTGTCTGGCAGGCTGCGTGGCCGTCGCCATGGCGCAGTTGATCCACTATCATCACGACAGCCTGAAGATAAAAACATTCAGCGAAGCGGACAATTACACCTCTATCCTGAATAATTTTAAATTCCGCATCGATCAAGATTGCGGCTCCTTCAACACCCTCAAATGGCCGCAGCTCAATCAATCGCTCAGCTCATTGCAATTCCCCTTGAGTACTGAATCCGATTCCGGGCTCGTGGACGAACTGGTTTACAGCGCCGGCGTCGCAGCAGCCACCAATTATGGCGTGGATTATTCTCAGGCCCTGGAGGGCAAGGTTCCCACGGCCCTGCGTTCCGCCTTTGGCTTTAGCGCGGCGGAGCTCCTGTTCGGATCCGATTCCACACTTCTTGTCAACCTGCAGTGGTGGATGAAACAGGCGCTGCCGGTGATGGCGGTCCTTACCCGCATTGATGAATCCTCGCACGCCGTCATTATAGACGGCCTCAATGAGAGAGGCGAAGGACCTGAAGACGATCTGTATCACATCAACTATGGCGGCCTGGCGCCCGGTGAAACCTTTTGGACCAGCCTCTGGCCGCCGTCGCATTTTGCTCATCCTTTTAATCACGCCTACAGCAGAATAAAAAGCATTCTCATTTGTTCCGCGGCGCCTTTGCCTCCACCCCCGCCTCCTCCGCCGCCGGCTCCGCCCAGGGCGAGTTTCACGGCTACGCCGATTCATGGCTGGACGGGTCTTTCCGTACATTTCACCAATCAATGCACCGGCACAGTCACGCAGTGGGACTGGAATTTCGGCGACGGATCCGTGCATGAAGACATCCCCAGTCCAACGCACGGTTATCGTTCCGCGGGCCGATACACCGTGACCTTGATCGCAACCGGCCCATTAGGCGCTGACACGCTCACGATTGAGCAGATGATAACCGTTGAAAATATTCCCTTCATCGACACCGGTGTCAAGATCAGCACAGATGCCGATGGCACGGCTGCATGGGGCGATGTGGATGATGACGGCGATCCGGATCTCATGGTTCTGTATTACGGCCATGTCTCTTTTTATCGCAACGACCAGGGCCGGTTGACGGCCGAGCAACTCATTCCGCCCGATCTTCCGATCACTGCTTTACAATGGATCGATCTGGACAGCGACAACGACCTGGATCTGGCCGTTTTTGCCAAGAGCGGCAGCGGTGAATGTACAACGCAATTTTTCCAAAACGAGAACGGCCGCTTTTCACCGGTGGATTTATCTCTTCCTCCGGTGTACTATGGCGCGCCGGCCTGGGCGGATTTTGATCACGACGGCGATGCGGACATGGCCGCGGCTACTGAGCGTACTCGGAGAGGATTGGTGCTATGGCAGAAAATGGCTGCCGGATTCATACAAACGGACGCCCTGCCGGACAATGACGCTCAGCAGGGCTGGTGGTGCGACGTGGATCATGATCAAGATCTGGATCTGCTTGTCGACGGGGGTACCTTTTTTCGCAATGAACAGGGGCGTTTTATCGCCGAACCTGCGCCCTGGTCGGCTTACAATGGCCTAGACGCAGCTGATTACGATCGTGACGGAGATGTGGATTTTTTAATCAGCGGCGCCACCGCCACAGCCATCTACCGATATGGGGGGGACCTCCGCACCGCCGTTGCCGAACAGGTATCGGAAATCCGACAGGGCCAGGCGCTCTGGCTGGATTATGACAATGACGGCCAGAGCGATGTTTTACTGGGCGGCAAAAGCAGCGATTACAGCCATTATGCCACTCAGCTGTATCAGGGCGAAAAAACCAGCTTCTTCCGGATCGAAAATACGGCTCTGGACCAAACCCCGTCCCGGGGCGTGGCCTCCGCTGATTATGATCTGGACGGGGATGTGGACTTTTTAACCCTTGGCGATAATCCCTGGGGCGGCACGGCCGGCAAGCTGTTCATGAACAACAGCGCATCGCCGGCCGCGTTGCCAGAGCCGCCGCGGAATCTAGCGGTGGATGTGATCGGTCATACCGCCTGTTTTTCCTGGTCCGCGCCGGCGAAGGCAGGCCTGACGTTTAATCTCTCTGTCGGCACTTTACCCGGCGCGTGTGATATTCTTTCTCCCCTGTCCCTGCGCAACAGCGGAAAACGACTGCTTCCTGGGGCGGGTAATGTCGGCAACAATACCCAATGGCATCTGCGGCTGCCGGCCGGCGAGTATTATTGGACCGTGCAGTCGCTGGATATCAACCATAATGGCTCGCCCTTTGCGGAGGAGATGCATTTCACGATCCCAAGCAGTCCTGAACCGGCCTTGGCGCCCGATTCCCTGCGCGCTGAAAAAAGCGCAGACCGCATCGACATCACCTGGACCCACAGTCGGCCTGAAGAGGTGTATCGCTATCATCTCTATCATATCGTAAATCATGTCGAGAAGAAAATCGCCGAGTTGGACGGCAACCGGCGCGACTATTCGGACAGCGATATCCAGCAAGGACAGATTCAGCAATACTATCTGATCGCTGAAAGCTGGTCCCATCTGCACAGCACGCCATCAGAAACCTTGACGGTTGACTATCGCCTTCCCTTTACGTATCTGAACACCTCGCTCCCCTGCCCGCAAAATTTTTTCCAAATTGCGGACATGGACCATGATGGGGATTTGGATATCCTGATGCAGTATCAAAAAAATTCTTCATCCATACAGGCCATTTTTAAAAATAGCCTCGGAACCTACACAGAAGAACGGCTCGATATCATCAATTCCTGGGCATACGGCAGAACACGCATTTACGATTTTGACAGTGATAATGATCTGGACATCATGACGCTGTTTCTCACCACCAACGCCCATTTAAGTTTTTTACGCAATGATCTGGCCCATTTTTTTCAGTCTTTTGCTGAAATTCCTCTTGCAACGAGATATAACAACGGCTATACGATTTCGCTGCTGGACGCGGACAACGACGGTCGCCGGGACCTCCTGACCAGCGGCGTCACTTCCAACATGATGTGCAGCAGCCAAATCGTTTGCCATACAGTGGACGGCTGGCATGTGGCGTTTCCCGACGCCTTGTCGTCTGGCTATGGCGACTATTTTTATTGCGATTATGATCAGGATGGAGATCAGGACCTTCTTTTTCACGGGCTGATTGGATCTGTGGACCGCCCCAGCCGGCGGACGGTCATCCGGCTGTTTAATAACCACCGCGGCCGCTTTTCCGCCGTTGATTCATCCTTTCTGGGTTGGAGCGATGAACAGGCTGCAGGCGTACCGTTTTGGCGCGATTGCGACCTCGACGACGACAGCGACCTCTGCATTGAACAGGAAGGCGGCACAACGGTTTACTATAACGACCAAGGTGTTTTCCTCCGATCCGGCGCCGGTTTAGGCCCTTTTGGCGTCGACGGGGATTTGAACAACGATGGCCTGCGCGACCTGATCAAGCTTGAAAGCGACCATTATGACATTTACCTGCAAGCTGATTCCGGCCTACAAAAAATCTTTACCTTTTCCACTGCCCTGGGCATGAATCCCTATTGCTGCGATTTTGACCTCGACGGCGATCTCGATATTTTACTAATCTATCAAGCTGACGCCTCCATCGCCTGGTTTCGGAATGAAACAACGCAGCGCAAAAATCCGCCGTGCCCGCCAGTGGCTCTGACCGCCGAGGCGGGCCGGGATAGCGTGGTTGTCCGCTGGCAACCGCCGTCGGATCCAGTTCGGCGAGGCAGCGAATTCACTTACAACCTCCGCGTCGGCAGTACCCCAGGGGGATGCGAAATCGTTTCGCCCTCGGCCAATATTCATTCCGGCCAATGTTTTTTGCTAGCGCAGGGCAACATGATCTCCGGCAAAATATGGAAGCTGTATGGCCTGACCGCTGGGACCTATTACTGGAGCGTTCAGACGGTCGACCCAGGTTTCACCGGTGGACCTTTTGCCGAGGAACAGAGCTTTACCCTGGGGCCGACGTCCGTGCGCCTTCAAGAAAAGCCGGTTCAATTCGCTCTGTATCAGAATCATCCCAATCCCTTAAACGGGCAGACCGACATTGCCTTTGAACTGGCCTCGCCGGTCCATGTAACGCTGATGATCTATAATCTTTCCGGCCAAATAGTGTCTGTATTGGCGGATCAACCGATGGCGGCCGGCCGCTATGTGGTTAATTGGCACGGCCGGACTATGGAAGACCTGCCCGCCGCCGGCGGCGTGTATCTGGTCCGTCTACAAGCCGGTTTATTCACCTGCACACGCAAATTGGTCGTTATCCATTAGCCAAAGCACTATGTTCAGAACCCAAACGTTGAAAGAGAGCTGCTCTATGAATCGCAGAGAGTTTTTAATTCAGGCCGGCGCTGCCGCCGTTGGCAGTATCGCTGCTCCGGTCATTGTGCCTTCTTCGGTGTTCGGCAAGCATGCGCCCAGCGAACGCATCACCGTGGGGATGATCGGCACCGGCCGACAGGCGGTGCACGTCAACCTGAAGAACGGATTTTTACAGCTGCCGAATTGTCAGGTGATTGCGGTGAACGACGTGGATGCCTGGCGTATGGATCTGGCCGCAACGGTCATCAACGAGGCCTACTCCAAGGCGAGTAAAAAATTTCAGGGCGTGAAAAAGTATGCCGACTACCGCGAATTGATCGCCAGCAAAAAGATCGATGCCGTGATGGTGTCAACGCCCGATCACTGGCATGCGCCGGCGGGCATCGCTGCGGCGCTGGCCGGCAAACATGTTGCCATGGAAAAGGCGTTGTCGATCAGCTACTCGCACAGCAAAGCTTTAATCGCGGCGGTTAAGGCCAAAGGCGTGGCCCATCGTCTTGACAGCGAGTTCCGTTCCTTACGCGCCTTTCAGAGAGCGGTTGAGATCGTGCATAATCGAATGATCGGCGAGTTGCACCATGTCGCAGTGGGCGTGCCGGGAGAATTGAACGGCAGTGCGGTCGGACCGCAACCGGAAATGGCCGTCCCCAAAACGCTCAACTATGACATGTGGCTGGGTCCGGCGTTCCCGGCGCCCTACACCCAGAGCCGGGTGCATGATCCCGCCACCATCGATACCCGTCCGGGTTGGCTGCGCATCGACGACTATTGCAACGGTATGATCACCAATTGGGGCGCTCATCTGGTTGACATCGCCCTGTGGGGAATGAAGCGGGAATATGAACTGCCTGTGAAAGTGAAAGGCTCAGGCCGCTTTAGCAACGGGTTGTGGAATACCATCGAGGTGTTTGAAATCGAATACAGCTATCAGGATGGTTTTGTGATGCACTATAAAATCGATGAGCCCTATGTGCTGTTTGAGGGATCGGCCGGCTGGGTCAAGGTCACCTATCCCGACAAGCTGCAGGCGAGCGATCAAAAGATTCTGGATTACCAGCCCGCGGCGGGCGAACAGGACTATGCCGGCACCTTGACCGACAAAGCCGATTTCTTGAGAGCGGTGGAAACCGGCGGCAAGTCCTATGAACCGTTGGAGGTGGGACATACGGTCTATTTCACCACTCTGATGGGACTGATATCGGTGAAACTGGGGTGTGAACTGACCTGGGATAAAACAGCCGGAAAATTTGTCAATGACACAGCGGCCAATGCCATGCTGATACGACCGTTTCGCGAAAAATGGCTCGACCGTAACGTGGTGGAATGGATGAATAAATTCCAGGAGGTGAAGCTTGGCTAGGAAGAGGATGATGTTATTCGGCGGTGTGCTGTGCACGCTTTTCTTTTCATGCAGTCAGGAGAAAAAACTGGACAATGTGTTTTATTGCTTCAACAACGGAGTGCGCACGATGCTCAATGCGCCGCAGGGAGAGGAAGCCCAAGCCGCTCTGGTAAAACGGCTGGGCTATGACGGCCTGGCCGGCCATGGGGAGGAGACCTATTATGCCTGGCGGGCCGCCCTGGACAAGGTCGGCCTGGAAATGCCGGAAATATACATTGCCATGAACATTAAAGACGGCAAAATCAGCCAACATGCTGACTTGCGCAATATACTTCGGCATGCGCGGGATCGCAATCTTCTCGTTGCTTTGCACCTCCATGCCGACAGCAGCGTAACGGACAGAGCTCAGGGGGATTCGCTTTTTGTCCAGGGCCTTCGTGATCTGGCTGATTTCGCAGCTCCTTTAAACATTCAGATCGCGGTATATCCCCATGCTGATTTATATTGTGAAACCCTGCACCATGCCGTCGATTTGGCGAAAAAAACCGGCCGTCGTAATGTCGGCG
Source organism: bacterium (assembly GCA_036788095.1). GTDB lineage: Bacteria > Zhuqueibacterota > Zhuqueibacteria > Residuimicrobiales > Residuimicrobiaceae > Anaerohabitans. The sequence continues at coordinate 6,430 of DAIQOA010000110.1, read as the reverse complement.
CAACGCTCAATCTATGCCACCTGCTCAAGGTGGAGGGGGAGCAGGGATGGGAGCAAAAGACGATCGATGCCCTGCCGTGGCTGTTCATGGCATCTATCCATGGCGCGGACAGCGGCGATACCCGCACCATGAGTTGGGATCGTCTGATTCGGCCGCTTGGCGAAGGCAGTTTTGACGTCTATAAACTGGTCAAGCTGCTGAAGGACAACGGTTACACAGGAAAATTCGGCCTGCAGTGCTATAAAATTCAGCAGGACTGCGAAACCGCGCTGACGAAATCGATAACGACCTGGCGGGAGTATCAGCGAAGGTATGCCGGAGGGGAGTGAGCGCTCGTTGCCCCGCTTTACTCGTTCGCAAACCGGGGAACGCGGGGGAAGTATACTGGGATATGGAAAAGCAGGAAATCGGCGACGCGCCGGTGGCGCCGTAAAACGTTTTCTGAAAGGTCGACACCTGCAAAAGTGGTGGACGTTTGCTTTGGCTCGCCCTACTGTCATTGCGAATGGAGCAGATGAAGCCGTGATTCGGTGCATTCTCGAATGGAGTGAATCTCCAACGACAGAGCGCGGCATGTTGACCAACCGCAGAAGCCATCTTTTTTCTTGTTGCCAAACTTTGCCTCACTCTTTGCAAATATGCAAAGCAGAGCGTTGCGTGCTTTCCATAAATTGCCTCGCGCTCCCGAGTATGTGTGGAAACATGCCGCGTCATCGCTAAATAGGCCTATAGAAGTCTTTCGATAGCCTGTGTGAAAGAGATTGAGATTCGGCTCAGAGTTTGGCTTGCTGGGCAGGTGTAAGTGCTGGAGGATTCATTATAATAAAAATCGGCAATAGTATACCTACCCTTTTGATTATTTTTGATTTTTAGGGCTCCGGAATGCAGCAAATTTTCTGGCTATTTAGGATATTTTTTCACCCAGGCTGTGGAGCTTGGTAACGAGAAAAACACGTATGCTTGTTGTCCAGAAAAAACCAGACTGGGAAACTAATAGTCCGATTTCACGTAAACCAATTGTACCTGCCGAGTTGCTTGCATTTTACAGGAGAGTGATGTCATGTCCGTTTTCGTGCCAATCAAGCCTACTGCCCGCGTTTGGGCTTTTGCCCTCAGTGTGTTTATCCTGCCTCTTCCCGGCAGCGCCCAAAGCCTTGACATCCCCAGTTCCGGTGTGGGCATCTCTTTAGGCAATTCCACAGCTTTCACCGGACTGCGCTTTAACTATCGCGATCGCGATGTGAATTATGTCAACGGCATCAATGTCACCCTGTGGAAGCCCTACGAGTCCAGTCAATTGTCCAGGATCAATGGGCTTTCCATTGGCCCGCTGCCCGGTGGGGGATCGCTGAGCGGCCTGCAGCTGGGTGTGCTGGGCATTGCCGCTGACACCAGATTAAAGGGTGTTTCGTTCGCTTTGCTGGGCATCGGCAGCGGCGCTGAGGTGAAAGGCATCTCCATCGCTGGACTCGGGTTGGGGTCGGGCGGCATTATGACCGGAGTGAACCTTGGCGGATTGGGCGTGGGCGCAGGCGGCGTGCTCAGCGGCATCACTTTGGCCGGGCTTGGCGCCGGTTCGGGCGGCAATGTGATGGGCTTGAACGCAGCCGGACTCGGTATTGGCGCCGGCGGCGATCTGATGGGCATTACCGTAGCGGGATTGGGCGCCGGAGCGGCTGAGAACGCAACCGGCTTTCAGTGTGCGGGTTTCGGTGTAGGTGTGGGTGGAAAGCTGACCGGTATCTCCATAGCCGGATTCGGTGTTGGCGCGGGTGGCGACATCGTCGGGATTTCGTTGGCTGGCTTTGGCGTGGGCGCAGGGAACAGGATCAGAGGCATCACTATCGCGGGCCTTGGCGTGGGCGCGGGAAGTGAACTGTGCGGCATTACACTTGCCGGACTGGGCGCTGGCGGCAGGAGTGTGAAAGGGCTCACCCTGGCCGGAATTACCGTAGCCGGCAAGGAGTTAAGAGGAGTACAGCTCGCTCTGGCTACGGTTCGCGTAGTCGATGACGGCCGCATGAGCCTGTTCAGCGCCAGCGCCTTTAACCATATTCAGGGCACGCAAAGCGGACTGTCCATCGGGCTGGTGAATTATGCACGGCGCCTCAGAGGCTTGCAGCTCGGCCTGATCAACATCGTCAGAGACAATCGCAAACACTTGCGCGTGCTGCCGTTGTTCAACGCCGATTTTCGCTGAAACCAGCATGAATCTCTGCAAAGAGCGCAGCTAAAACGGCATCCAGTGTTGCCGAGAAAACCCGCGGCAACACTAAGGGATTGAACGGGTTTCGCTCACACTCTGGAGATGGGGAACAAGAGCGAAAAGTTATTTCATCAAAATTGCCTTGCGAATGTCTTTATATCCAGCTGCTTCCAGAACATATAGATAAACGCCATTCGGCAATTTTTCTGCATTCCAGCCCACCCGGTATATACCTGCCGCCCGTTTTTCATCGACAAGCGCTACAACCTCGCGTCCCATCAATGTAAAGATTTTGACGGATACCTGTGCAGGCCTCGATAAGGAAAATTCGATGGTCGTGGTGGGATTAAAGGGATTGGGATAGTTCGGGTACAGTGCCATTCGATCCGGAACAGTGCTCCGGCGTTCGCTCTCTACTTTTGTCGTCAGCACAGAAGATAGATCGAAGGAGGCGATCTGATTGTTGGTGCATAGAATGATCACCGCATTTCGTTTTGAATCATACGCGATGTCCCCCAGGCCCATTTCATTGGTGTTTGAACCCATCGCGGGCGTTTCGGCGATCACCTTTGCCGATAGCGGGCCATCGGTGACATCCAGCAGGTAACCTTTTTGCGGCAGTATCTCGCCGCTGAACACCATGATATATTCCCGGTTTTCATAAGTGAAATGTGTGATCCCGGAGGTGTGATCATCCGCGACTTCATAGGGAATGCTGCCGATGACCCCGCCATCGGGCGCCAGCAGGGTGACAGGCGTATAGTAGGTAATGTACCCATTGTTAACCCAGATATTGCCGCCGGGAGCGGTCGAGGCAATGCCCAAGGATGCATAGGCCGGTGGAATCTCCAGCATATCCGTCCATTCGAAATCAATCCCGTTGCTGCTTGTCAGAACATTGATATATTTTTGATCCACGCTCCCGCTCACATAGACCATGGTTTGATCTCCCTCGCCGATAACGGCGAGCGCATCGCCATAACGATCGCTCCACTGAATGCTTTCAAAGGCGAGGGTGGGCGTCGCGGTCTCATTTTCCCATCGGTAGAGTTTGAACGGAAAAGTCACCGCCGATTGAACCAGGTTGCCCGCATAGATGGCGCCGTCACCGGCGCATTTGATGTTCAGCAGGACAAAGGGATCCTGTCCTTTGATGACCGCAGGATCAAAAGGCAGCTTGCCGATTTTAGCGCCGGTCGCGGCATCGAGGATAATGATATCCGCATTAGGACCGGTCAAGCCTCCGGTCACATTGGTCCGGCTGATAACCAGGACGTGATCCGTCTTGGGATTATAGGTACAATATCTTACCCCATTGTCGCCCGGCGAAAACCAGGGAATGTTGGTGAAAGAGATCTTTTCCGCATCGATCTTCCAATTGGTAGTTAAAACAACCGGTTGTGCCTTAGGAGATGAAAGCGGCAAGCCAACTGCGATGATAAACACAGCGATTCGTCGTAGCATTTTTCAGGCTCCAGTTAGATGGCGTTTCCTGCTGCAAAAGATTAGGTTGACGCGAAGCTGATTAGATCTCATGGTACTTTTAGTATGACCGCGATCATCCTGCCGGCGAATTCCAGCAGTCAACGGGCTTCAGGCAGTCCGGCAATCGCCCTGCCCTCGGGTTTCGGTCAATGTAGTGAATCTCAGTTCAGCATGCAACAAGAATAATAAAAATATTGGAATAATCGTGTTTCCGCCGCGGCTTTTCGAGGAAACTGCGGGTGTCGTTTGTTTTGGCAATGACAAAGCGATTCTGTCACTGCAAGGGGAGGCGGCGGACCTTGCCGCCAAGTACAGCTAAGCTCCGGGCCTGGGAATGAAGGGGGATTCGTTGTCGGCCGCCGGCGAAGTTCAGCGCCGGGCTGCGTTTTTATTTTTTTCTTCCGCTTCGAGCCGCACGGCTTTCAGCGCCAGATAGAAAGCGCTGCCGAGAAAAAGCACCAGCCCCAGCAGCGTCGGCACAACCGCGGCGGAGAGGGAGCCTTTTTTATAGGCATAGCCGCAACCGAAAACGATGCACAATCCCACTGCCGCTAAAATGCTTTTCACACTCAATTTTGTCATCGCTTTGCGCCAAGTGCTCATGGTTTTCCTCCTCCTGGATAGAAAGCAGGCAGCCATCTTTCAAGACGCGTTAGGGGGGTCGGCGTAATGAGGGGGACGACTGCCTGCCTGTTTCGATTCCGGACTAGCGTTGCAATTTTTGCGCGACCGCGTCTTTTTCTTTGATCTCTTGCAGCAGGTAAAAATCATCATCCGCATTGGCCAACAGCGACTTGACGGTAACCAGGTTTTTGTCGGCTGCATCCGGATCTTTTTCAGCGATAGCTATATCCACCAGCAGCAGCAGGGCCTCCACATCATTGCTATTCCGCTCGAGCAGAGGCCTCAGCGCTGATCGTGCCCCTGGGAGGTCGCCGTTTTTAAAATAGGCTTTTGCCAGATCGACCTGATAGGCCAGCGGATTCGATTTGTTCTGCTCACCGCTTTTTTCAAGTGCAGAGATGGCTGCTGCATAATCTCCCTTTTCCCTGGTGATCACCCCTTTCAGGTAATTCAACCCGGTCTCATAGACCTTCAACAACCCCAGCTCCTCGGCCAAGCCCTGCAGCTGTATATAGTGTTTTTCCGCCGCTTCAAGGTTCCCTGCTTCAGCCTCTAGAATGGCCATGGCCCAACTAAACGGATACTGCTGGTTTCTTGGCAATTTTTGCAGCGCCGCCTCAAGCAGAGGACGGGCTTGATCATAGCGATGGGCAATCATCCAGACATCGGCCGTTGCCGCCAAGGCAGAGGCCTGTGCCTGTCGAGAGGTGTCTGGATCCGTTTTGTCCGCCAGTTCGCACTCCTCGAGCGCCACGCTGCTTTGACCAAGACCGGCGTACACTCTCGCAAGCCTGCGGTATGCGCCGCTGATCACCACCGGGTTGGAGAAATTCTTGACCATCTCGGAGAGCTGGGCAATGGCTTCGTCATAGCGGCCGGTGCGCGAATAACAGGTGGCGATTTTATCCGCCGACTGGTAGAATTGAGAATCCGCTTTAAGCGCCGCCTGGTAAGAGGCGATGGCCTTGTCGTATTCGCCCAGCGTCATGTACAGGTCCGCGAGGCTGTCATGCGGATTGGGTTCATCGGGCAAAAGCTCGGTGTATTTGATGAGCGCCTGTTTGGCTTTTTCATAATCGCCCAGGTCGCGGTAGCAATAGCCCAGCATGTTGTAGGCCGCATGGTATTCTGGATGTATCTGTAGGACCTGCATGAATTCCTGGACGGCGGCTTCATACTCCCGGTTGAGATAATGGGCTGTGGCGCTCCAGTACCAGAAGGTCTCGACTTTGGGGTATTTCTTCTTTAATGCTTGTAGTTCTTTTTGCGCTTCGCTGAGCCGGTTGTCGAGAAAGAGATCCATCGCTTTGATCAAGCCCTGCTCCATTTTACTCGCCTTGGCAGCCGCTTTTTTGGCGCTGTTGATAGCCTCCCGTTGCTCCGGATAGGTGCTCGCTGTCAGGCTCAACCCGAGATGAGCGAGCGCAAAATCCGCATCCTGTTGAATAGCTTTTTCGAAATGGGCTTTTGCCTTATCCGTCAGTTGTTTGTCGAGGCATAGCCAGCCCTTTTCAAATTCCGCTCTGGCGGCGATGGATTTTGTGGTGATGGTGAGCCCCCTGGTCTGCGCCATGAGACAGCCCGCAGCCAAAAGACAAATCAAAGCCGGCGCTCTTCGCATATCGACCTCCTTTGTTATTTAATTACAACAAATTAGGATTAAGAAGAAAGAAGGTCCCCGGCGGTGGAGAAATAAAAAAAGGCAGCATAAATCGGCCCGTCGGACAAATTTATCATGCCTTTTGATCTGAGGATGGCTATTGCCATGACAGCCATATGATCCTTGATATCAGTATAGGATAAAATGGAAAAATAGTCAAGGGAAAAATCTCGCGCTTCTTTGCGCTCCTCGTGGGGCGGGGTTGTTTTTTAAAAAAGAGCAGTCCTTTAACTGCGTGTTGTTCGATAAAGCGGATGCCCTGCTCAAGCTTTTTGAAACTTTTACTTTTCGTATTCTCGGCGCCAGCATCAAGTGGAACGGGCTGCCCTTTAGTCTGGATATCACTTTGATCACCGGCGCTTTTTTCCAGCCGCTAAAATTGAACCCTCTGTTTCAGCGACGGCTATCGTAGAGATCCATCTTGATGACCGCTGAAAGGATTTTTCAGCTGAGAG
>DAIQOA010000109.1:0-14488 GCA_036788095.1 bacterium | reverse complement strand
GCGTCACCAGCCTGCAGGATTTGTCCTCAGCAGAGGATGTGGCGGTCTATCAAAAACTGCGCCAGACCGGCCTGTTGACCGCTCGCATCAACTGCCGTCTGCCCATATCAGAGATTGACGCAGTTCTGCGAACCGGGATCAGTTCGGGGCTGGGCGACGAATGGATCCGCATCGGAGGACTCAAGGCGTTCGCCGACGGTTCTCTGGGTTCTTCCACCGCGTTGTTTTACCAACCTTATGAACAGGATCCCAATACTTATGGCCTCGCCTCGGACGTGCTGCTCGACGGCAGGTTGGAAAAATGGATTCTCAGCGCTGACCGCCATCGGCTGCAGGTGTCCACCCATGCCATAGGCGACAGCGCCAATGGCCGGGTGTTGGATTTTTATGCCCAATGCGCGCAGAACAATGAACCATCGGATCGGCGTCATCGCATCGAACACGCCCAGCACCTGGCGCCGGCGGATCTGTCGCGGTTCGCGGAACTGGGCGTCATCGCCGCCGTGCACCCCTATCATCTGATCGATGACGGCCGCTGGGCTGCCAAGCGTATCGGACAGGCGCGTTGCCGGCAGGCCTATCCCATTCGATCGCTGCTGGACCACGGCGCCAAGGTGAGCTTTGGCACGGATTGGACCGTGGCGCCGCTGAATCCTTTGTGGGGCCTCTATGCCGCGGTGACCCGCCGTACTTTGGATGGAAAAAATCCCGACGGCTGGATCCCGGAACAAAAGATCACCCTGCCGGAGGCGATTCGCTGCTATACGGTCAACAGCGCCTTTTGCACCTACGAAGAGCACATCAAGGGCTGTCTCAAGCCTGGTTATCTCGCTGATTGGGTGGTGCTGTCCGAGGATATAATAAATCTGGATCCAGTCCGGTTGTGGGATGTGAAAGTAGAGATGACCGTGGTGGGCGGCAAAGTGGTGTATGCAATGCAAAGCGAGGAGACCGGCCGCTAGGGAACCACGATGACTGAATTATAGCCGCCGAACGGGTCCAGCTCTTGCTCTTGGGCTTGCGGGTCGCTGATCCACCGTTCGCCGTCCAGCACCATTTTATATCGATAGCGGCCTTGGGTTAAAGGCAGACGGGTGGTCCAGCGATCATCGGCTTCATCATAGTGCAGGGTATCGCTCTCGCTGGACCAGGCGTTAAAGTCGCCGGCGATGGCGACGGATTTCAGCGGGCGGTCAGCGCGATAGGTGAACAGGACCCATTGCCGGTCGCCGGGCAGCCGTTGGGTGAAAGTGCAGGACCAGGGGAGTTTCTCCAGCGCTTCGGCTTGCCGGCGACCTCTGAAGCGCAACAGCAACGAGGCGTGCGGCGCCAGCCGCAGGTCCACTGAATCTCGATTCAATGAATATTTTTTTCCGGTGAGCAGATCCTGAAAAGAACCGCCGTGGAACGCCGTACGGGGCAATCCCAGGCGCCGCCGCTCAACGCTGCCCGCGTTGTTCAGAACCACCAGGATCGCGGTCCGCTGGTCATAGCGCAGATATCCGTAAACCCCATAATCCTTGTACACCTCCACCAGTCTGTCGCCGGAAAGGCACGGGTGCCTTTTTCTGATCCTGGTCAGTTCCGCGACATATTTAACTAGATCACGGTCCGGACCATAGAGCGCCTGCCAGTCCATCATCCTTCGATTCAGGTAATCCTGCCCCTCACCGGTTTTTTCATGGGTGGGCGCTGCGCCGGGCGAGGCGATCTCTGTGCCGTAATAGAGCATGGGCAGACCGGGGATGGAGAACAGATAGGTGAGGGCTGATTTAATTTTTTCCTTCGGCCGCTCTCCGGCCCAGTAACTGAAGCGGGCCACGTCATGATTGTCGATCAAGGGCGAGAGCAGGAGGGAGGGGAAGCCGGTATACGATTGTCTGTATCCTTCGCTCAGCCACTGCATCGCGCTGCCCTGGGCAAAGACGCGGTGGATGGCATAGTACATGGGGATATCAAAGAGTGCGTTGAATCCCAAATCTTGATAGCCGGCGACATAGGGCGTATCGCCGCTAAAGACTTCGCCCAGGAGCAAAAAATCGTCTCCGGCGAAGGCATGCAGATCCTTGCATAATTTGCTCCAAAAGGATTTGGGAATGTGTTTGACCGCATCCAGCCGAAAACCGTCGCAGCCGGTCTGCAGGATCCAGTATTTGGACATGTCCAGTAGAAACTGGTACACGTTGGGATTGTCCTGATTTAAGTCGGGCAAGCCGTTGAGCTCGCGGTTTTCCAGCTGTTCCTGGTCCTGCCAGTCCTGAATGCTGGTGGATGCGTCGACGCCGCTGTGGGGGTGGAACCAGTGACGATAGCCGGCCTGCTGCCATAATTTTTGATCAACCACCCAGGGGTGGTCCGGCGCCACATGATTGTAGATCATGTCGAGGATGATTTTGATGTGCCGACGATGGGCTTCTTTCACCAGCTTTTGCAGTAGCGCCATGTCGCCGAAATGTTCATCCACGGAAAAAAAATTCACCGGGCTGTAGCCGTGATAGGGCCACCATCCGGCAAAGGCGGAATCGCTGTTGTCGTAGACCGGCGACAGCCACAAGGCGGTGATGCCCAGATTCTGGAGATAGTCCAGCCGGTCGATGACGCCCTGCAGATCGCCGCCCTGATAGGTCTTGAGCGCCTCGGAATTGCCGATAGTAGGATTAAAAAGCACATGGCTGGCGGGGTTGCGGCCCGTGTCGTTGGCCGGATCGCCGTTGCAGAATCGGTCGATCAGCAGAAAATAGAGGATCTCGCGCGACCAATCCACAGCCGGCCGGGTTTGCGGCTGAAGAGAGGGGCTGGTGAGCGGCGACCAGACTGGCCCATGCTCCGGTTGCTCACCGGCTGCGCAGCAACAGAGGACAAGGATGAAATAGAGATATCGCTTGATTCTCACCATGGGGTTCTCTTTTAAGGCGGCGGCGCTAGCCGGGAATTAGGCGCCCTCCAGATCATACTGCAGCTGGTAGAGACGATGATAAATGCCTTTTTGACCGAGCAACTCTGCGTGCGTGCCCATCTCCCGTATCTCTCCCTTGTGCATCACCAGGATCCAATCCGCATCCTGGATCGTCGAAAGCCGGTGGGCGATGATGATGGAGGTGCGTCCTTTCATCAATACCTGGATGGCATCGCGGATATAGCCCTCGGTTTCTGTGTCCACGCTGGATGTGGCTTCGTCCAGAATCAGAATCTCCGGATCAAAGCAGAGGGCGCGCGCGAACGACAGCAGCTGTTTCTGTCCCACTGAGATGTTGCTGCCGCGCTCGGACAGCTCCGTCTGGTATCCGTTGGCTAATTTGACGATGAAATCATGTGCGTGCACCTCCTGCGCCGCAGAGAGAACCCGGTCCATGGGAATATTCTGATTGCCGAGCCGTATGTTGTATTCCACGGTGCCGGAAAAGATAAACACCTCCTGCAGCACCATGCGAATCCGGCGGCGCAGGTCCTCCAGGGGCAGGTGCCGGATGTCTACGCCATCCAGAAACACGGCGCCTGCCGTGGGTTCGTACAACCGATTGATCAGGTTGATCAGCGAGGTTTTGCCTGCGCCGGTCGCGCCGACCACCGCCACCTTTTCTCCCGGTTTGATGGTGAAAGTAACATCCTTGAGCACCAGATGATCCGGATGGTAGCCAAAGGAGACCTGACGGAATTGGATCTCCCCCCGGGCCGGCGGCATGGGCGCAGGTTCGGCAGGCCCGGGGTCCTGGATCGGCGTATCGAGCACGCCAAAGATCCGTTCGCTGGCCGCCATGGCCGATTGCAGCAGGTTGAATTTTTCCGACAAGTCGCGGATCGGCATGAAAAAACGCTGCACATACTGTAGAAAGGCGACCAGAATGCCCAGGGTGAGCGTCCGGTCGATGACCTGCAAACCGCCATACCATAAAATCAGACCGATGCTGATGGCCATGATCAGTTCGATCACCGGATAAAAAACCGCATAATAAAAAATGGTTTTCAGGTACGCCTGCAGATGATCCCGGTTCAGCTCATCGAAACGAGCGCTGTTTTTCGCTTCGCGGCTGAACAGCTGGACCGTGGTCATGGCGGTGATGTTTTCCTGCAAATAGCTGTTGATGCGGGCGATGCGCAACCGCACCTGGCGAAACGATTCTCTGATGTGCGTGCGAAAAAGAAAGCTGGTGTAAAGGATCAGGGGCAGAACCAGCAGGGTCAAGCCGGCCAGCCGCCAGTGGAACAGCATCATGGCCACCATGATGCCGATGAGGACAAAGAGATCGCCAAAGATGGTGACCACGCCGCTGGAGAGCATGTTGTTCAGTGTTTCAATATCGTTGGTGACGCGGGTGATCAGCCGGCCGACAGGGTTGCGGTCAAAGTAGGAGAGGGGCAGTTTCTGCAGATGGCTGAACAGCGACATGCGCATATCATACATGATCCGTTGTCCGATGCGTTGCGTCAGCCAGGTGGTGGTATAGGTGATGATCGCCTGCCCCACCAGCAGAAAAAAATAGAGCAGCGCGATGCGCTGCAATCCGGCCACATCGCTGTTGCGGATGTGATCATCGATGGCGATGCGGGTGAGGTAGGGTCCGGCCAGTTCGATCATGGACCCGGCGATCAGCACCGCAACGGCCAAGAGTACGCTCCACCGGTAGGGCCGCAAAAATCCCAGCAGCCGCCGCATCAGGCGGCTGTCATAGGATTTGCCGAGCGTTTCCTCTTCATGAACGGACATCAAATCTCTTCCAAGGATTGTTCCAACAGCTGGCGCTGATAAAGTTGATAATAGACGCCCTGCGCGTCCAGCAGCTGTTCATGACGGCCCTGTTCCACGATGCGGCCGTTTTCCAGAACGATGATCAGGTCGGCATCGTGAACTGTAGAGATGCGGTGCGAGATGAGGATCGTGGTACGGCCCTTGCGCACCTGCTCCAGCTCTTGCCAGATCGCCTCTTCGGTGTAGGTGTCCACCGCGGAAAGTGCGTCGTCGAGGATGAGGATTCTGGGATCGCGTAAAATCGCACGGCTGATGGACACGCGTTGTTTTTGTCCCCCGGACAGAGTGAGACCACGCTCTCCCACCAGCGTGCTCCAGCCATCGGGGAACTGGTCCAGGTCTTTGTTGACCTGCGAACTGCGCACCGCATCCTGGAAAGCGGATTCCGACGCCCGGTCCTTTCCAGAGGTGATGTTTTCCGCCAGCGTGTCTGAGAACAGCATGGTCTCCTGAGTGACAAAGCCGATGTGCTGCCGCAGAACCTGCAGGGGAATCCGGCGCAGGTCATGACCGTCGATCCGGCAGCTGCCGGGCGGAGCGTCATACAGTCGCGGCAGCAGGGCGGCCAGCGTGCTCTTGCCTGCGCCGGTATGGCCCACGATGGCCAGCGTCATGCCCTGAGGAATGGTCAGGGTGATGTCGTTTAAAACCGGGGCGGTGGTTCCAGGGTATTGAAAGGTGAGGTGGTCGAATTCCACCCGGCCCTTGATGCTGGTGATCGACCAGTCGGTGTTCTCATTGTCATCAATATCGTTCTTCTCTTTCATGATGCTGAGGATGCGCTCGCAGGAGGCCATGCCCTCCTGCCACATGTTTAAAACCCAACCCAGGGAGATGATCGGCCAGGCGAGCATGCTCAAATACGCCATAAAGGCGACCATTCCGCCGATGGTCAACCGCCCCTGCATCACCTCGCGGCCGCTGAGAAACAGGCAAGTCAGTATGGTCAATCCCAACAGGAAATCGATGGTGGACCACAGGCCGGCGCGCACACGCACCAGTTTCATGTTGCGGCGAATGTATTCGTGGTTCAATTGCTTAAATTCGGCGATCTCGTGCGGCTCCTGAACATAGGATTTGAGGACCCGAACACCGGCGAGGTTTTCCTGGACTTTGGCGGTGATGGAGGAGTATTGCGCCTGAATGTTCTTGAATAGGCCGTTGATCTTTTTTACCTGATGCCTGACGATGACCGCCACAACCGGCATGGGCAACAACGACCAGGCGGTCACCCTGGGCGACAGGGTCAACAACATGGTGAGCGAAAACAGCGACAGGGTGATGGTGTTCATCATGTACATGACGCCGGGCCCCATCATGGTGCGCACGGCCTCGATGTCGTTGGTGGCGCGCGCCATCAGATCGCCGGTCTTGTGCTGCTGATAAAAAAAAGCCGGCAGAGTCTGCAGATGATTAAAGTATTCGTTGCGGATCCGGTACTCGATCTCACGCGAAAGACCGATGAGGATGTTGCGCATCAGATAGCGGAACAGTCCGTGCACCGCGGCCACCATCACACTGATGAGCGCCACCAGCATCAAAAAATGCGGCAGAGAGAACATCGAGGCCCAGTGCAGCAGCCAGTTCGGCAACCGGGCGGAGGAGAGGCCGCCCATTTGGTATTCCAGATATTCGATGGCGTACCGCAATACCCAGGGGGTTCCGACCTGCCATACATTGGTCAACAGGACAAAGAGAAAACCGAGTAGCCAGCGGTTTTTATAACGCAGGAAATAGGCAAGGACAAATTGTCTGGAAGTTTGAATCTCGGCCACCGGGGACGGCATACAAAGCTCTTTCGCTCTAATCGTCGGTTAATATAGCGAATGACGGCGAGATATTCAAGTGTTTGCTTGTGAGCAGCCGTGCGGGGATCAATCGAACAAAAAATTGTAGCGGTCTTTTTCTTTGCGCAGCCCCTGCCGGATGAGGCGTTCAACCCAAGGGGATTCCGGCGGCAGAGGGCGTACGCCGAGCCGCTCGATCATTTTTTGCAGAACCCAGCCGGCATAACGCGGTGAAGAGATGCCCTGGCGGGCCAATTGGCGATACAGGTGATGAAGGCGGAGCAAACCCTGCCGCAGATAACGGATCGCCTCGTCCCCCCGGCCTTCCTCCAGGCTGATCATGGCCAATGCGCGATAATACAAAAGCTGGACTTCAGGCTGATGCCGCAGGAAGGAGAGCTGAACCGCGGGATCGGCAACGCAGCGACTCCCCAGTCCCAGCAACTGTAGATTGTGTCGCGCATCCTGTGCGGCTTGATGGTGCCGGCGAACGTGAAACAGGGCCAGGCTGCGGGTGAAATAGAGGATGAACTCCTGTTGCAACAACAAGATGGTTTCGTCGTCCTGAATGGGCGGTGAAGCCTTTTGGCCGACAGAGTGCGTTTGGACGTTGTAATAGTCAAAATAAGAGTCATAGCCCAGCGGCCGATAGCCGTCGGGTCTGCCGATGAGGCCCATGTGCAGGGCGCCGCTACGCATGGCGATCTGCAGCTTTTCTTCATGCAGGTGATCCTTAAACAGAGTGACCTGCATATCCCCCGCTGCCTCGAGCCAAAACTTTAAGATGGGTCCGATATCAAAGGGCAATCCGTATTCCTCCATGCGTTCATTCAGCTGTGATTGTCACAGCAAGAATGGTACCATGGCAATACCGGTAGCGCACTGACTCATCGATGATTGTAAAATAGGAAATTAGGAATAGACAAGGCAGGGCATCCGTTCGGCGAACAGGTCCAGGGTGTCTAGTTTTTTTTCGAAACGCCGGGGCTTGTCATAAAAATGGGTCTATGACCTTGGTTCCGTCCGTGTTGCTATCTCACAAAAATGGCAAAAAAACAATTAATTTGCTTGACAGAGAGTCCAATTTTTAGTATTTTACCATTGTATGGTGATTAATGGTGATATATGGGTATAATATAAGCCGATGAATATGCTCTATGGTACATATCGTGTCGCTTTTGATGCCAGCGGCCGGATCAGCATTCCGCTGAAAATGCGCAATTCATTTCCAGAGGCGATGCGGGACAAGATCTGGGTGACCATCGGGTACCAGAAATGCATCGCTGGATATAACGAAAAGGAGTTTCTCCGTTTTTTCAACGCGTTGGCGTCGATCCGCGACATCAATGAGATCGAAAAGTCCGAATTGATCGGGGCTTTTTCCAAAAACTTGACGGATTTGACTTTTGATAAGCAGGGACGAATCGTGTTGCCGCAGAATCTGGTGGACTTTGCTGAATTGCAGCACGGTTCCGAGGTTTTGGTGCTCGGTGTGATGAACCATCTGGAGATCTGGAATCCGGCGGCTCATGCGCAGCAGGCCCAGTCCAGTTTGCAGACCGTGCAGACGCGGTTGCGCAGCTTGAACCTTGACCTGGCGACCCAGATTGAATAATCATTCAGACAGCGAGCCGAACGGCTCTTATCACATTCCTGTGCTGGTGGACGAGGTGGTGGCGGCCTTGCGGCTGGAGAACGCATTACTGGTGGCGGATGTGACGCTTGGGGATGGCGGCTACAGCCAGGCCATACTGGAGAACATGCAACCCGGCGGCCGGGTGGTGGGTCTGGACCTAGACCGGGAGGCGGTTGAACGGGCGCAGCAGCGGCTCGCCTCTTTTGGCGATCGGTTTCTGCCGTTGCAGGGCAATTTTAGGGAGATCAAACAGATCCTGGCGTCAAAGGGGCTGGAGCGGCTGGATGGGTTGGTGGCGGATCTGGGTGTATCCCGGCGGCAGATCAGCGACCCGGCCAAGGGGTTCATGTTTACCAGCAACGGACCGCTGTTGATGAAAATGGACATGGATCAATCCCTGTCCGCGGAGCAAGTGATCAACGAGTATGACGAAAACAGTTTGGCGGACATCATCTGGAAATACGGCGAGGAGCGCCACAGCCGCCGAATTGCGGCCGCCCTGGTGCGGCAGCGGGAAAAGGGCCGCATTTGCGACACCGAGACCGTGGCGCAGGTGGTGCGTCAGACGGTGCATGGCCCTCATGTGGTCAAATCATTAGCCCGGGTATTCCAGGCGTTTCGCATTATGACGAATTCAGAGATTGACAATCTGCGCGCCCTGTTGCCGCAAACCCTGGAACTGCTGGCTCCCGGAGGGCGCGCGGTTTTTGTTTCTTATCATTCTTTGGAAGACCGAGAGATCAAATTGTTCATGAGCGCTCATAGTCGTCCCTGCATCTGTCCCCCGGATCTGCCGGTTTGTGTCTGTCACCGCCAGGCGGACATTCGAGTGATCGGCCGGTCGATCGCCGCATCGGCCGAGGAGCAGGCGCTGAACAAGAGCAGTCGATCCGCCCGCATGCGGGTGATGGAAAAGGTGTGAACCGATGAAGCCGAACCAATTTGCCGGCCGAGCTTTTTCCCGCGGCGTGCAACGCCCGCGGCGGCCGAGAGTGTTGCGCCTGCAGTTCCGTCGGGCCCATGTGCTCTGGCTGCTGGCGTTTGCGGCGGTCATCTTTCTCAAGGTCTGGCAAAAGACGTTTATCGATCACATGAACCGGCGCAATGGGGTGTGGGCCGATGAGCTCAAGCTGCTTCGCTATGAAAATCTGTTGCTGGAGGCGAAAATTGAAGAGCTGCGTTCTCTGGAGCGAATCTCGCAAATCGCCCGGGAACAGTACAAAATGATCGAAGTGCCCAAGATCAAATTGCAGCAGAAGAATGCATTCGAACGACTGACCGATCGATTTTCCAACGACGCCGGCAGAAATTCCGGAAGGTGATGGTGCATGCTGCCTTCGATGAAAAACAGACAGGTTGCCGGAAAGAGCAAACGGGTGGATCTGCAGCGCCCGCTTTTGTTTTATCGCGTTGTGCTCTGCATCGCGGTGGTGGTGGCCTTGCGGCTGATTCAGGTGCAAATTTTTCTTCGGGAGAAATACGCAGTGATCGCCGAAAGACAGTTCAAGTATGAGTTGGCGCTGCCGCCGGAACGCGGCGGCATTTTTGACCGCCGGTTGCGTCCCATTGCCATGAACGTACCCACCTATACCATCATCGCCAATCCCAAACGGATCAAGGATGTCGGGCAAACCGCCGCGGTGCTGGCCAAGCACTTGAACCTCAGCGCCAGCCAGATCGCCGCCCAATTGCGCGGCAAAGGTTCTTTTGTCTACATCACCCGCCGGGCCTCGCGGCTCGCCGGGCTGACGATTAAAACGTTGAGTCTGCCGGGCATCGAATGCCGTCTGGAGATGTCCCGGCAATACCCCAAGGGCATGATCGGTTGCCATTTGGTCGGTTACACCGATATCGACGGCAAAGGCCTCAGTGGCGTCGAACTGGCGTATGACAATGTGCTGCAGGGGGTGCCGGGCAAGGTGATTCTGCAGCAGACGGCGGACGGTCGCAAAAAGTTCCGCCATTCGGATTATCCGGAGCAGCAGGCGGAAAATGGGGATCATGTCGTTCTGACCATCGATTACGCCGTCCAGAGCATCGCCCAACGGGAACTGCGACGGACGTTGCAGGAGTGCAGCGCTGATACCGGGGCGGTGATCATCATGAATCCGAACAGCGGCGAAGTGGTCGCCATGGCGGTGGAGCCGTCCTTTGATCCCAACGCTCCGGCCAAGTATGCGCCGTCCTCCTGGCGTTTGCGGGCTATTACGGATCTTTTCGAACCCGGCAGCACTTTTAAACTGGTCACTATGGCGGCGGTGTTGAACGAAAAGCTGCGCAAGCCCACTGACCGGGTTTTTTGCGAGAACGGCGCTTATCGCGTCATGCGCGAGACCATCCACGACGTGCATCCCTACGGCACGCTCAGCCTGCACGACGTGCTGGTCAAGTCAAGCAATATCGGCATGGCCAAGACCGCGCAGGGCATTGACAAGCGCATCATCTATCGCTATGCACGCGATTTCGGCTTTGGCAGCCGCACCGGCATCGAGCTGCGCGGGGAGGAGGACGGTATCCTCAATCCCCTGGAGCGCTGGTCCGGTTTTACCCCGCTGGCCATGTCCTATGGACACGAAGTCGGCGTCACGCCGCTGCAGATGTGCAACATGTTCTCCACTATCGCCAACGGCGGACGGGTGATGCAGCCGTATATCATCAAAGAGATTCGCGATCCGGACCAGAATGTGGTGTTTATGTCGAACGGAAAAATTCTCCGCCGGGTGATCTCTGAGGCCACGGCGGATACCCTGAGGGAGATGATGGCGGATGTGGTGGAGTACGGCACGGGCAAAAAAGCGGCCGTGCCGGGCGTGCAGGTGTGCGGTAAGACCGGTACGGCGAGAAAAGTACGGATGAACGGCGGCGGCTATATCGCCAACCAGTATGTGGCCAATTTCGGCGGCTTTTTTCCCAAGGAACGGCCGCAATATGCGATGTATATCATGATCGATAATCCGCGCGGTTCTTATCTGGGTGGAGAAACCGCGGCGCCGTGTTTTCGCAGGATAGCCAGTGAAATCATGTATTATAAAGGGGTTGAGGTGGAAGCGGATGATGACCAGGCTGTGCAGGCGCTGCTGGCCAAGCAGCCCCGACGGCGAGTTCCTAATTTTGTCGGATATGACCGCGATGGCGCCAAAGACCTGGCCCGGGCTGCGGACATTCATTTAACGTTTGCGGAAAAAGGGGATCTGGTGACGGCGCAGGCTCCCAAAGCCGGGAGTTACGTCGACAACGGCGCCCTGATCCGTCTGCACTGTTCTGAAATGTCTGAGGAGGCGATGACCATGCGAACGATCCCCAACCTCATCGGTCTTCCCATTCGCAGCGCGCTCAATCTGTTGGGTGAGAAGGGGATTCATGCTGTGGTGAACGGATCCGGCAGGGTGGTGCGGCAACAGCCTGCTGCCGGCAAACAGCTTCGCGCCACAGAACAGATTCTGTTGCAGTGCGAATCTTCGGTGGATTTGCGCAAACTGCTGTTGCTGTAGCAGGCGCTCGTAAGTAAAGGATCTATTCTAGTGCGGCTGACGGTACTGAACATTCTCCAGGATGCCAACGGCGAATGGCGCGGCCACGCACAGGCGCTGACGCACCCGGTGCGCCAGGTCTCTACGGATTCCCGTTCCATTCAATCCGGGGACCTGTTCTTCGCCCTGCAGGGCGACACCTTTGACGGCCATCTGTTTGTGGACGAGGTGGTGAAAAAAGGCGCGTTGGCGGCTGTGGTCAGCCGTAGCTGGTATGATCAGAACCAGAGTGTGGAAAATGTTCTGGTGGTGGACGATGTTCTGCGTGCGTTTCAGGAATCCGCGGCAGCCTATCGCCGCCGCTTTGATCTGCCGACGATCGCCGTCACCGGCAGCGCCGGCAAGACTACCAGTAAAGAAATGATCTATTCGGTGTTGAGCCGCCGGTACCGGGTGCTGCGCAACAGAAAGTCGTTCAACAACCATGTGGGCGTGCCGACGACGCTGTTCGATTTGACGCCTGAGCATGAGATGATATTGACGGAGCTGGGCGCCAACCATTTCGGCGAACTGGACCGTCTCAGCTATTTGGTAGAGCCGTCCATCGCGGTGATCACCAACATCGGTTATGCGCATCTCGAGTTCTTTGGCGATCTGGAGGGCGTGCGCCGTGCCAAGTTTGAAGTGTTCAACCACTGCCGTCCAGGGGCCAAGGCCATCCTCAACGCGGATGATGCCCTGCTGGCGAATGCGGCGGCGCCGGTCAGCGACCGTTTCACCTATGGCCTGGAGCAACGGGCGGACCTGCACGCAGAGGTGTTGGGGTGCGATCGGCAGGCGTGTTATCGTTTTAGAATGCTGGATCGGATTGTTCAGCTGCAGGTCCCCGGAAGGCACAATGTTTCCAATGCGCTGGCCGCGGCTGCGGTGGCGCTGCAATTTCGTATGATGCCCGAAGAGATCCAGGCCGGTCTGGAATCGTTCGTCGCCGTGGATCAACGCATGCAGGTGCTTTCAGCCGCCGGCGTCACCTTGATCAACGATGCCTATAACGCCAATCCCAGCAGTTGCGCCGCGGCGTTGAACACCTGCCGCGATTTCGCCCAACAGGGAAACCGACTGATTGCGGTGTTGGGCGATATGCTGGAACTGGGCGGCTATGCCGAAGCCGAGCATCGCCGGCTGGCGGACCGTTGCGCGGCCGTCGGCGTGCAACGGTTGTGTTTGTATGGGACCCACACGCTGCATACGCTGGAACGGGCGAGGGAAATAGGCGGTTTTGAGGCGGCTCATTTCGAGGATAAAACGGTGCTGGCCCAATGGCTTTGCCCCCTGCTGCATCAAGGGGACGTGGTGTTGATCAAGGGATCGCGTGGCATGCACATGGAGACCATTGTCAGCGCATTGATGCAAGAGACAGGTCCATAACCACAGGCTGGAGAGGCGTATGCTCTATTATCTGCTAGCTCCTCTAAAGGACGATTTTATTTTATTCAATCTTTTCCGCTATATCACTTTTCGCGCCACCTGCAGCGCCGTGTTGGCCCTGCTGATCAGCCTGCTGATCGGTCCGTATATCATTCGGCGGCTGCGCGAACTGCAGATCGGAGAGGAGATCCGCAGCGACGGCCCGCAGAGCCATCTCAGCAAGCGCGGCACACCCAGCATGGGCGGCATCATCATTCTGATCAGCGTGCTGGTGCCTACGCTGCTCTTCGCCCGCGTGGGCGACACCTGCATCTGGCTGGTGCTGGTGTCGACGTTGTGGCTGTCGGGATTGGGGCTGCTGGATGATTGGCTCAAGATCGTCAAGAAAATGCCCAAGGGATTGATCGGCCGCTACAAGCTGGCCGGACAGATTCTGCTGGGCCTGTTCGTCGGCATCGTCGTCTATTATTTCCCGGCGGTGGAATCGGCGCGGTCGTCCACCACGGTTCCCTTTTTTAAAAACTATGAACTGGAGCTGGGGCTTTTATATATTCCGTTTGTCGTCTTTGTCATCACCGCGACCTCGAACGGCAGCAACCTGACCGATGGTCTGGACGGTCTGCTGATCGGGCTCAGCGCCATTGCGGCGCTCGCCTTCGGCGCCATCGCCTATGTGACCGGTCGTGTGGATTTCAGCGACTATCTCAATATCATCTACATTCCGCAGGTTGGTGAATTGACGGTCTATTGCGCGGCCTTGCTCGGCGCGTCGTTGGGATTTCTCTGGTTCAACGCGTATCCGGCGCAGGTCTTCATGGGCGACACCGGCGCACTGGCCATGGGCGGCGCCATCGCCACGGTGGCGGTGTTGGTAAAGAAAGAGCTGTTGCTCATCCTCATCTGCGGGATCTTTTTAGTGGAGAGCCTGTCGGTGATCCTGCAGGTTTTTCATTTCAAGCGGACCGGCAAACGGCTGTTTCGCATGGCGCCGCTGCATCATCACTTTGAGCTGGCCGGATGGGCGGAGCCCAAAGTGGTGGTCCGTTTTTACATTATCGGCATTCTGCTTGCGCTATTGACCTTGGCAACGTTTAAAATCAGGTGAGCAATGGGTAAGGCTCGTAAAATCGATCTGGCACATGCGGATTACACGCTGTTGATCTGTGTGCTGTTTCTCGTGGTTCTGGGCTTGGCGACGATCTGGTCAGCCACTTCCTATCGCGCGGATCAGATCTTTGGCGACAGCTCCAAGTATTTGCGGGATCAGCTGCTGCGCGTCATGATCGGTCTGGTGCTGCTGGTGGTGGTGGCAAGAACGGATTACCGCACCTGGCTGGGTTTGTCCTATTCTTTTTATGGCTTCTCTGTGCTGGTGCTGGCCTATCTGGTGTCGGTGTGGGCGGGCCTGGAACTGCTGCGC
>DAIQOA010000108.1:0-14544 GCA_036788095.1 bacterium | reverse complement strand
CGAAGGCGTAGTCAATGAGTTTTTTCGCCACAGCCAGTTCCCGGTTACGATCCTGCGTCCGGCTTGGGTGTATGGCCCCGGCTGTCCACGCACCGCCAAATTGCTGCGCACCGTGGCCAAGGGCCGGTTCATCATGATCGGTCGCGGCGAAAACCTGCGCCATCCCATCTATATCTCCGACATGTTGGAGGCCTATTATCTGGCCATGGAAAAGGAGCAGGCGGTGGGCGAGACCTTTATCATCGCCGGCGCTCAGCCCGCCTCCACCCGCGAACTGGTGGAGACCATTGGCCGGGTGCTGAATAAAAAACCGGTCTGGTTTGATCTGCCGCTGCCGCTGGCCCAGGCGCTCGCCGTGCCCTCGGAGGCGGTGGGCCGTTGGCTGCAGCTCAAAATGCCGTTGACGCGCCGCTCCCTCGAGTTCTATAACACCAGCAATGCGTTCACCATCGCCAAGGCGCAGCGGGTGTTGGGATTCCAGCCGCAGGTGAGTTTGGAACAGGGGATGCGAAAGACCGTCGACGCACAGGCGAAAGAACCGGCTGTTTGAGGATAGAGTGTTGAGCAAGAGATCCTGGTTGATCATCAAGCTGTGTTTGAGCGCCCTGCTGATAGGGTATCTGCTGCAGCGCATTCCCCTGCGTGATATCTTGTATAGTCTGGCGGAGGTCGATGTCCTTTGGCTCGGCGTGGCTGTGCTGCTGGCGATTGTGGGCAAGGTCATTTCGACTTTGCGCTGGCGCTATCTGTTGGCGGTGCAGGAGATGCCGGTGCCCTTCGGTGTGCTGTTCTGTTCGTTGCTGGTGGGTTATTTTTTCAATAATTTCTTGCCCTCTACCATCGGCGGCGATGCGGTGCGGGCGTTCGATGTGGCGCGTTATTCGCGGCGCAATATGGCCTCGGTGGTCACCGTGCTTACCGAGCGGGTGATGGGGATTCTGGCCCTGGCCTCGTTGGCCCTGGTGGCAGCCCTGCTGGGCTTTAAGCTGATCCGTCCTGTGGGTCAGGTGCTGCTGATCGTGGTGATTTTTTTTGTCATCAGCTTTGGCGGTTTTTTTCTCATCACCCGCCGCAGCCTGGTGGAAAGAGGCGTGCGTCTTTTGCACCGGCTGAAATGGATCAAGCTGGCGCAAAAGGGCGAGGAGGCGTTCCGGGCTTTTTCCGTGATGCGCGACCGTCGGGGCGTGCTGACCAACGTCTTTATGATTTCCTCGCTGCTGCAGTTGAATGTGCTGCTCTACTACTATGTGCTTTCGCTTTCACTGCATCTCGGCGTATCGATTTTTTACTTTTTCTGCATCATCCCGATCGTCCTGGTGACGCTGCAGTTGCCGGTCAGCATCAACGGCATCGGCGTGCGCGAGGGATTGTATGTATTTTTTCTCGGTCTGGTGGGCGTTGGCGGAGAAAAAGCCATCGCTTTTTCCTGGCTGGATTTCAGCATGACCATCGTCATGGGACTGGCTGGGGGCGTGGTTTTTGCGTTGCGGCGGACCCGGCGCAGCGGTGAGACTGCGCGGATCTCCTGATCCGCCGCCGGCACGCAGAAAACGTGATAGAAAATGTCCGCAAACCCGCTGAAGCGAAGGCGGATTTGCACTGTATAACTAAAAGGAGAAATGTCCATTATGTCAGGCAAAGCAGAAGAAAGCAAAGAGTACTGGAACAGCCATACGCTGGGACTGCAATATCAGATCGATCATTCGATCGACAAGGGCACGCCCGAGTTTTTCGAGCACATCGATCCGGTCGCCAGCCGGTTCCATTGGATCTATAAAATGATGGATGAAGAGGCTCCGGCGCTGAAGGGTAAAAAATTGCTGGAGATCGGCTGCGGCATGGGACGCGATTCAGCCGAGTGGGCCAGCCGCGGCGTGCTGGTAACGGCTTCGGATCTGACCCCCAACGCCATCGAATACGCCAAAAAATATTTCGCCTATCGCGGCCTGACGGCGGAGTTCAAGGTCACCACCGCGCTCCATCTCGATTTTCCCGACGCCACCTTTGATGCGGTCTATGCCCGCGGGGTGATCCACTGCACTGCGGCGGATATCCGTCCGGCGATCGCCGAGATTTTGCGCGTGTTGAAACCGGGCGGCCGCGCGTTGATCTTTCACTTTTACAACCGCTGGTCCTGGTTCAACTTTTTGCACAAATACGGCCGCGAGAACATCGAGTTCGTCGATGCGGATCCGCCGTTCAACAACATCTATTCCGTCAAACAGGTGAAAGCGTTCTTTAATCAGTTTGAGAACGTCACCGCCGAAGTGCAGCATTATTATCCGTTCAAGACGCGCCGCACCGGCGTCAAGGCCTGGTTGTTCAACCATATTTTCGTGCCGGTCTATTCCGCACTGCCCGAACGGCTGATCAAACCCTTTGGCTGGAAGATCAACATTCGCGCTAACAAGCCGGCCTGAGCCGGCGATTCCGGCGATCCGGCTTTGCCGTGATCGAAGTATGGATACGCGGGAGGTTTTAGAAGGTGAATCGATTCATGCGGCTGTCAACAGGATGGCGCAATCGACTGGTGCTTATCGGTCTGCTGCTCGCCCTCGGACTGATCTACTGGGGCGGCCTCCGTCACAGCCGGCAGGTCAATGTCGATGTAACCACGTTCGATCAGAACGGCTATCTGTATTACGGCCGGTTGCTGCACGATACCGGGTATGCTTACATCGGCGATCGCAACCGTCTGCCCGCTTATCCCTTTCTGCTGTCGTTGATCTATCAACCCGGTTGGAGCGAGGAGCAGTTTTTCCAGGCCGGCAAGCGGTTCAGCCTGTTTCTCACCCTGGCCTTTCTCGTGCTGTTTTACCTGATCCTGCGCCGGAGGCTGTCGTTCTCCGCGGCGGTTTTCATGTGGCTGGTCTCCGCCTTTACCGTGTTCATCTTCAAGGCCGCGTACGTACAGGCGGATGTGTCTTTTTATTTTCTCAATTTTTTTCTCTTTCTGCTGATGGTGCGCCTGTTTACGCAGCCTGATTGGAAGACCGCGGCGGCTGTCGGCGTACTGTTCGCCGTCAACCATTTGACCAAAGCCTCGGTGCTGCCGCAGATGGTCGCTTTGGTGGTCATCGGCGGGCTCAAGCTGATCTATGAGGTCTGGCGCGGCCGGCAAGGCCGGAGAACGGCCGGCGGCTGGCGCGCAGCCGGCCAGTGGCTGCTGGTGCCGGTCATCTATCTTGCGCTTATGAGCCCGTACCTGCGCACCAGCAAGCAGATCTTCGGGCGCTACTTCTACAATGTGAACTCGACTTTTTATTTTTGGTGCGATACCACGGAGGAGTGGAAGAACGGGCCCAAGGCGCATGGCGATCGTTTCGGCTGGCCGGGCCTGGCTGCCGACGAGATCCCCAATGCGCGGAATTATATCCGCAAACACGGCCTCGGTCATATCGGAGCTCGGCTTGCAGCCGGAAGCGTCAACGTCGCGAAAGCCTGCTATCGTTCCTATGGATTTCTCAAATACCTGCTCCTCTACGGCCTTTTTGCCGCAGCGGCGCTGGCGTCCAACGGACGGCGGACGTTGTCTTTGCTCCACCGCCACGCGTTTCTCCTGCTGTTCATCGCCGGGCTGTTCATCGGCTATGGCATTCTGACCGCCTGGTGGGGCTATCTCGGACTTTCGGTGCGGCATATATTGATCCTGTTTCTGCCGTTTCTTTTTTGCACCAGCCTGATCCTGGATCGCTTTTCAAACGCTGAGTGGCCCTTCGGTTCACGCCGCCGGATTGCGTTCAAACCGGCCTTGTACGGGCTGCTCTCCCTGCTGTTGACCTATGACATCGTGTATACGCTCGCCGTGCGCATCGTGACGATGCCCGCGGGAAAATAAAATGCATTCATCTGCTGATCAACCGGGTATGATGTATGAATGAACCTTTTTCCATTTTGATCCCTGCCTTTAATGAAGCCGGATCCATCGCTTCGGTGATTCAAGGGCTGCGCACCACGTTGCAGGGCCGTACATTCGAGATCATCGTCATCGACGACGGATCAGAAGACCAAACCGCCCGCATTGCCCTGGAGCAGGGGGTGCGGGTGCTGCAGCACAAGCGCAACCGCGGCTACGGCGCCTCGCTGAAGAGCGGCATTCTCGCCGGCCGCCACGAGTGCCTGGTGATTATGGACGCGGACGGGACCTATCCCGCGGAATCCATACCCGAACTGGTCGCCGCGCTGAACGACGCGGACATGGTGGTGGGCATGCGCGCCAAAGAGAACATCCCGCTGCTGCGCCGGCCGGCCAAGTGGATCCTACGGCGGCTGGCCCAATACATCACCGCACAAAAAATACCGGATCTTAACTCGGGCATGCGGGCGTTTCGCCGCAGCTTGGTCATGCGCTATTTCAGCGTGGTCTCGGACCGTTTTTCCTTCACCACCACGTTGACCGTGGCCCTGCTGTCGGACGGTTATGTCGTCACTTATCTGCCGATCGAGTATCATCAGCGCGTGGGCAAATCGAAAATCGTTCCCTGGGATTTTGTTAATTTCATGATCCTGACGTTGCGATTGTCCATGCTCTTCAATCCCCTGAAGATTTTTATCCCCGCTTCATTTATGTGCTTTGTCACCGGGGCGGTGAAATTCATCCTGGATATCATGGTGGCCGCGGAGAAGAACGGCGGCAACCTGGGCCTGTACCTCCTCACCCATCGGACGATCTCCATCACCGCCATGATTCTGCTGCTGGCCGGATTGCAAATTCTGCTCATCGGCATGATGTCCGACGGATTGGCGCGCAAAATCGGCCTGCAGAATCCGCTGGAGTATCGCACCCATGCGGTGGTGGAGCTGGATCCGCTGTCGCCCCCCTCTTGAGCCGGACGGCACTGACCAAACCCGTTGGTAGGACCGGATTCGCTTTGCGGCCCACTGGTAATCCATTCGTGCGGAAACACTATGATCGAATTTAAAGTAGCTGATTTTTTCTACCTCAACGACCTGGCCAGAACCTACTGGCTCATGCGGCGGTCCGAGCACTGGACGAAAGAAAAGTTCCAAACCTACCAGGTGGAGCGTCTGCTGCCGTTGCTGGTCCACTGCTCTCAGCAGGTCCCCTATTACATCGAGTTGTTTAAAAAAATCGGACTTTCCGCGAATCAGCTGAGCCGGGAGAACGTTTTAGACCAATTGCGCCGCTTGCCCTTGCTGGATAAAGATGCTTTGCGTGCCGCACCGGACCGGTTCATGGCGCGAAACGCGGAGACCTTCAGACCCAAGGCCATCGCCACCTCCGGAACCACCGGGACGCCCCTGACTGTTTTTTGGGACCGCGGCTCCAATGTGATGGAGCTGTGCAGCATGCAGCGTTTTTGGCGCTGGGCCGGGTTTCGCATCGGCCAATCGTTTCTCGATCTGCGCAGCCGGGTGTTCACCGATCAGGATCGACATCTGACCACGCACGGCCGGGCGCACTTTATTCGCAACTGGAAGATCCATTCTCTCGAATTCAACTCGGATCTGATCGACAAAGAGACGTTGTCGGATTACTATCAGGTTCTGCTGCGCTATCAACCGCGGCTGCTGCGCGGCCATCCGCAGGCCATGCAAAAGCTGGCGCTGCTGCTGCAGGAATCCGGCATGACCGGATGGAAGCCGCGGGTGGTCACTCCCACCTCCGAGGCGCTGTACGATTTTCAGAAAGCCGAGATCGGCCGCGTCTGGCCGGCGCCGATTCTGGACCATTACGGATTGAAAGAGCACAACGCCTTTTTCGCCCAGTGCCCGAAAGGCGGGTATCACATCTTTCCGGAATATGGCATCACCGAGATCGTCGACGACGACGGCAGGGCGGTGCAGCCCGGCGAAGAGGGGTGGATCGTGGCCACCGGATTGCATAATTTCGCCCAGCCGTTGCTGCGCTACAACACGCGCGACCGCGGCGTGGCGGCCGGCGATGAACGCTGCGCCTGCGGACGCACTCTGCCGCTGATCCGCTCGGTCATCGGCCGCATCGACGATTGCCTCTACACCGAAAACGGGGCACGATACTCTGGAATGGCCTTTGCCTTTTTCGGCCGCAAGGGCCTTCAAAAAGCCCGGCTGATTCAGGAGGATTTGCATTCCGTTCAGGTGGAATTGGTGACCACCACCGAGTTCGATCAGCAGGAGGCCGAAGCACTCAGGGAAGCCCTGTTGCGCAAAGTGGATCGGCATTTGAGCTTCACCTTCGTCTATCGGGACGATATCCGCCAAGAGACGCCGGGCAAGTTCAAGTTTGTCGTCTCTCGATGCCGTCCACAGGGCGCCGGCAAACCATGACTTGTAGTGAAAAAGGGTGATGATGGAGAACGGCAGGAAAAAACTGGTGGTGCTCGGCGCAGGTCCGGCGGGTTTGGCTCTGGCCATGAAATGGCTGCAACGTTCGTCGCTGAAGGCGGACGTGGTGGTGCTGGAAAAAGCCGATCAGGTGGGCGGTCTGGCCGCCAGCTTTGAGCACGATGGGCTG
Source organism: bacterium (assembly GCA_036788095.1). Taxonomy (GTDB): domain Bacteria; phylum Zhuqueibacterota; class Zhuqueibacteria; order Residuimicrobiales; family Residuimicrobiaceae; genus Anaerohabitans. Next base: position 8,087 of record DAIQOA010000108.1, on the reverse strand, counting down.
ATCTTTGATTACGGCAGCCACCGACTGCATCCATCCACCTCCCCCGAGATCCTGACAGAGCTGCAAACGCTGCTCGCCGGAGATCTGCTGGATCAACCGAGGTATGGGCGCATTCGCCTGTTTGACCGGTTTGTGCAATTTCCGCTCAAACCCCTGGAGCTGGTGGGCAAACTGCCGCCTGCCTTTGTCGCCGGCTTTTTACGCGACAGCCTGGTCAAGCCGTTCAGCAAAGGAGGAGCGCCGGTTTCTTTTGCGGATGTTCTGCGGAACGGGCTGGGTAAAACCTTTTGTGAATCGTTTTATTTTCCCTATGCGGAAAAATTGTGGGGACTAGCGCCGGAGCAAATCGCCGCCGTGCAGGCGCAGCGCCGAGTGGCAGCCAACAGCTTTTGGAAAATGGCGGCCAAGGTCCTGTACAAACTGCCAGGCCTAAAGCGGCCCGGCGCCGGACGTTTTTTTTATCCTGCGAAAGGTTTTGGCCAGATCAGCCGGGTTCTGGCGGACGAGGTGCAACGGTTGGGCGGATCGCTAGCCACACGCGTGCAAATCGATCGCATCGAACAGCAAACCGACGGAAGCTGGATTCTGTATCAGCAGGGCGGAGCAAGTTTACAGGCGGATATGCTTTTTTCCACCATACCGCTGACGGTCTTGACCCGGTTGATCCACCCGGTTGCGCCGGCCACGGTGATGCAGGCTGTGGAAGCGCTGCGCTTTCGCGCCATGGTGTTGCACTATGTGATTCTAGAGACTGATCAGTTCACGCCGTTCGATGCACACTATTTCCCGCAAAAGGATTTGATCTTTTCCCGGCTGTCGGAACCGAAAAATTATCGCAGCGCGGTGGAACCTGTCGGCCGCACCGGCCTTTGCCTCGAGATCCCGTGTGATCCAAACGACTCTATCTGGAATCAAACTGAGGATGAAATTACCGAGCACGTGCTGGCCGATCTGCACAAAGCCGGCCTGCCGGTTCACTGCCGTGTGATCACCGGTTTCTCTAAACGGCTGCCGTTTATCTACCCGATATACGATCTGGCGTTCGCCGATCATCTGCAAACGCTCGAAGACCATCTGAACCGTTTGCCCAGGCTGATCCGTTTGGGCCGCCAGGGATTGTTCGTACACGACAACACCCATCACACCATCGAGATGGCCTACAAAGCCTCTCAGTGCCTGGACGACGACGGCCGCTGGTCCGGCGAACAGTGGCAGCGCCATCTGGAATCGTTCGCGCAGAACGTGGTTGAAGATTAAAGTTTTCGCTGCCTGAATCCGCCGAGAGCAGGCTTGAACATCGGCGGCTCTGGGATCCAGCGTGCAGCCCTTTCACTTAAGGATGCGGGTATGGCGGAAAAACTGCAAAAAGTCAATCGTATGATCACCGACGACGCCTCTTCCTTTTTACAGCGGTATCAGAACATTGTGCTGGGCACTCGCCGGTTAGGCTATCTGATCAAGTATGAGTTCATCGCCCTGTTCATTAGTCCGATCCCCGGCGCACTGGGGCTGGCGTTGCGAAAATGGCTGTACCCTCATCTGCTGCAGGCGTGCGGAAAAGGGGTGATTTTCGGCAAGGATGTGGTGATCCGCCATGGGTTAAAAATCCGCATCGGCTCCAAGGTGGTTATCGACGACGGCTGCGTGCTGGATGCGCGGGGAGACCATAACCGCGGCATCGTCATCGGCGATCGCGTGATCCTCGGCCGCCACACGGTGCTCGGCTGCAAGGACGGGGACATCACCATCGGCGACAATGTGGGCATTGGCACGTTTTCCATGCTGCACGCCGTGGGCGGCAACGAACTGGTCCTGGAGGACTCGGCCCTGCTGGCGCCCTATGTCTACCTGGTGGGTGGAGGCACGCACACGTTCAGCGACCCATCGATTCCGATCACGGAACAAGAGCTGGTTTACAAAGGGGGCATTACTCTGCTTCGCAACTGCTGGTTGGGCGCGCGGGTTACGGTGCTGGATGGTGTCTCCATCGGCAGAGATGCTGTGGTCGGCGCCGGCGCGGTGGTGACGGAAAATGTGCCTGATTTTGCCATCGCCGTGGGCGTTCCCGCCAAGGTAGTGAAACAGCGCAAATAGATTCATCAATTACAAAAGTTTCGATCCTGTCTTACACAAACGAAATTCCCGCCTGTTCTGAAAATATCCAGCAAATAACCATTGAAAATATTGCAATTAAATCCAATGGGGCCTGTGGCCCTTTTTTGTTTTAATTGATTGATATTTAGTGTTTTGTAAAAACGTACGTATGAAATTAATGGTATGATAATTGCTTTGATCTGTGGTGTGAAAAGGGCAACGAAGCACTGTGGCCGTGGTGATCTGATTATCAAATTAATAATATATATCTTAAGCCAGTAGGCTGCCAGGGGGGATTTTCATTTTGTGGCATGACATCGCATAAATGAAAATAAGTGTCCCAGGAAAGAAACAGATTGAGCCAATGAGTCCTATAATAGGGTTAAGGAGCAGAGGGATGGAAGACAGGGTGAGGAGGAGGACGATCCTTTTAATTGGAATGATCGTTCTGTTCTCGCATATAGGAGATGGCGTGATCCCCGGCTTGAGGATTGACCGGGCAGAGGCGCAGACAGAGGATTATCATCGTTTTCTCGAAGAGAATTATGCGGACTCGTTGATTGAGAATTCCACTTACCCGGCATGGGTTTCCTATCAACTCTGGCTGCGCGATCTTGCCAAAAAGTTTTTCTACCAGACCATGAAATGGCAGCAGGCCGACGGCAGGCTTTATAGTTCTCTGAATATTTGGCGCATGGATGATGAGACCGAGCTGTTTCTCGCCTGGGCGCCCTATTACCTATTGACCGGCGATGAGGCCATTTACACGGCGGTGAAGAAAATTTTGCTGGTCTATTACGCGCGCAACAAGACCCGGTTTGAGCACGGTTATTTCAAGGATCCTTTTCCCGATACCGAACATACGATGGAGGCGTTGATTCTTCTCGCCAATCTGGCCTATGTCAAGCCGGGCGATGCAGAGGTGGTCACTCTGTTGCGGGATCTGGTGGAGCACTGTGGCAATTTCGCACCCGGCTGTGAGCCGTGGTATAATCCGGTCACCCGCCATATGCGCAGTCTGGGGCCGGGCACGCGAGGCGTTGATGCGAACTGTCCCTACGGCGTTGATTGGCCGTTCAATATGCAGTTTGCCAAACTGGCTTTCGCTTACTATCATGCGACCAAGGATGCGAACTATTTGAACTGGGCACGGGATTATCTCGACGGTTGGATCGACAGCATGGATCGCAATCTGCTGCAGAATGGCGCGCCGATGATGCCCTGGGAGGTGGATCCGCAGACCGGTGCGTTCGGCACCTGCAGCGGCAAGTGGTACGATAATAAATGGCAATGGGGCTGGGGTTGGGACAACGCCAGTTTCGAGGGTATTCGCGACAGTCGCGGCGCGTTTTTGGACTGCTATCGTTTAACCGGGCAACAGGTGTATGTGGAAAAAATGAAACGGCTGGTGAATTTTTGTTTTGATAAGAGCGCCAATGACGCACCGGCCATTTATCTGCAAAACGGCGTCTGGACCAACGACAACCGCTGCTATGATGCGGCAAAAATCATCACCGCCCTCAGTCTACAGGATCGCAGGCCCGATCCAGCCTATGAAGCCCGGCTGTTGGACTGGTATCGGTTCATTGACTATCCGACGATCGAACAGCAATTGTGGTATTTCCGTCGCTATAATGATTCCGGCGCCATCCTGTCGGTGCTGAAAAGCGCGGTTAAATTGGTCTCCAAGAATCTCGTCCAGATCGACAGCATGACCGCCGTACCGCCGGATCCGGACAACTTTCCGGATATCGAAGGCATCGAGGGGTTGACCATGACGGCTTTCGGCGGCCTGCTCTTTGATCGCGGGGAGATGCCCTGGACCGAGGTGCTCTATTTCCGTCAGGACAATTCTCTCGGTCTGGAGCCCGGGGTCGCCGGCCTGGTGACAGCCAGCGACGACACCGTGCGCGTCGTGTCTCTGTTCAACACCAACAGCAGCAGCCGGGTGGTCAAACTGCAGGCGGATTTTCTGCCGAAAATGATCCAGAGCGTGCGCTTGAATCAGGGTGCGCCGACGCCGGTCAATGCCCTGTTGGCTTCCGTGACCCTGCCCCCTGAACAGCTGATCCAGGTGACCCTGCGTCTCGGCGGCGGCGATACCACGCCGCCGCTGCCGGCCAAGAATCTGCGGCTGGTGCAGGCCTCCGAGACCTCCCTTACCATGGCTTGGGATCCTCCCGATGCCGCCGGCGACGGCGACACGGCCGCGGGCTATGTGATCAAGCGCAGTGAAATCGAGTTGGCGCGCCAGAACGGTCTGCAGTTTGTGGACAGCGGCTTGTCGGAAGCGACCTCTTATATTTATGAGGTGATGAGCCTGGACTTTAGCGGCAATGTGAGCAAGACGGGCGTCTCAGCCTCCTTTACCACACTGGCGGATGTAACGCCGCCGGTGCTGGCAAGCGCGGCGCTGGTCGATTCGACGCACTTGTCGCTGGTCTTTAGCGAACCGGTCAAGCTCGCATCTGTCACAACTTTGGCCCATTACGTCATCGCCCCTACGGTGTCCATCCTTGGGGCTGAGTTGCTGCAAGATAAAAAGACCGTTCTGCTGCATACCGCTGCGCACCAGGACGGCGTGGACTATACGTTGACGGTCAGCGGCATTCAGGACAGCTCGAAAGCGATGAACGCCATGGCGGCAGCGCCATTTAATTACTCTTTTACGCTTCCGATCCAGGCCAAGGATATCGCGCCGACCACCTATCGGGTTAAACTGGTGGCTGAGGACGACAGCGTTTACATCGACCGCAGCTATACGCTGCGGGCCATCCCGGCGGGCCTGTCGGGCCAGTCGCGCATTGTTACCGCCAACAACGACAAATATGCCACGGACGCCGCCTTTTTGACCTTTCGGGTGAGCAAACACGTACATGTCTACGTGGCCTATGACCGCGATGTGACCACGCCTCCTTTCTGGCTGCAATCCTGGACCCGCACCGATTGGCTGGTTGAGACCAGCGATTCACCCTTTCTCTGCTATAAAAAGTATTTCCCGCCCGGGGTTGTCACTCTGGGCGGCAATGAGGGGGTTGGCAGCAACAGCATGTATCTGGTGTTCATGACGCCGGCCGAGGATGCGTCGCCTCCGGCGCCGCCCACCGGGCTCTGGGCTGCACCCTGGGCCGGTCAGTAATAACCGGTATTGCCGGGAGATGGTTTTTACAATAAGGATCGCTATGGATTCAAGAACCTGTGGACCGCCTTTTCGTACGGCAAATGTTTGGGGTTGGATTGCAGCGTACGTGTTTTTTTGTTTTGCACTGCCATCGTCCGCCGCCACTTCGCTGGGCACACTGGGCAAATGGGGATTGTTGGAGATCCCGTTGCAGGGCCCCAGCCTGAACGGCTACACCGGTTCGCCGAATCCTTTCGCCGTCCGCCTGGACGGCGTCTTCCACGGGCCGGATGGCGCTGAGTATCGCGTACCGGGATTTTTTGACGGCAACGGCAACGGCGGGCAGAGCGGCAACGTCTGGAAAATCCGTTTTGTACCGGATCAAACCGGCGATTGGACCATGACCACGGAAAGCTCGCGAGCGGAGTTGAACGGCCAAAGTTTCAGCTTTCGGGTGGAGCCATCATCGCGACCGGGCTTTCTGCGCTATGTGGGCGTTTATTATCTCAAGTTTCTCGACGGCCCTTATTGGTTCAAGGCCGGGGTCGATGATCCGGAAGAGTTTCTCGGAGAGACGGTCTTTGGCGGCTGGGCGCAGAAACGCAGCCAGGTCGACCATCTCGCCGCCAAAGGCGTCAATTCCATGTACATCATTCTGCTGGATTACCCCGGTGACAGCGGTCTGGTTTTTCCCTGGCTCACCGTCAACGACCAGACCCGCTACGATATCGACAAGATGCGGAGATGGGAGAGTATGTTCGACTATATCCGCGATCGCCAGATGGTTCTTCATCTGGTGCTGGAGGATGACGGTGCGCTCATTCCCGCCAATCGCGAAAATTTTTACCGCTATATGATCGGCCGCTTCGGTCATCACACCGGATTGATCTGGAACCTGCGCGAAGAGTACAATGAGCGCTATTCTTCCACCCAGGCGGTCAATTACAGCCTGCTGCTGCAGGAACTGGATCCCTATGACCATCCCATCGCGGTGCACAACGTGAATGCGCCGGTGGACTGGTATCTGCGCTCTCAGGTCTTTTCCGCCACCAGCATCCAGACCGAGCTGCCGTCGGCCACGCTGCCTCCGCGGCAATTCAACGCCATGGCCCTGGAATGGCGCCAGGCGGCTCAGGACGCCGGTCACCCGCTGATGATCTCTTTTGACGAGACCGGCAAGATCAGCTCCAGCGACAAGGACCGCAGCAATGTCCGCAAGATGACCTGGTGCCTGGCTCTGGCGAACGCACAGTGCGAACTGCATGTCTGGCCTTTGGCCGATTATGCCGAGTTCGACAGTCTATGGAATGATTTGAATCATTTAAAAACGTTTATGCTCGGCGTGCCTTTTTGGGAGATGCGGCCGGATAACAGCCTGGTGTCGCCGAACGCCGTAGCCATGACCCGCGCGGGCCATGAGATCGTGGCCTATTCCATCGATGGTCTGCCGGTTGTGGTGGATCTATCAGGCCAACAGGGAGATTGGAGCTGCGTTTGGTATCACCCGCGCACCGGCCAGCGGATATCCGCAGCGGCGGTGCCTTCCGGCGGCGTGGTGAGCCTGACGCCGCCTTTCGGCAGCGACGCCGTGTTTCATCTGGTGAATACAAAGCCTGAAGAACCGGCTCTTCCCGAGAATGTGAGGATTGAAAATCTGCAGCCGTCCCGCTATCGGGTTGCGCAACTGTATAAAGACAGCACCTATTATGTAGACCGCACGTTCACTCTTATCGATCTGCCGGATGCGCTGCAAGGTCTTGCCTGCATCAAGACGGCCAACGACGACAAGACCAATGCCGATTCGTCTTTCCTCTCTTTTTCCGTGGACCGGCCGGCCAACATTTTGATCGCCTATGATTCGCGGGTGGATGCCAAGCCGGAATGGTTGACCAAGAATTTCGTCTTGACCGACTGGTCCATCGGGGTGTCGGACAAGGGCGCTTATCTGCGCCTGTGGAATCGTACGGTAGCGCCGGGGATGGTGCAGTTGGGCGGCACGGCAGCTCCGGGATTCGCCGCGAGCAGCAGCTACAGCGCTTACTTTGTCGTCATCCAACCTTACCTGGGCGCAGCTTCGGACCCCTATCCGCCGAGCCCGCCTCAGGGGGTGCAGATTTTCAAGGTGGATCCCTAAGTCAGCAACCGGACCGCTTTGCGGTCAGGGCGTGGGGTGAATGAAGTTATATGAGGATCACGATGGGGATTGACCGATCGTTAACGCAGTGGGAGCCCTATGATACCCCCTTCTCTGTTGGCTGAATGTTATACCGTTCCCTTTTGGCAAAAGCGGCTGTGCCCGGAGACGCCGGATCGCTCTCTCCGGCAGGCGCCGAAGTTGGTTGGACTTGCTGATGTAGACTCGATGGCGTCGGCTCGCTCTTCCGGCCAATGGGGTGAAAAAAACAGCGGTCGCGTTGCCGATCCCTTTTCAGAGAAAATCCTGATTCAGGAGTGAGGGGAAACAGCTGCGGCAGGTCGGCGGTCCTGACTAAAGCCCTGATACCGCGGTGCTGCCAAAATGTTCAACGGAGCTAGGCTCGAATGGACCAAGCCCCAATATGACCTCCTTCTCCTGGCTGAAACAGATCGGCCATTTTGGATCATATCCTACGACAGTGATCTGCTCGTTTATCTCCATAATAGCCACCAATCCATGCTATTGCCTGCGCTGGCTAACGATGGAATTGCCTCTCATGAATGGCCTATTTACGGTATGATCGGCAGTATCAGATGAGCGGGATGTTTCGGCCCCCAGCTGATCGTCTGGGTTGCGATGCGCGACTGCGCCGCCGAAAAGATGGGCTCTCCGTTGTTCAAATTCCGGTTGTAACGCGGAAAAAGGCTGGAGCAAATGACCACCCGTAGTTTGTGC
>DAIQOA010000107.1:0-14554 GCA_036788095.1 bacterium | reverse complement strand
GCATTTAACAGATCGTTCGGCTGATAGATCAAGCGGCCTGTGCGCGTGCTGTCGTAGGTGGTGGTGACCGGCGGCCTGGTGGTATAGTTGGTGACGTCATCGCGCAAGGGGTAGGTGGCCTCGGACTCGATGGCCGTATAATTGATGCCCAGCACAATGCCGTCCAGATGCCAGGGCAGGTACCAGAGTCTGGTTTGAAAGTCCAATTCCACACCCTTCACCTGCGCGTCATACGGACTGTTGATGTAGGTGTACAGCGTCGCTCCATCCTCCGGACGAATGCCCATGATGCTGAAATCGCTGATGGTTTTGATCTCTGGCGAAACCGCTGTTTTATGCAGCACATAGGTGGTATAGTAGGTGAATTCCTTGATGGTTTTATAGAACCCGCCCACGGAGAAAAGCCCTAGTTTATTGCCGTGAAAGGTCAGGGTGACATCGTGATTGTAAGCGTGCGCCGGCAACAGCGTCGGATTGCCGGAGCGGATATTCTTGCGGGGATTGTCAAAGGTGACTTTCGGAGACATCTGATGATAGTCCGGGCGGGCCAGGGTTTGCGTATAAGCGTAACGAACGTCAACCCAGTCAAACGGCGCGTATTTGGTCTGCACCATGGGCAGCCAATAGCTGTTTTTCGGCCGCGTCACCACGGTGTCGCAATTTTGCGCATCTGGGTTGCGCATGTCGAACATATTGTACGCGGTGTATTTTGATTCCGTATCCTCGTAACGGCCGCCGCCGGTCACCATGAATTTTCCGAAATTAAGTTCGGACATCAGGTAGCCTGCGTAATAATCTTCAAGATATTCGTACGAGTTGGCCAGCGTCTGAAAAATGCCGCTGTACCAGCCGCCGGTCACGTCCGGTCCACCGGTGGCTTTTCCCCGCCATTGCGGGGAGACGGAAAGATACTTGGCCATTTCAGTCAGGACCGTCGGGTCGCATGCCCAATAAATACCACCGAACTGATCATCCAGAAACGGACGGGTAAGGTCCGGACTGCCGGTAAAATTGGATGCCGCGAATTTGGCCGTGGCCGGGTCCACCATCACGTTAAAGCGGCTCGCCAGATCGTTCACCATCGCGGTCTGATAGGAACCGCTTGAGCGAATACTGGCGTACGGCGTTTTCTGATCGTTGCTGTTTTTCTGCTGACGATAGACTCCGCCGGCTTTGATGAATCCACGCAAGGACGATCCCAGGGCAAATGGTACTTTGAGGCTCGGAGTCACACTGGTCTGTCTCTCCTTATACAGCGAACTGAACAGATTGATGTTATCCAGATACACCTGATCAGCGCCCGGGTAGACGAACAGATTTTTCAGATTCTCCGGAATCGTATTGACCGGAACCGAGCCGGTGATGGCAGAGCCGGTTTTTAATTCCACAAAGGGAGATTCAGGCAGATCGTTCTTGGCAGCGGTGTTAGCCACCTTCATATCGAACTGGACCCGCTTGAGGTCATATTTAAGCTCTACGGAATTGACGCTCAAATCGGTCTTGTTCAGACCTTCCCGGTAGGTGAAATTCAAAATCTTGTCAAAATAGTTCAGTACCGTGCGGTAATCCTGATAGTCAGAGCTCAGACGAGTATACATATTGACTGCTTTGATGGAGCCGGATGGAAACTGGTAATCGAGGATCAGGTTGCCGCCAAAGCGTTCGCGGTTTTCAATGTGCCGGTTAAGCGGCACATTTCTCACCCGAACCGGGCGAAAGCCGGTGGCGGCATCGATAGTGCTGCTGGCCGTCTGATACTCAGCCGTCATGTTATCCGCATCACGGTCATATTTTTCCACATTGCCGAGCGCATACACGCCCAAACGATCGTTGAAGAAACGTTTGCTGACCGAACCGACGGCCCGGTAGTTGCCCAGGTTCTCGGTTTTGGCGGTATAGCCCTGCTGCCAAAGCAGATCGTAGCGCAATTCCGATGGCGCCTCCCGCAACTCCATGTTGACGGTGCCGCCGATGGCATTGGCGTCCAGGTCCGGCGTCAAAGCCTTGAACACCGAAATCGATTTGATCATATACGGCGAGACCATGGACAGGTCCACGCTGCGGTCGTTGGAGATGCCGCCGGAGGTGAGATTCGGCAGGGCGGTCACACCGATCTGGCTGCTGCCGGTGGAGGCCAATTTAACGCCTTCCACGGTGACCGCATTGAATTGAGGCGCCAGACCGCGGATGACGATTTTATTCGCTTCCCCAGAGCTCTCCAGCGTTGACACGCCCGGCAGCCGGCTGATGGCCTGGGCCGCGTTGAAATCCGGCAGCTCCTGGATTCTCGCTTCGGAGACGACGCTGGAAATTCTCGTCTCCGCCAGCTGCTGGTTGATCGCCTGAATCTGCCCCTGCGCTTGCGCCGTAATGACGACATCCTTGCCTTTGATGGCAGCGGGTTGAAGAGAAAAATTTCTCTGCGCCGTTCCACCCTCTGTCACCGTCACTGTCACCTGCGTCGTCGTATAGCCTATGTATGAGACTACCAAAATCTGCTCGCCCGCAGGAACGTTAGCGATGGTGTAAACGCCATTCAGATCGGCCACGGTTCCCATGGTGGTTCCCTTAACCAGGATGTTGGCAGCCGGCAGCCCATCTTTGGTCTCTTTGTCCGTTACTTTTCCCTTGATCGAACCGGTGGCCAACACCAGGCTCGGCGCCAGGAGAAAAAGGGCGGTCCCCAGCAGCAGGGAGCGGACGGTAAAAGGACTCTGTATCCACAAGGATACAAATCGTCTCACCTGACTGACCATATCGAAAATATTTCTCATAAATGGACTTTCCTCAGTTAATACGTGGGGCGCTTTGGTATGGATTAAAATGTAAGAGTAAAAACCCAATAAAAAAAGCGTGTCTCTCGGTCAGGATCGCAGTCACCCTAACCTGGAGATACGCTTATTTTTCCACCAGAAGATCATTCGATTCATTTCCACTGAAAAGTTGAATGACTTCGCAAATTGTGTTATATATTATCGATTCAAAATAATTTGAAACAATTCAATAATACAAAAAAACAAATAAAATGTCAAGAAAAAAGCAAGTTTTATTACTTGTTACCTTAAAAAAGGCAGTAAAAAAATGTTTTTGTTAAGCTAAAACCATCGTAAAAGATTTAAAATCAACGAATAATTTGCTTATTTCGCACATTATTAATAAGTTGGGCGTACTTTTTTTCAATAACTTGGCATCTTTTCGGCGGCCGGCGGCTCAAATGCATCGCTGCTTACGTTCCTGCATTACCATGGTCGTTTGCCCCGGTATTAGACAGGAAGGTTTTCTTTGATTTCCACTTGTTTAGACAACAAGACAAGCGCCAATCATCAGCGCGGCAGAGAAAGTCGATGGAAATACAAAGAACTGTTTGACAAAAGTAAGAAAATAACGTAACATGTGACAAAGATCCATCAATGGATAAAAATGCAAAACAGTCGCTCATGCGCCGGCCACTCGTGGGCAGATTCCTTACTTTTTTGAATCGAACGATGCCAGCCAAATCTGAACCGGCCCCGACTCGCAAACAAGAGGGTCGCTGACGAAAACAGCAGTGAGGTTCTGATGAAATTAAAAAATAGAGTTACCCGTCGATCGATACTCAAAGGCGCCGGACTGGTCAGCGCCATGCCGCTGCTGACAGCGGCTCCCGCCCTTCCGGCAGGCCGCGCCGCAAAAACCAGCGAAGCGTTCAAGGAGATCAGCGAGAAAGTGTGGAATACGCCGTTCATCGACACCCACGAACATCTGATCGAGGAACATGAACGATTGGCGGCATCCCCCGCTCCCCTTCGCTGCGATGACTGGTCCATGCTGATGAGCCACTATTTGGATTCAGACTTTTTGACCGCCGGCATGAGCCAGCAGGATTACCAAGCTTTTTACAGTTCCAGAATGGATCCCCAAGATAAATGGGCGTTGATAGCGCCCTGGTGGCCGCATGTGCGCAACACAGGTTATGGCCAGGCCGCGCAGATCACCATGCGGGAATTGTATCAGATAGAAGAGCTGTCGGCCGCCACGGTTCATCGTCTTCAGGAGCGTTATGAATCGGTCCGGCGTCCTGGATTTTACCGGATGATCCTGGAGGACGTGTGCCGCATCGAATCCTGCCAGGTCAATTATATCGGCAGGCCGTTCTGCGAGTCTGCGATGCCGCTGTTGCTCATGCAGGACCTCTCTATTCGCGGTATGTACGCTATTCGCGGCAAGCCCGCCGGTGTGGAATTGCGGGAGTACAGTAAGCCGGCAGGCATTGAGGTCACCTGTCTTGCAGATTGGCATCGGGTTATCGATTGGTGGTTTGATAAATATGGGAGATATGCGGTGGCGGTCAAATCGCAGAACGCCTATTCTCGCGATATCGATCACGAACAAATTTCTGCAGAAACGGCGGAACCTATTTTTAAAGAGCATCTGGACGGAGAACGGTTGGACGATGCCAAAAAGAAGGCATTGGAGGATCACCTGTTCTGGTACGCTGTGTCCAAATCCACCGAACACGGACTGCCGGTAAAACTGCACACCGGCTATTATGCCGGACAAAACATCAATCTGCCGTTATGGCGTATACGCAACAATCCGGCATCAGCCTCAGACCTATGCCGTCGGTCGCCTAAAACCACCTTTGTATTCATGCATATCAGCTATCCCTATTACGAGGAAATGATCGCGGTGGCCAAGCATTACACCAACGCCCATATCGACATGTGCTGGTCCTGGCTGATCAATCCGCTGGCGGCCAAAGATTTCCTGAAAAAATACCTCGTCGCTGCGCCGGCGAATAAATTGCTCTCCTTTGGCGGCGATTATTTTCACATCGAGCCCGTCGTGGGGCACGCCGGCCTGGCGCGGCACGGTATTACCCAGGCTTTGACCGAGCTGGTGGAAGAGGGATGGATCAAAATCGATGCCGCCCTTAATCTAGCGGATGCAATTATGCATCAAAATGCCAGACGGATTTTCAGTCTGAACGAAAAAAGCGAAGCGTTGAAGCAGGCTGAGTGGGCAAAATAGCATTCGTGCTGTATCGCAGCCGGTGCATTGCCTGCTGTTTCAGCCGAAAGATAGAAACTTTAGGCTGCAACCGCCTTACAGGCAGAAAAGACTCCAGCGATGCACATCCGACGAGTGCGACCGGGCCGTCGTATTTACAGCGGACACTCGATTTTTTTATAAACCACCAGTCGGACCGGTCCCAGCAATCCAGAAGCAGGCAGGGCAGTAAAGGACATGGGAGAACGCGGTCCTGCAGGCGCTGCGACCAGGCTGCGGCCGTAGTGTTTCACCAGTTCCTCCGGCACCGGCGGCGCCTCCTGCATGCCAGACACCCGGTTGATCAGCGTGTTAGTCACTTTAACCGACAAGCGATTCGCTCCCGCTTGTATCAAACCGGTCACATCCAGCATTTGCCCGCGCATCCAGACCACCCCCGCCTTTTGCCCATTCACCGTCACTTCGGCAATGTCTCCCACTTTACCCAAATCCAGGACCAGCTGCAAGTCCTCTTTAACATAGACGGACGGCGCGGTGAAGGTGAGTTCATACACCCCGCTGCCGCTAAAAGGACGGGTCCGGCTCACCTTGGTCCAGGAAAACAGCTGGGTAAAAGTGGTATCCAACTCTATCGAGCCGGATGGCGGAAACACCAGGCGCCATTCTCCACTGATCAACAAGGGCGCGGCAAGTCCGGTGACGCTTCCCTGCACGGTCTTGCTCACATCGCCATCTGTGAGGGTGACTGCAAACGGGCCGTTCGATTGGGCCGATCCGACCATGCGCTGGGGCTCCAGAGCCTGAATTTCATGCAGAGAACTTTTTGAAGCATGCATTTGCCTGCCCGGGGTGAAGACAATGAACAAAGATTCATAGGGCTGCAGACGCAACGGGACTTCCACTCCCTCCTGATTGACTGTGTAGGTGAGCAGAGGAGTGACCTCGCCGGTGTAGGGGTTCCATTTCCAGGGAACACGGTCGGCTACCCGGAACGTAACCGGGATGGTGCTCACCTGATCCTGGATGTTGCTGACAAAATAGAGATCATCCTGATTCATTCTGCGATGCAAAAAGGTCAATCCCCGGTTCTCGCGCAATCCCTGCAGCGCGAAATCGATGCTGAAATCCGGCGGCACATGTTCGCGCAGAGCGTTGACAAAGGGATCCAGACTGCTGCTGCGGCGATCGAGAATATCCTGCCGGTTGATCACCCGCTTGATGTGATAGGTGCGACCTTGACCGTATGGTTTCGGAGCCGTGCCGTCATCCCCCACCGGCTGATCGAACATCTCCTGGACCATGGCTCGTACCTGCCGGTCCTTTTGTGCATAATCAGCCAGCCCGGTGGAACTGTCCGGAATGCGCTCCAAAGCGATGACAACACCGCCCTGTTGTACATACTGTTGGATGAATTGCAGGGTTTCCAGAGGCAGCGCCTGAATGTTGGGCAAGATCAGTATTTTATACTGCAGCGGGCCCACGTGAATCTGTCCGTCGACAATTTGGGCGCGATGCTGCAGCACATCATCGTTGATGAGATCGAAATCATAGCCATTGGCGATCAGCAACTGGCCCAGTTCCCCCCAATCGAATTCACGCGTCCACTTGCGCGCATTGAGCACATTCAAGGTCCATTGATTGGCCAATGGAGAGTACAACGCCACATCCGGAGCAAAATGCCCCTGGCGCAAAAGATAACAGCAGCGCGCCAGATAGCTCGAGAGCATGGGATAGTACTGCCACCAGGTGTTGATATGGCTGATGTTGGCATCCGGGGACATGCCGCGCCCCGGGGCTGGGCCCCGTTCCGGAGAATAGCTGTAGCCGTGATTGTAAAACTTGTTGGCTCCGTGACGCATATGGCCGTCGCTGGCGATCTTGAGCTCCTCCAGAGTGGCGCGAAAAGGCTCCCAGTGAATGAAGGTGTAGGCCTCCACGGTGACCAGATTCCTGCCATACAGATGGGCGCCGGAGGAGGTGTATTTAGCCGGGCCGATGCGGGTATCAAACCAGGGAACGGCGTCTTTTTCGCCCGGGCAGATCTCGGTCTCTGGAATATGGGTCATGCCGGCGGATTCAAGGACGTCGGTGGTAAAGCCATAGGGTTGGATGCGTCCTCGAACGTGATGCGCCTGGCACCATGCGAGAAAAGTTTGAAAAAACGCCTTCATGCCAACCTGATGGAGAAACTCATTGACATCATAGCGTACTTTTACGGAAAGCTCTCCGACCGGCCACCATAGAGCGGGCAGATGCGGCGTCAGGTCATAGCCCTTGATCTGCCGAAAAGAATCCACAAGCCCCTCGCTCCAGTAAAAGCCGCTGGGCAGATCCGGCACTTCAAAACTGTCACAGAAAAAAGAGTCCACCGTTTTGCCGAACTCTTCGCCAAAAGCCTGGTAGAATTTGCCGCCGAGGTAATCGCAGTAGCGCTGCATGGCCGCCCGGCTCATGTGGTCCACGGCGTTTCCCTGGTCATGATATTTGAGCCAAAAGGCCATCAAACGCCATCGTCCTTGCGGCACCGACCATTGCAGGGTGTTTTCTTTGATGCGGTCTGTCAGCACGGTGATCGAACCCGGATCGATGGTTTCATTGTCCAGTTTGCCGGCCACCACAGCCAACAATCGCTCCTCACCGTTCAGCTCTGAAACCGGAATCTCCCAGGATCTTTTTGTCCTCGTCAGTTTTTTCGGCAGCGCTCCGTTAAATTTTTGCGGGCCCTGGAGATCGAGAAAAGTCGGAACCAGGTCCTTCATGCGATCCTGGCGCGGGACCCAATCGCCGCCGATGATCCAGCCCGGACCGCCGAAATTGATGGAAACCTGCATGCCCAACTGTTTGGCGGTCATGACCGTATGGCGCAGATGATCAAGAAACTCATCGGACAGAAAGGGGAGGTTGCCCTTTTCATACACTGGATTCATCGAGATCTGTTCAACGCCCAGAATGCCTTTGTCACGCATCTGCTCCAGTTCCCAGGTAATCTCCTCTTTGGTCACCGCGCTGCCGAACCACCACCAGCGGGTATGCGGCCAACAATCGCTCGGCGGATGCATGAACTGCTGTTTCAACGTATCCCATCCCGCCGGTTGCGCGGCGAAAACGGTGGGAATCCACGTCAACCATAACCACAGGGCCCATCTTCTGGTAAAAACGATATCCATCTTGGCTCCTCTAATAAGATGAATAAAACTTTACGATCACTAAACCAGTCTGCTGGAAGGTTAAAAGGAACTTGCGGTAAGGCGCCGAACGCCGCCTTATTGCAGCCTGGCATGCTCCGACAACAGATCCACGCAGACCAGCTGATAAAGTTCAAGACGCTTGAGGGTAATCTGTACACTATCCTTTGTCTGTCGCCACGCAGTCGGACGCGCGGCCTCCACCGGACTGTACGCCTGTACGCGCGCCGCTCGCAAGCCGGGAGGCAATGGCATGAAAATAGCAAGGTCCTTGACCGTCACCGGCTTTCCGGACCGGGTTACCGAGGCCCAAACCTTGTCGCCCTGTGCATCCTGCTCCTGGTCAACGAGAATAGGAATATGATAGTTTACCGCATGCAGGATGAGGCGCTGAGGCCTGCCGTCCTTTGCCGGAATTCGATAGGTGTGTATATACACGCCTGGATCGGTTTCTGCCCTGCACCAGCGTAAACGCAGATGAAAGGCCTTCTCCAGTGTGGAAACAAAGCGGGGTCCGAGGTCCGTGCCATTCGCAATATCAAGCGTTCGAGCGCTGTTCAAATACTCGCGGCAAAGGCTAAAGGCGTTGCCGCGCTCTTCCATCATGCACCACATGTCAGAGCGACGTTTCGGTATATCCTCTTCTTTAAGACGAAGAAGTTGGCCATCGCCATAGGCCGTGGCCTGGCCTATGGGGCCAGTCGGCAGAACCTGCTTCCGCGGACGCGCATAGGCATCTTCACTGCCGAACGGCTCCACGATCACCAGCCGGCCTCCTTTGCGGGCGTAATCCAGGAGCGTGTTAATCTGTGCATCATCCAGATAGCGGAGCATCGGCGCCACGATCACCGGATAGCTCTCGATGGTATCCAGCCCTGGTTCAACGACCAGATCAAAAGGAATCTGCGATTCTGAAAATACTTTGGCCAGGCGCTGAACAAGGACATAATGCTCAGGGTATTCATAAAACACCTGATCGTTAAAAAAGAGCAAGCCCACCTGGCACCAGGATCTTCCCTGGTCCCAGAAATCAGCCTGTTCGTTGAAAAATTTTTTCCATCGCGCCCGGGAGCGGGGTGCTTCCAGGCTGATCTGAATAAAAGCGCCGCCACCGCCTGCCGCCGCTTCAGCCTCGGACAGATCAGCCGCACGCTCAGAGGTGCTTTTGTACAACAAAGTGCCGGCGCGCGTTCCCGCGGCCATGGCCCAACGGAAGGCAAATACGTTGTTCAGGATAACGCCGCTTTCCAGCATGCCCGGCTGCTGCATCTCCTCGAACATCTGCATGGAGACCGTCGGCGCCCATTGCACGGCATGGATGCCGTCTACGCGCCGTTTGTTCATTGCATCCAGAGTTCCCATGGAACCCAGATTGGCGATGGTGAAAAAGTCCGTGTTGCGTTGGGCGTCAATTAGTTCGGTCTGGCCGGCGGTCCTGAGACTGCTGAACTGCCGGGCGATGCAGTCGCACCAGAAGCGCTGGGTTTCAACCCAGCGCAACAACTCTTTCGGATCCGTGCAGCAGCGCCGGCGAATATCCGAGGAGCCGAATTGCTCATTCAGAAGAACCGCCAGTTTGGAGCTCGACAAGTAGTCTAGAAAAGCGCGGCGGAGCACGGCCTGAACGAACGCCTTACGCGGCTCTGGGGCAAGCGCATCCGGCCGTTGTACGCCGAATTTCGTTAACAGATAAGATGAGAGCTCTCCGTCTGGTGGAAATTCTCCCTGTGAACCCTGCATGTAACAGCGGAGCAGCCGCCAGTCCTCCTCCAGTTTCGCATCACCGGCCTGTCCAAGTCCGGTTAGACGGGACAAATTTTCGGCTTGCCAGACCGTCTCCAGATAGGGGATAAAATGCGACAAAACGGTCTTTTCAAAATCCCGATAGATGGTCGACAGATTGATCAGCCGGTGATCCTCTGTGCCAAAGAGCTCACGCAATTTCTTGCGGCCGTACTTGTTGAGCAGATAGACGTCAAATTTTTCCTGACAGTGCGGACAAAAACAATAGAGCGTGTTCACGTCGAAGAACATGCCGTCATAACCGGTTGCGGTCCCATGGCGAACCACCGCGTCCAGGTACTGCGCCCAGGGAGGCTGATTGATGCATGGCTCATAATGAAGAATGCCCGGCGGACCGCCTCCCAACGGCTGGGGCCCCCGCTCCTGCGTCCACAGAGATGGATCCACTTTGGGCTTTTCGCCCAAGCCAAAAGCCGCATACTCTTGCCAGCGATCATAGAAATTAAAAAAACCGCTGCGAAGATCCGGTTGGCCGAAAAACGCCATGGTATACACGTACGGCACCAACCTGGCCACTCCTGCGGACCGCATGCGCGCGATCATATTCTTAAGGCGATGAATCTCGCGGGGAATCTGATCCGGCGGCAAAATCTCGTTGGAGAAGAGATCATGGCCGTAGGTAGGGCCCAACGCGCCTTTGAACGGCAGATGATAACCGAGATGAAAAAGATCCGGAGGACTGGCAGCCAGGTCCTCATAGAAGGATCCCTGGTCCGGATCAGAAAGATACCAGATGCAATAGGTGAAGGGAACAGAGGTTACAGCCGGAACAGAGAAATCGTTCGCGTGACCCGTGAGTGAAGATACGAGCAAGATCAGCCCGGTGAATCTTTTGCCGTGTTGAAAAATTTTCATGACGCTCCTCCGGCAGAGAACATGCCAGTCCTCCACTCGTTTACCAGCCACTGAAAGAGTCTGCCGGCCATCAGGATGATCGCTGCTTGCGTGATCCCGCAATGGTGGACAGCAGGCTGAGAGAAATCCCCACACCTAACAGGGTGACCGTTCCAATGACGCCGATCATGCGTGTGTTCCAGTTGCATTCCAGCCATTTCCAGGCAGCGGGTAAATTCCTGGCAAAGGTCGCCCAGGCGATGCTCAGCACGCTGGCGATGACTGCGATGACAGCCGGCCATCGTTTGATGTGCGGAAAGGCGACTCCGAGAAGAAAGAGGCCGATCACGCCACCGCCCGCAATGCCGCCCAGCTGCCAGCCGGTCTCCAGGGCCACCCGGATATTGATCAGCGCCAATCCGGCGATGATGCCGACGATGCCCCACACCAGCGTGTAACGGTGCAGCATTTTCATGCTCTGCTTATCATCAGCCGTGGGGTTAAAATATCTTTTATAAAAATCATAATAGGTCAGAGTGGACAAACAATTCAACGAGCTCGCCACCGTGCTCTGCGCAGCGGCAAAGATGGCGGCGATGACCAACCCGCGTATACCCATGGGCAGTTGCGTGGCGATGAAATAGGGGAAAATTTTATCGCCGACCACTCCCGTTCGCAGCTCCACGGGCAGCTGATTCACATGGACCGTGTAGAAAGCGTACAAGGAGGTGCCGATGAACAAAAAGAGAATGGAGATGGGTATGTAGCCGATAACCGCGGTCCAGAGAGAGCGAGATGCATCCTTCATCGTCCGGGTGGTCTGATAGCGCTGCACGTTATTCTGATCAGTGCCGAAATTACGCAAATTTTCCATAATGCCGTAGAGCACGACCACCCAGGCCGTGGGTTTGATCAAATCAAAATCCCAGCTGCCGAGTGAAAATTTGTTGTTTTCCATACCAATACGGAACACCTGTCCTGGCCCTTCCGGCATGCCAAGAAAGATATAAAAAATCGTCGCCAGAGCGCCGCCGAAAAGAATGATCACTTGAACCACATCGGTCCAGACCACCGCCTCGATGCCGCCGATCATGGTATAAAAAATAACCGTAATGCCTCCGATAATGATGATCGAGCTGTAGGACCATCCGGTGACATTGTGCAAAGGCAATGAGACCAAAAACAGAATCATGCCGATACGCGTCGATTCGCCGAACATAAAGCTGACGCTGCTGTAGATGCGCGCCCAGCCGCCGAATCGCTGTTCCATGTACTCAAACGCCGATACTTTGATGCGCGTGCGGTAAAGCGGGATGAAATAGAGAGTGGCGATCAGGGCGGCAAACGGCAAGGTCACCGAAAACATAAAGGCATCCCAGTTGGTATTGTAGGCGATGCCTGGATAGGCGATAAACGTGATGCTGCTGACAAAAGCGCCGAGAATGGATAGCCCGACCGCCCAGCTGGGAAGCTTTCCCTGGGCGATCATAAAGCCGTCGGGTGTGCTGCTCTTTTGACGAAAACGGGTCCCTAAAAATACCATGCCTGCCAGGTATAGAACCAACACGGCATTATCAAAAAAGCTGAATTGCATGTTCATAAGGTTCCTTTCTGTGCCAAATCCGTTCCCATGGCTTCAAGTATTGGTCGAAATAAGCCGAGTATAACCTTTTAATGCCGATACTTTGGCATATTATTAATTAAAAACCAAGACGGCTGTTTTTAGTGGCAAGATCCGCACCGGCCCAAGCAGTCCAGAGGCAGGCAAGGGCTTGAATCCGATAGGACCACGGGCCTGAGCAGAGTACCAGCTGCCCTTTTGACCATAATGTTCGATCAGGTTCTCCGGCACCGGAGGCGGCTCTCGCATGCCGGCAACCTGGTTGATCTGGGTATTGGTAACTTGCAGCACAAGCCGGTTTCTGCCTTTTTTAACCAAACCAGTGATATCGGACTGTTGCCCCGGCATCCAGATCACGCCGGCTGCCCGGTCGTTCACCCTGATATCAGCGATATTCCCTACCTGACCGACATCAAGGAAAAGGCGCAAATCTGACGTCAAATAATCGGCCGTGAGTGTGAATTCAAGCTCATAGCGTCCGGTGCCACTGAAATGGCGGGTGGCCGCATTGGCTGTCCATGAGGCCAGGGCGGTAAGAGTTGTATCCAAGCGGCCAAAATCATCCGCCTGCAGAACCAGGTTCCAGGGACCGCTGAGGGTCAGACTAGAAGGCAAATCCCGTATCTCTACCTGGTGATTCTTGGCGATGCCGTTCTGCTCGACCAGGAGGTGATGCAGTCCGTTGTGATCCGCCAGACCTTGAATCCGGCCGGATTGAACATCAGTGATTTCGGTCAGGTCGGTTTGAAGCACATGCGGGCTGTCGGCAGCGGGTGAAAAAACCAGAATCAAAGACTCGTAGGGCGCCAGGGAAAGCGGCACGGTTGTGCCCGCTGCTGATTGCGAGTAAATGAAAAGGGGGGAAATTTCACCGCTATAGGGGTTCCAGCGGCTGGGGATTTTGTCCTTCACGCGAAAAGTAACCGGCAGGGTGAGCGGCTGCATTCGAATGTTGCTGACAAAATAGAGGTCTTCATCATTGATCTTCCGGTGGACGAAACTTAAACCATCATTCTCGCGCCATCCCTCATGGGTGAAATCGATGCTCATATCCGGGTGCAGATGATGGCGCAGTGTATTGACAAACGGATCGAGGGCGCTGCTGCGCCGGTCCAGCATATCCCGGCGATACATGACCTGCCGGATGAAATAGGTCCAGCCTTTTCCGTACGCTTGTTCGGCCGTATCATTCCGGTGCGATGGCTGGCTGAACATCTCGGCAGCCAGTTCCTTGACCCGTTTATCCTTTTGCCTGTATTCCACCAACCCCACAGAATATTCCGGAATGCGCTCCAGGGCGATAACCACCCCTCCCTGTGCGGTAAACTCTTTAATCCATTCGAGGCTTTCCATCGGCAGGGAGTGAATATTGGGCAGAAGCAGAATGGAATAAGAGGACGATCCGGTGAGAATTTTTCCATCATGAATGCGCGCATGATGGAGCAGCACATCATCATTGATCAGGTCAAAGTTATAGCCGTTGGCGATCAACAATTTGCCCAAATCGCCCCAGTCAAATTCCCGGGTCCATTTTCTGGCGTTAAAAACATCCTGTGTCCATTGGTTGGCTAATGGAGAATAGACCGCCACATCGGCGACCGGATCGCCCTGACGCAATAAATAGCAGCAGCGGGTGATATAGTCCGACAACAAAGGATAGTACGGCCACCAGATATTGAGATGGTTGATCACCGCTTCCCACGGTACGATGCGCGACGGGGTGAGCCGGCGTTCAGGGGAATAGCTGTAGCCGAGATGATAAAACTTGTTCGCTCCGGCGGTGAGAAAGCCGTCGCTGGCGATTTTGAGCTCTGCCAGAGCGGAGCGGTACAGCTCCCAATGGATATAGGTGTAGGCTTCAACGCCCACCACTTTTTTCCCGTACAGATGGGCTCCGGAGGCCAAATAGCGCTTTGGGCCGATGCGCGTATCGAACCAGGGAACCGCATCTTTTTCACCCGGCGTGATCTCCATGATCGGCGTATGGCTTATCCCGGCGCCCTGAAGAACGTCTGTGGTAAAACCGTAAGGCTCTATGGCGCCCTGAACGCCGTGGTCGCTTCACAAGTGGAGAAACGGTTTAAAAAAGGACTTCAGCCCCTGATAATGAAGAAAATCATTC
>DAIQOA010000106.1:5446-15015 GCA_036788095.1 bacterium | reverse complement strand
TTAATTAATATAAAATTTAGTTGCCCGGCAATTATAATTCGCCTTTAAAAATCAATTTAGCATTATTTGGGGAATATAGCAGGAGTTTACCTTTTACTATTTCATAAGATTTTGAATCTTTGAGCCATTGTACGAATTTATCGCTGATGGATCGATCACCACCACATGCTTTTTCTGTTATTACAAATTGATCTAAAAATAATGAATTATTTTCTCTCATGATGATATACCTAACATAGAAATCATTGCAGTGACATTTGCCATTTGCAGTACCATCATAATTGAATTTGATTGTATATATTTGGTTATTTGGTGGTTTCGTGATACTGCCTTGGTAGTCAAAGGACTCTAATTTTCAAAGTGTATTTGGAAATTCCAGCTTTGGTTCAGTCGAAGATTTACATGAGGTAATTACTTCAAAAATTACAGCAATTATAACGAAAAAACCTTTAAATTTGATCATTATTACAAGCAGCCCATCCAACCACAACGGCCTTTGGAATATTTTTTGTCTGTTTTTTTTCATTCGCAGAGTGTTAATAATGATTAAAAGGTACGGGAAACGGCAATGCTCGTGTCCACGCTTGTCCCATTGTAGGTCCAGAAATGAAGACCATAATGGCCGGCGCGCGGAGTGGTGATGGACACAGGTACCTCGATGGAGCCGACCACGCAGGGACAGGGCCCGTGGCCGGTTGATCTGCCGAAAATCCAGTAATAATAATCCGTGCCCTGAATCGTTCTCTCAGTCCAGAGATAGGCGTGACAGGGATCGGGCGTCGAGCAGGTCACCTCCATTGTTACCGTGCGCTCGTCAACCACGATGCGGTTGATCCGCTGAACGGGCAGAGGCGCCGCCACCGGCGAATTGATCACTCCTTCATCGCTGCATCCGGCCACAACCGCCGGCACACTCATCAACAGGATACGCAGGAATCCCTTTTTCCAATGGCTTGTAACGATCCTTGTCATACTCCGCACTATGCAACTTGAATGCCATACTTAAACGATGGCGCCCTGGTTCCCGCAAGACGATTTTTCATGTTAATTGCTATAAAATTAATCATTTGATTGTCAGGGCAAATACCATGAGCAACCTGCGTCCAGCCGCAACCGCCCTTACAGGCCTCAGGTTTCTGATTTTATTTCAGATTTCCGAGGTCTATGCAGCGCAATCCGCCTGTCTAGCGAACAGCCCCAACCAGTCAGCAGCCTTATCCGCCAACATCGGCCCACGAGCTGTTTAATTATTGATTTTTACTTTTAGATAGAGTACCTTTTCATCAAATAATCACATAACGAACCATTGCCCGAAAAACCAAAGCCCTTCATGACAGGAAAACATAAATCATCCATGAACCGTTGCCGGCATCTTTTACCTATCATCCCGCTTCTCTTTGCAATTTCCCTTCATGCGGCCGAAATCCGTTCGCTGAAAATCGTCTGGCATCAGGCGCCGCGCTCCGGATCGATCCATGTCAGCAACGGCCTGCTGCGGTCGTCGCGCGTGGTTCTTGGCAAAGGGAAAACAAACGGAGATCGCTTTTCCGCTGCAACCCGGGCTCCTTTTGCCCTCGCGGTGACCGTCCAGGCGGACGAATATCCGGCCGCATTGATCAGCCTGCAGACCGACCGGGATTCCTGCAGCTTTTTTCTCCGCGATGTTCATCGCGACCATCCGGTCTTTCTGCCCTTCTTTGGCCTGGCGGTGACTGAGGCCCAGGATCCGCGCGACTATTCCGCCATCGAATCACAGATACGCGAACGCGGTTGGCTGAGCAAATTAGCGCAGATCAACCAGGCGCCGGAAGAATCCTTTGCCCATGCCGCCTCCCAAACCCAGGAGATGAGCTGCCAGACCTGGCTGGGATTGAGCCGCGACATGCGGACGTTCGCTGTCAGTGAACGGCTGGACTGGGTGCAGCCGCGTATGGCTGGAACCGAAGTCCGATTGTCGGAGACCAACGACCGGCCGGCCCGCTATCAGTTCCTTATGGGCCGGGGATGGGGCGTTCAGACTTGCATCAGCCGCCGGCTGGATGAGGGCTGTCTGCCGATCCTGCATGGAACGTTGATGGATGAAAGCATTCGCTACGAATTGACCGCCTTCGCCGGAATGGAAAAACAGCGGCTGCAGTCAGGGGCTCTGCGCGGCACCCATTTTCTCGTGGCCGATGGCTACAGCGCCGGCCATATGTTTACCGCGGAACAGCAAACGGCCTTCAAGCGCCTGGAGCCGGTTGAGATGAACCAGGCGGAGGAGGCCGTTCTGTTCCTGCGCGTGACCGCGGAGAACACGGCGCAGACGCCGCGCTATGCCTTTCTAAAGCCAGCGACCCCGTTATCGATCAAACCGGATCAATGGGCGCTGAACCCGGCCACCGGCCTCTCTTCCTATAAAACCGGCCGCGTCTTTGCCGCCTCCCGGTTGCAGGACAGCCCTTTGCGGAACGAAGAGGTGTCGGTGTTGCTGCAGCCGGGCGGCCGCATTGAGCTGATCATGGCGATCCCCAATCGCCCGATCCCGGAGGAACGCGCACGAGCGTTGCAGGGGATCGATTTTAATCAGGCGCTGGCGGATTGCCGGAGCTTTTGGCAAGCCAAACTGGCTGCCGCCGCCCAAATCGAGCTGCCGGAGCAACGCATCGAAGAGATGATCCGCGCCGGGTTATTGCACCTCGATCTGATCACCTATGGGTTGGAGCCGGACGGTACGCTGGCGCCGGCCATCGGCGTCTATTGTCCCATCGGCTCGGAAAGCGCGCCCATCATTCAGACCTTTGACTCCATGGGCCGGCACGACATCGCCCGCCGCGCATTGACCTATTTTCTCGACAAACAACACGACGACGGCATGATGCAGAACTTTGGCGGTTATATGCTGGAGACCGGCGCGGTGCTGTGGAGCCTGGGCGAGCACTATCGTTACAGCCGCGATGAACAATGGTTGCGCCAAATCGCGCCCCGGGTCACCAAAGCGTGCGACTATCTCATCGCGTGGCGCCGGCGCAATCTGCGTGAAGAACTGCGCGGCAGAGGCTACGGCATGCTGGAAGGTAAGACCGCGGATCCGGAGGATCCCTTTCACTCTTTCATGTTGAGCGGGTACGCTTATCTTGGCCTCAGCCGGGCGGCGGAAATGTATCAAAACGTCGATCCGGTTCAGGCCGAGCGCTGGCGACAGGAAGCGGCGGACCTGCGCCGGGATATCCGCACCGCGGTGTTCGAGGGGCTGGCGAAATCGCCGGTCATCCCGCTGGCGGACGGTACCTGGCGCCCGACTCTGGCGCCCTGGGCTGAGTACCGCGGTCCCCTGGCGTTGCACGCCGACGGCGGCGCCTGGTTCACCCACGGCGCCATGATCACGCGCGACTCTTTGCTCGGACCGCTTTATCTGGTTCTGCAAGAGGTCATTGACGCAAGGGAGCCGGCGGCGGAGTGTATGCTGCAGTTCCATAACGATCTGATGACGCTGCACAACGCGGCATTCAGTCAACCCTACTACAGCCGCCATCCTCTGGTGCATCTGCAACGCAGCGAGCCGGCGGCCTTTCTCAAAGCCTATTATAATACGGTGGCGGCGCTGGTGGACCGGCAAACCTACACCTTCTGGGAGCATCTGTACGAAGTCAGTCCGCACAAGACGCATGAGGAGGGCTGGTTTCTCATGCAAACCCGCTGGATGTTGTACAGAGAAGCAGGGACAACCCTGAACCTGCTGTCGGGCATTCCGCGCAGCTATCTGCAACCAGGCAAACAGATTCGTCTGAAAAACGTCGCCTCCTATTTCGGTCCACTCTCCCTGGAGGCGTCGTCACGCCTTGGCGAAAACAGAATCGTCGCGGACATCGAATGCACTTCCGAGCGCACGCCCGCGTGCGTGGTGATCCGGCTGCCGCACCCGAATCGGCAGACCGCCGAGTCGGTGCAGGGCGGTGTCTATGATCCGGCCACCGAGAGCGTGCGCATTGAACCGTTCACCGGCCGGGCGCACATCGAACTTTTATTTGCACAACAGTAATTAAAAGAGGTTTGCGGCAATGAAAATGAACCGGCTTTTATTTTCCCTGATCCCGGGCCTGGTTTTCGCACAAGCTAAAACGGAAAAACCATATTACCAGATGACGATCGCTGAGATCGATCAGGACATCCGCCGGGTCCGCGTCGCCCTCGCTGAACCGGCGCAACGCATGGCCTACTATTCGGAACGGTTTCTCGACGCGCCCTATGAGCTGGTCTGTGAAGGAGAGGGCGAACACGGCCGCTACGAGACCCAGCCGCTGCTGAACCTGCGCCAGGTGAACTGTATGACCTATTGTGAGATCGTGTTGGCCCTCTCGCTGTCGGACTATTACGAAGAATTTTTCAATGTGCTGCAGCACATTCGCTATCGCCAGGGCATCATCTCCATGGCCACTCGCAACCACTACACCATGGTGGACTGGCTGCCGGCCAACAAGTGGTGTCTGGAGGAGATCACTAAAAAAGTCGGCGCTAAGGACGTGCGCTGGTCCACGCGCACCATCAGCCACAAAAATTTCATTGCCGGCAAATCGATCAGCGACATCCCGGTGCTGCTGCCGGACCGAACCGCGACGATCGCCTACCTTCCGCTGGACCAGGTGGAGAAACATGCCAAGGCGCTGCAGGACGGCGACATCGTCAGTCTCATTCAGAACCAGCCGGGTATTTTTTCCGCCCACATGCTGTTGATCATTAAAAAAGAGGGCAAACCCTATTTCCGTCACGCCAGCCTGTCGGCGAAAAAGGTGCTGGACCAGCCTCTGGGCGACTATATCGCGGCCCTCAGCCGCAATCCGCGCTTTGTCGGCATGAGTTTCATGCGCGTCAAGGAAAAAATCGATTGGATGGACGGCTCGTACACGCACGGTAAATTCCTGGTCAAAACAAAATGAAGGCCTACACCCATTTCGAGTTCTCCGGCCGGTTTTTAAAAAACTATGATCGTTTCAATCACCTGGCCAGCATGGGACTGGATCGCCGCTGGCGTCGCGTTACCGCCCATCGCGTCGCGGCATACTGCCAGCAACGAGGCTGGAACGCGCCGGTGCTGGATCTGGCCTGCGGCACCGGCGATATGGCCGCCGCTATTCTTAAAGTCCGACAGGCTTTGGTCATTGGCAGCGATCCCTCTGCGGAGATGCTCGCCCTGGCTGCGGACAAGAAAAAACGCTGCGACTGGAGCCGCTTTCACCCAGTCCGCGCGGTCAACCGGCTTCCCCTAGCCGACGCTTCCGTGGGCGCCGTCACCTGCGCATTCGGCGTGCGCAATTTCGTCCGGCTGCAACAGGATATGGACGAATGCCGGCGCGTACTGCAACCCGGCGGCCGCATCTATCTACTGGACTTTTACAAGCCGCAGAACCGATTCAGCCATGGCTTGCTGCAGGTCTATAAAAAAATCATCGCCCCGGCCGTCGGCGCCCTGATCACCGGCCAGGCGAAGCCCTATCGCTATTTGATGGAATCCATGTACGCTTTCCGCACGCCGCAAGCGATGATGGAGGTGTTGACCGCCAGCGGGCTGCAGGCGGTCGATATTCACCCCTTTTTCTTCGGTTTGGTTCACCTGGTGGTTGCGGAGAAAATAAACGAGATATCCCAAGGAGAGAAAACATGACGCAGCCAAGAGTCTATTGGCAATCGGTCAGACCGTTCACCTTTACCATGAGCGTGGCGCCGCCGCTGCTGGGCAGTCTGCTGGCGGTCCTGCAGGTCCCCACTCTATCGTTCAACTGGTTTCATTTCATCCTGACCGTGCTCGGCTGCGTGATCGCCCATGCGGCGGCCAACACGTTATCTGATTATGCGGATTATAAAAAGAGAGTGGACCGCGAGGGCACCTACGGCTCCAGCGGCGTGCTGGTGGCCAAGCTCATCGAACCGGAGAAATTGCTGCGCTGGTCCGCCCTATTGTACAGCCTGGCCGCGCTCATCGGCGCCTACCTGGTCTGGGCTGCGCCCAACGGAACGGCGCTGCTCTGGCTCATCGCCCTGGGCGGCGTTCTCGGCTTTTTTTACACCATCGGACCTTTTCATTTCAAATATCATGCGCTCGGCGATGTGGCGGTTTTCATCGCCTTTGGCTCCGCCATGACCCTCGGCGCCTACATGGTGCAGACCGGTCGCTTCGCCTGGCAGCCGGTGCTCTACGCCCTGCCGGTCTCGTTTTTGGTGGATGCCGTGTTGCACAGCAATAATTTGCGCGACATCAAAAACGATCTGGTGGTGGATATCAAAACCATCCCCATCCTGATCGGCGAGGCGGCGGCGAAAAAGATGTACTATGCGCTGGTCTTTGGCGCCTATGCTCTGGTCCTGATCCTCATCGGGCTGGCCGGATTGTCGTGGCTGACCCTGCTCACTTTTCTGTCCCTGCCGCTGGCGCTGAAATTGATTGCGCGGGTTCATCATAAAGCAGACATCTCGCAAAATCAGTTCGCCATGATCGATGCCGCCACGGCGCAGCTGCACGGCGCATTCAGTCTGCTGCTGCTGCTCGGTCTGCTGGGGAGCCGTTGGCTATGAAAAAATGCGTCTGGCTCAGCGTGCTTCTCGCTTTTGTTCTCTGGTTCCTCGTATTCGTGGTGCAGCCGTTCAACTTTTGGCTGATGATGAGTTTCAACACCCTGCTGCTGAGCGGCATCACCCTGGCCTGCGGCTCGTTGAAAAAAGCGGATCTGCGGCCCACCCGAAGCGATGTGCTCATCGGCATCGGCTCCGCCCTGGCGTTGTACTTGATTTTCTTTGTCGGCAACGAAGCGTTGTCGCTGATCGAAAAATGGCTGCCTGGGCTGGGGATCCATAAAAGCCAAAATATCGGCAGCATCTATGCCAATCGCGGCAGCTTGCCGCCGGCGGCCGTGGCCGGACTGCTCTTTTTTCCCATCGGCTTTGGCGAGGAATTCTACTGGCGCGGTTTTGTGCAAAGGTTTTTTCACCACCGCTTGGGCAAGTGGACGGCGTTGGCGATCACCACCGCTCTGTATGTGGCGGTGCATCTCTGCACCGCCAATCCGGTGCTGGTATTGGCGGCGCTGGTGTGCGGCGTTTTCTGGGGCGGTCTTTACGCCCTCACCGGCCGATTGCCGGCGGTTCTGCTGTCGCACATGATATGGGATCCGCTCATTTTTGTTCTGTTTCCCATTTACTGAATTGGCCGCGCGGAATAAAAACCGGGCCGCTGTGTTGTAAGAGAAAACATTCGGAGAAACCCGATGAAAAACACCGTTGCACTGATCCTGATCGCGTTGGCGTTGGCCGCCGGCATTCCCGGCTGCAAATCCAGCGGCCCCGGCGGCGCGTTGAATTTTACCATGCGCACCATTGACGGCGAAGAGCAGTCCCTCACGCGCTATCGCGGCAAAGCGGTTTTGATCGTCAATGTCGCCAGCCGTTGCGGGCTGACGCCGCAGTACGAAGCCCTGCAGCAAGTGTACGAGACCTACCATGCTCAGGGATTAGAGATCCTGGGATTTCCCGCCAACAATTTCAAAGGCCAGGAGCCGGGAAGCGATTCCGACATCAAAGTATTCTGCAGCGCCACCTATGGCGTCACTTTTCCCCTGTTCTCCAAGATATCCGTGGCAGGCGAGGACATCCATCCGCTGTATCGTTTTCTCACCGACGAAAAGACCAATCCGGGATTCGGCGGCGCGATCCAATGGAACTTTACCAAATTTCTCCTCGATCGCAAAGGGCAAGTGGTAGCGCGCTTTGAGCCCAAGGTCAAGCCCGACAGCGAGGAGATGACCCGGGCCATCGAGAACGCGCTCCGCTGAGCGTCCGCGGGCATGAACCGGTTGAAAAAATCTCTTCTCCTCCTCGCCGCCCTCTGCTGGGGCCCGACCAACGCCGCGACCGCCCTCGATCTGCAGGCGGCCTTGCAGCAGGACATCCAGGACGAACGCCTGGATCGCTTTTCCCTGGTCGAGGCGGCGTTCATCCTCTCCGGCGCAGACACGGAGGATTCCCTCGCAGTGACGATGAACTGGTATCGCACTCTGCTGGGCCAGATCAAAGAGTATCATCTCGATCCCTTTGACCGCGAAGGCTCCGCGGCCAAGGTGTTCGGCTTCCTGCACAGCTCCTGGCTGATCACCTACCGGGAGCAGGCCACCACGCTGCTGGACGTGATCCGCCACAAGCAGTTCAACTGCGTGGCCGGCACCATTCTCTACAACCTCGTGTGCGCCGATCTGGGCTGGCCCACCGAGGCGTTTGAAACCCCCACCCACACCTACACCGTCTTTACCCATTTCGACCGGCGCCTGATGGTGGAGAACACCACGCCCATGGGATTCAACATCACCCAAAACCTGGCCGAGTACTCGCGCTATCTGTTGCAGTTTTATCCTGACCATCGCGCGGCGCAGATCGGATTGGATCGCATCTATGCGCACGAAAATTCCAACGGCCGGGTGATCAGCAACACCGAGCTCTTGGGATTGCTGGCCTACAACCGCGCCTATCTGGCGGCAAAGGAAGAAGCGTTCGACCGCGCTTACCCATTCGTTCTGCTGGCGCAGCAATTCAACCGGGATTCACGCTCCAACATCGACTTTGAAATCAATCTCTACCATCGCTGGGGACGAGCGTTGTTCGACAAGGGTTTGTTCTATGAGGCCTTCACCGTGCTAGCGGACGGGTTTTATCGCTATCGCCGGGAGAGCTCGCTGGCGCAGAATTGCCGCGTTGCCCTGTTCGCCGCGCTCAATCAATACGGCCGCCATGGACAATGGGCGGAAAGCCAGGGATTGCTGCAAGAGCTGCGGGCGTTAAATTTGCCCATGACCGAGGCGGACCAGCAGACGCTGCGCACCTATCTGCGCCATTGGATGACCCACTTTGTGCGCACCGGTGAACGGGAGGCGCTTTTGTCCAGCCTGGAATTGCTGCAGCATCTTGATTTGGATGACGGCTCGTTTGAAGCCGAGTTTGATCAGGCCGGCATGTTATCGCGCGGGCGGGATTGAAAAGGAGTGGCGTTTGCTCAGGGCCGGTGTTGCACCCAGTATAAAAACGCAAGGTAGAGAATCCAAAAGATCACGAACAGTCGCATACCCAGCCAGACCGTCTTGCCCAGTTCTCTGAAAGAGTCCTGCAGGGCGCCGGGTTTGAACAGGTCGCCTTTGATCGCCAGGCTGACCACCCGTTCCAGGCAGATCAACACGATCACCAGAAACAAGATATTCATCGGAATGCGCACAGAGTTCCTCGAAGGTTACAAGATGGCGAATGGCATAAAATAAAAAACACCGGAACAAATCGCAAGCAGATACGTCTTGTCCGCAAAGATCTTTACACATTTAATGAGGCGATTATGAAAACGATCTGCGCCCTGTTGATACCCTTTGCCATGGGCATGGCCTGCACCAGCCAGGACAAAACCGATTTTTCCGGAACCTGGAAACTAAATCCAGCCCAGAGCCAACTGGGCGACCGCCGCGGTCCTGGAGATCCCGGCGGCCCCGATTCTACCATGCGGCCGCCCAGGCCAGAGGGCAGGCCCGACGGCCCGGCAGCGGCCGACGCTTCGAACCGGCCGC